>CALFAK010000066.1 GCA_937948985.1 uncultured Neomegalonema sp. | reverse complement strand
AGGTTTTTGAGCCTGCCGTCGTGATCTCGCCGGATGATGCGGTCAGTGTGGCGCATCTGATGCGACGGCTGCGGGCGTTGAACGCAGCGCTGGGCGATGTGCCGAAACAGGCGCGAAGGCTGGCGCGGTGGGAGGCGAAGCGTCAGGCTGTCAGGGCTGAAACGGGTCGTTATATCGCACCGATGCGGCCGGGAAAACCGCCCGGTCACAGGGATCGGGGGCTGCATCCGGTGGATTTTGTTCTCAAGGATTGCCACGAGATGGCGCTTTACGCGCTGCATGATCCGCCGGATAACCTGAGAAAATCAAATACTTAGAAGTATCCGCCGGACGGGTTCCGGCGGGCGTGTTGCTGTGCGGGCATCACCCCTTCTTCAAACACCGCCGTCCCAGCAGTTCCGCGATTTGTACCGCGTTCAGCGCCGCGCCTTTGCGCAGGTTGTCGGAGACGCACCAGAGGTTGATGGCGTTGTCCGCCGTCTGATCATCACGAATGCGGCTGATATAGGTGGCGAAATCGCCGACGCATTCGACGGGCGTGGTATAGCCGCCGTCTTCGCGCTGATCGACCACCAGAATACCGGGCGACTGGCGCAGAATATCGCGGGCTTCCGCGGCATCGAGGGGCTGTTCAAACTCGATATTGATCGCCTCCGAGTGGCCGACGAAGACAGGGACACGCACGCAAGTTGCGGTGACTTTGATCTTCGGATCGACGATCTTTTTGGTCTCAACGACCATCTTCCACTCTTCTTTGGTCGAGCCGTCATCCATAAAGCTGTCGATATGTGGAATGACGTTAAAGGCGATCTGCTTGGTGAATTTCTTCGGCGCGACTTCCTGACCGGGCACAAAGATGCCTTTGGTCTGGTTCCACAGCTCCTCCATAGCCTCCTTGCCGCTGCCCGAAACCGACTGGTAGGTCGAGACGACAACGCGCTTGATCGTGGCGCGGTCGTGCAGGGGTTTCAGCGCGACAACCATCTGCGCGGTCGAACAGTTCGGGTTCGCAATGATGTTTTTCTTGGTGTAGCCGTCGATGGCCTCCGGATTTACTTCCGGCACGATCAGCGGCACGTCCATATCATAGCGGTAGAGCGACGAGTTATCGATCACCACACAGCCCGCAGCGGCGGCTTTGGGCGCATATGTCTTCGTTGCCTCGGACCCGACGGCGAACAGGGCCATGTCCCAGCCCGTGAAGTCAAAGCGTTCAAGATCCTGAACGATCAGGTCATCATCGCCATAGCCGACCTCTTGCCCCGCCGAACGGCGGGAGGCGAGCGCGGCGACTTCATCGGCGGGAAATTCCCGCTCGGCAAGGATATTCAGCAGCTCGCGGCCCACATTGCCGGTCGCGCCCACAACAACGATACGATAGCCCATTACGGGGAACTCCGAAGCGAAAAAATCGAAAGATAGCGCGCTTCTAGCGGATTGTGCGGCGAAGGCGAAGCCCCAAAGGGCTGTTCACCGTAGATTTATCGCTCACAAAAACCCGATGGCCCGCCCCGCGCCCAAAACGCCGAGCCACAAGAGCAGCGATGCGAGAGCAGAGGCGCGCATGGCGGGGGTGCGGATGTCGTGGGTGTAAAAGCGTTTGTGGAACAGCCAGATGTTGATCAGCGCCAGCACCAACAGCCCCATTTTCAGCCGGAACGGGGTCATATCGACATAGCGCCCGGCGCGGACCGCAAACAACAGCGTGCCCGTGATAACGGCCAGCACAAACCCCGCCTTGGCCAGCGGCAGTGCCTCGCGCAACCCTTCCCGCCAGCGATCCCCCCGCCAGAGGCCAATCATCCGCAGATCGACATTGATGATTGAGCCGAGCAGCAAGCCGATGCTGGCGATATGGGCCGCGTTCAGCGCACCGTAGCCCCAAAGACTGCGCCGCAGGGCAATGACCCAGTCCCAACCCTCAATCGCGGCCAGAAGCGCGTTCACAGACCTGAACCTCCGCCTGAACCGTGCCTTTGGCGCGCAGGGTTGAGCCATCCGGCAGCTTGATCCACTGCGCCCGTAACGGATTTGGCGAGTCGCACCCGCGCATGACGATCACAGCCACCGCATCGCCGGGTTTGAGCACATCGCCAAGCGCGTAGAACTGTTCCTGCTGCGGGAACTCGACCTCGACCACGGGGCGTAAATCGCGGGGCGAGCGTTCGAGCCGCCCGATCAAATCCGCCGCTTTCTCATCCGTATCGCCCGCCTCAGGCATCGCCCCCGCGTTCAGGCGCAGATCAAACTCGGCGTGGGGCAGACCGTAATATCCTTCCACAATCGTCCCCTCCAGCCAATAGGTCGTTGAGGCATCGTAATCCATGCGGAAGCCGTGATGCGCCGCAGTGGGTTGGGCCAGAATGGTGAGGGCGAGAAAGGGAACGGCTTTGATATTCATAACAACTCTGCAATCGGAGGGATTTCTTTCCAGGCCGGGATGGGCTGGTCTTTGCCAGCTTCGGGGACGTGGCGGGAAGGGGTTATCATTTCCATATGCGGGATGTATCGCGGGCAATTAGGGAAAATATGTGTCACCGCGACTTCGACGATGCGTTTGGCGCCGGGATAGCTGGCGAGTGCTTCGTGCGTATCGTGGACGGTGGCCTTGCCGTTGACCCGGAGACGCAGGTAGAGCGCGCCTTGCCCCTCCTCCGCGCCAAAACGCATGAACAGCAGGCCGACATTGGGGTTTTCGGTGATGTTTCCCAGCGATTTATACATCTGATTGCCATCGTAGTCGGGAAAGATCAGCATGTCTGGCGCAGTCACCCGTACAAATCCCGGCGCGCCGCCCTTGAAGGAACAATCGGTATTCCCGCCCGATGATGTGGCGAGGAAGAAGAAGGGCAGCGCTTCAACGAATTCTTTAAACTCGTCATTGAAACGGTCCGTCTCCACCAGCTCGACGATCTTATCCGCCACCGCCCGACCACCATATTTATCCTGAAGCGCACGGTTACCTTCGTTGAACATGGTCATGTTTGATACCCCCGTTTCCTTCACGGTAACGCGGGACACCGGATCGGACCAGCCTTCAGATTGCGGTAAGGCCAAATCCGGTGAGCAAACGCTTTGTCAACGCATCGGGCGGGCCGCTGATAAAAACCGCATGGTGGGCGGCGTCTGTGGCTGTCTGCTCATGTGCTAAACCGGCGGCGCGGCGGGCGATGGCTTCGGCGGGGTCGATCCAGTCTACGGGCCACGGGGCCAGCTTGCGCATCCGGTTCACGAGGAACGGAAAGTGGGTACATGCCATTACCACAATATCTGTACGCGCGCTGTCCCGCGCGATAAAACAGGGCGCGATTTCGGCGGCGACGGTGGCCTCGTCAACCATTCCGCCGCGCATGTATGTTTCGGCGAGCGCGGCGAGATTGGCGCTGCCGACAAGCTTGACCGCGCAGCCCCCGCCATAGCTGCGGATCAGGTCTTGGGTATAGTCGCGCCTGACCGTGCCCGGTGTGGCCAGCACTGAAATCAGGCCCGACCGGGTGCGCTCGGCGGCGGGTTTGATCGCGGGGACTGTGCCGACGAAAGTTTGGCCGGGATAGGCCGCGCGCAAGGCCGCGATGGCGATGGTGGAGGCGGTGTTGCAGGCGATAATCACTACGTCCGGCTGCCACGTCTGCAACAAGCCGTCGAAAAGGCTGATAATCCGGGTGCGCAGCGCTTCTTCGGCCCAGTCGCCGTAGGGAAAGCCCGCGTCATCGGCGACATAAACAAAGCGGTGAAACGGCATCACCACCCGCGCTTCGCGCAGCACCGTCAGCCCGCCAATGCCGGAATCGAAGACGAGGATGGTCATGCTTTACTCACCGGGTGTCACTTTCTGTAGAGCCGCATTCGGGGCGTATGATATAGGCGCGGAATGAGAAGCCATACGATCCTTTATCACGATACCTTCACCGCAACCCCTTTGTCATTCTGGGTGCATCATAATCTGGATGAGGAGGTCTGGACTCAAGCGACGCGGTTTGATCCGCCTCTGCCTGAAGCCATAGAAGGCAAGGGTCATCCGATGTTGGAGGTGCGGTTTGACGGGTTGCAGCTTTACTTCGCTTCCGCGCAGGAGCTGCACCATTTTATGCATGTCATCAGCCAGAACCCGCTGCCCACGCCCGCAAAGCTGATTCATATGCGCGGGCTGGCGGTGGATACGGATAAACACTGGTTGAGCCATTTTCCCGAAGCCGCGCAAACACCTGAAGCGCGGCGGGCGTTGTTTGAGTATCTGCTGACCGTGGCGCCGAAGTTTTTGGAGGTGGTTTAACGGCGCTTATGTCGCCTACTCCAACGCCGTCCCCAGCGCCTGCGCCACCATCACCTGAAAATGATGCACCGCATGTTCGGACAACTCGGTCAGCCCTTCGTCCACAATGAACCGCCCCTGATTATAGCCCAGCGATTTCAGCCCCCGCTGCACGCTTTCGCACAGGCCGATGTCTTCAGGTTGCAGCACGTCTTTCTGATAGGCAATCGCTTCGGCCAGCTGCGGGGTCAGCGCGCCGTCCATTGTGAACCAGTCCTGATATTCAAGGCAGGTCCCGGCCTCATCAGGGTTCATTTGCAGCACCGACAGGTTCGGCTCGCCGGGGTAAATCCAGATCGTGAAATTCGGCCATACAAAAAAGCCGGCATAACCGAAATCGACATCGCCTTTCTCGAATGAAAAAGCCTTGGAATTGGTCGTGCGCGGGGCGGCGGCGCATTGGCTGGAGTAGCGTTTATGGGTGATCGTGCGATAGCTGTTCATATCGACCAGATCGACGAAATCCTTGTGCGCGGGGGCGCAGTGATAACATTCGAGGAAGTTATCAACCAACGTCTTCCAGTTCGCTTTCACCTGATAGGTATCGCGTTGGGTAAAGGCCAAGTCGTCCACGCGGGGCAGATATTGGCGGATTTCATCCTCCAAACCGTCCATCGTTTCGGTAAACGGTGCGGCATCAGGATCGAGATTGACCAGCACGAGGCCGCAGAATACCTCCACCCGCACGGGCTTGAGTGAGAACTCACATTTGTTGAAGCCGGCGACATTCTCAGAATTGCGCGCATTCACCAGCCGCCCGTCCCAATCGAACGCCCAAGCGTGATAGGGGCAGGTGATGACGTTCTTGCGGCCCGTGCCCTCCAACAATTCATGGCCGCGATGGGCGCAGACGTTGAAGAAAGCGCGCAATTCCGCGTCCCGGCCGCGCGCGACGAAGATATTCTGCTCGTGGATTTTGGTCGTCAGATACGCGCCCGCCTCCGACACCTGACTCACATGCCCCGCGTAGTGCCATGTGCGGTAGAATATCGCCGCCTTTTCCGCCTCGAAGATCGCCGGATCGGTGTAGTAGCGCGCGGGAAGTGTGTAGGAGGTTTTCGGATCGGCGCGAAACGGGAGGTCGCCGGTGTTTTGTGGTGGAACGGGGGCGTCCATGAGTGATCTCCTGCGGGCTGTTCTTTCATCGCATCGCAGAGTATTTAAGCGCCCTTGTCAACGGGTGTCAGGCAATCCGCTTTTCATGGGCCTCCACCACCGATGCTGCGGTTGCGGTTTGCAGACGCGTGCGGTCATGTTCGAATATGAGCGCCGACAAGCTGCGCTCATATTCGATCAGAGCCGCTTTCTCAGCCGCCTCCGCCATTTCGGGGCAGGAATGGCGCATCAGTGAGGTCAGTGCTTTTTGCAGCCGCTGCTGCACCTCCACCACCCCTGCACCATCGCGCGCCAATGATCCAAACGCATCCTCGATCAAATCCGTTGGCGTCAGGGGCCGCACCCATAGTCGTGTATGAACAGGGTTGCAGATGCAGCACCCAACGCACCATTGATACGACGACATAAATCAGCACAAGCACCGTCATCACGAACAGCAGGAATGCCCGGTCATCGGTGAAAATGGCCATCTCGCGCAGGATATTCCCGGTCAAAGCATAGACATACGCGCCGATAAATGCGGCCGGCGTGTTCTTTGTCGTCGGGTCTTGCACGATCAGGCGATGCACGCGCGGTGTGAACTGTGATGACGATGATTGATACACGCTGACCATCACCGTCAGCGAAAATGTGGTCACCGCCAGCATGGCGTTGGCGATAACCTCCAGCAGTTTATCCGCGGCTTTCCCACTGACATAGCTCGCCAGTTTGTCAGGCAGTAAATGCCCACCAACTGTGCAATTCCTAATGACAGCAGCGCCAGCGCGCCCATCAGCACAACCCGCACCCACAGCAATCGCCAATGCTCCAACCAAATCCGCCATGCGGTGGCGGGCAGGTCGGCGAAGGTGTGGAGCAACTTGGTCATGGATCAGCTTTCCAGCTTATCCTGCGTCTTGGTGTCGAAATCACCCGCGTCGTGGCGGTTATGCAGTTGCTCGGACAACTCGCCGGAGATGCGGTTGACCATCCGACCCCGCTTCACCGCCTCGCGCCCCGCAATCTGTGCGGTCCAGCGGGTGAGGTTGGTGTAGCTGTCAGCTTCCAAAAACTCTGCCGCGCCGTACAGTTTGCCGGTCGTCAGCACGCCATACCAAGGCCAGATCGCCATATCGGCAATCGTATAGTCATCGCCGCTCATATACTCGTTTTCGGCCAAGTGACGGTCCAGCACATCAAGTTGGCGCTTGGTTTCCATTGTGAAGCGGTCGATGCAGTATTCGATTTTCATAGGCGCATAATTGTAGAAATGCCCAAAGCCGCCGCCCAGATACGGCGCGCTGCCCATCTGCCAGAAAAGCCAGTTCAGCGTCTCGGTCCGTTTGGCCGGATCGGTCGGCAGAAACGCCCCGAATTTCTCAGCCAGATACAGCAGGATTGCGCCGGATTCGAAAACCCGCGTCGGTGCCGGTGTGCTGTGATCCATCAGCGCCGGTATTTTGGAGTTGGGATTTACCCCGACAAAACCGCTGCCGAACTGATCGCCTTTGCGGATATCGATCAACCACGCGTCATACTCGGCCCCGGTATGCCCCAGCGCCAGCAGCTCCTCCAACATCACCGTGACTTTGACCCCGTTCGGTGTGGCCAGCGAATAGAGTTGCAGCGGATGCTTGCCGACCGCGAGCGCCTGCTCATGGGTCGATCCGGCGACGGGGCGGTTGATATTGGCAAACTCTCCGCCATTGGCGGCATTCCATTTCCAGACTTTCGGCGGCGTATACTCAGTCATCGCTGTCTCGCTATGTATTGGGATTAATGGTCCCCCTATACCTAGCCGTTCCATAGTGCTTTGCCAGCCTGTTGCTTTGCAAACAGCAAAAAGGCGGCGCTTCCCCCGATGCACCGCCCTTAGACCTGTTCGCGCTCAACCCGGGTCAAAATTCCCTACAAGACTTGTGTGGTATCGCTTCTTATTGAGCGTAGGATGCCATCTGGCGCGGGGCGGTGGTGGTTTGTTTGCCGGAGAGGAAGAAGCTCGACTCCCGCTTGCCACGGCACGCATCCGGATCATTGCTGCACAGGTCAACCACCGCGTCGATCCAGTCGCGATAGGCGGCGATGGGCGTGTAGTACATGTCGTAGCCCGCCATCATGCACGGCTCACCTGTGTGGTCGTTCGTGCCCTGTTGAATGCCCGACAGCACGCCGACAACGCTGCGCTTGCCGTTGGTGATGCTCAGCAGCGGGCCGCCCGACTCGCCCTGACACACACCTTCCATCCGGCCATGCGGGCTGGTGACGGTGATAAAGCCCGGCCATTCAACATCGGTCACCGCCAGCGGCACTTTCTTGAGGTCCGTCTCCCCCGCACGGTCCCCCGTCACAGGCCAGCCAGCCGCCAGTGCAATGCTGCCCCCGGTGATGCTCGGACGGCGATATTCATCAATCGTCGCCGGGATCACTTCTTTGGGCAGTGGTTGTTTCAGCTTGATGATGGCGATGTTCGTTGGCAAGATAGCTGTCAGCCCCCGCATGACAGATTGCCGTGTGCGTCGTGCGGCGGATGACCTTGTCGCTCTCAAGGCTGCTGTCCCCCGTGACAACCTCGATCCGGTCCCATTGCGACCCGTCTTTCGCCTTCACACAATGCGCCGCCGTGACGGCTGTCGATCACCGTCCCGCCGCAATGCTCCATCTCGGCATAACCGTCATGCTGATAGACCATTTTCAGCTTCGACATGACCGCCGGGCGGGTTCGGGCGGGCCTGTTGCTGTGGATGGAATGTCGCGCTTTATTTCCGTCCTTCGCAGCGCTAGGCTTGTCGGCCTGTTGATGCCACTTGGGGAGCAAGCGATTCATGGCCCGCGAAGATTTTGACGTATTCGAGAAAACCCCGGCCAATTACGTCCCCCTCAGCCCGCTTTCCTTTATTCGCCGCGCCGCCGAAGTGCATGGCGACCATCCGGCGGTGATCCACGGTGACCGCCGTTATACATGGAGTCAGACCTACGAACGCTGCGTCCGCCTTGCCTCGGCGCTGAATGCGCGGGGAATCGGGCGCAATGATGTGGTTTCCTTCATCTGCCCGAATACGCCGGAGATGATTGAGGGGCATTTCGGGGTGAATATGGCCGGGGCGGTGCTGAACGCGATCAATACGCGGCTGGATGCGGATACTATTGCCTATATCCTCGAACATGCGGAGTCGAAGCTGGTTATCTGCGACACGCAGTTTTCGCCCGTCCTGACCGAAGCCCTCACGATCCTCGGCGATAAAGCGCCGGAAGTGATCGACGTGGTCGACCCGCAAGCCGACCTCAAACCCGGCGAGGGCGCACGAACGGGGGCGGTGACTTATGAGGAACTGCTGGCCGCCGCCGACCCGGCCTACGCATGGCAGATGCCTGCCGATGAGTGGGATGCGATGGCTATTAATTATACGTCGGGCACGACGGGGCGGCCCAAAGGCGTCGTCTATCACCATCGTGGCGCTTATCTGATCGCGATTGGCACAATCATGGGGTGGCCGCTGCCCAAACATCCGAAATACGTCTACATCGTGCCGCTGTTCCACTGTAACGGCTGGGGCCATGCCTGGGCGATGGCGGCGCAGGCGGGGACGATGATCTGCACCCGCGCGATTTCGGCCAAGGCGATCTACGATGCCGCCGCCGATCACGGTGCGCAGTTCTTCGGCGGTGCGCCCATCGTGCTGGGGATGCTCATCAACGCCAAACCCGAAGAGCGCCGCGAGTTTGACCACACAATTGAGGCGTTCACCGCAGGCGCTCCCCCGCCCCCCGCCGTTCTGGCGCAAATGGAGGAGTTGGGCGTCAACGTCCAACACGTCTACGGCCTGACCGAAACCTACGGCCACGTCACCCAATGTGACTGGAAAGCGGAATGGAACAGCCTGCCCGCAGAGGAACGCGCGGAAATCAAAGGCCGCCAAGGTCCGCGCATGGCGATGTTTGAGGGCGCTACAGCGGTCGATATGGAAACGGGCGCGGAGGTCGATCATCAGGGCGAGGCCTCCGGCGAGATCATGCTGCGCGGCAACACGGTGATGAAGGGCTATTTCAAAAACCCCGAGGCCACGGAAGAAGCGTTCAAAGGCGGTTGGTTCCATTCCGGTGACGCGGCGGCGATTTATCCCGGCGGCTACCTCAAAATCCGTGACCGCCTGAAAGACGTGATTATTTCGGGGGGCGAGAACATTTCTTCGGTCGAGGTCGAAGCGATCTTGTTCAAATTCCCCGGCGTTGTCGCCGCCGCCGTGGTCGCCCGCCCCGATGATAAATGGGGCGAGACGCCCTGTGCTTTTGTTGAGATGGGCGAGGGTCAAACCGCCACTGAAGCCGATGTGATCGCCTTTTGCCGCGAGCATCTCGCGGGGTTCAAATGCCCGAAAACCGTGCTGTTTGAGGAGTTGCCGAAGACATCTACAGGCAAAATTCAGAAGTTTATCCTGCGGGAGAAGGCGCGGGCGCTATGATCTTGCCGGACGGCCTTCATACCATTACGCCCTATTTCACGGTTCATGATGCGGATCGGTTGATCACGTTCGCCACGACCGCCTTGGGCGCGGAGCTGATCAAAGAGAAGCGATACGATGATCATTCGATACAGCACGCGCGGCTTCGTATTGGCGATTCGATCATCATGCTGAACCAGAGCACGGATGCCTATGCTGCCAATGTCTCGCAAATGCACGTTTATGTGGATGATGCTGATGCGGCGTATGAAATTGCGCTCAAGCATGACGCAAAATCGGTGATGGAGCCGAATGATCGGCCTCACGGTGACAGGATGGCGGGTGTGGAAGATCCGTGCGGTAATATCTGGTGGTTTGCCAGTCTGAAATCCTAATCGCCCGTGCCCCGCATCGCCATTGCCGGATTTCAGCATGAGACGAACACGTTTGCCGTCACAAAGGCGGGGCTGAGCGAGTTCCAGATTGCCGATTCATGGCCGCAAATGCTGCATGGCGCGGATGTGTTGTCAGGGACGGTGGGGATCAATCTGCCGATTGCCGGATTCGTCGCGGCAGCGGCAGGGCACCCGTCGATAGACCTCGTCCCGTTACTGTGGTGTGCGGCGGAGCCGTCCGCCCATGTCACGGATGAGGCTTTCGAGACGATCAGCGGGATGATTCTTGACGGCATTCGCGGTGCCGGGCCGGTCGACGCCATCTATCTCGACCTGCACGGCGCAATGGTGGCGGAGAGCCATGAGGACGGCGAGGGTGAATTGCTGCTCCGCGTCAGGGAGGTGGTCGGCGATGAGTTACCCGTTGTGATCAGCCTCGACCTGCACGCTAATGTCACGCGGGCGATGGTGGATCACGCGTCCTTCATCGCCCTCTACCGGACCTATCCGCATCTCGACATGGCGGCCACAGGTGCACGGTGTGTTACGTCTGTGCTGGCGCAAATCGCGGGGGCGCGTCCGGCAAAGGCGTTCCGGCAATGCCCGTATCTTATCCCGCTATCCGCGCAATATACGGGTGCTGACCCGTGCAAGTCCCTTTACGCTCTGCTGGATGATGTGCCGCCTGACTGCGCCGCCGATATCGCACTGGGCTTCACTGCCTCCGATATTCCCGATACCGGCCCGTCAGTTGTCGCCTACGCCCCGGATCAGGTGCGGGCGGATGCCATCGCCGATCGTCTTATGGGCGGGTTCCTGGCGGTTGAGAACAAGTTCGACCGCCGCCTGTTGGACCCGTTAGAGGCCGTCCGCACCGCAATGGCAAGCGATACGGGCCGCCCCGTGATCATCGCCGATGTGCAGGACAATCCCGGTGCCGGCGGCACGTCTGATACGACCGGATTGCTAACGGCATTGGTGGAGGCGCGTGCGCAGGGCGCATTGCTTGGCCTCATGCACGATCCTGCGATGGCGGCGGGTGCGCACGCGGCGGGAATCGGTGGTGAGATCGACGGTGCGCTGGGCGGCAAGTCAGGATTGCCCGGCCAATCCCCGTTCAAGGGCCGCTTCCGCGTAGAAGCCCTCAGCGATGGCAACGCCGCCTTCACGGGCGAAATGTATAGCGGCGGGGTGGCTGTACTCGGTCTCTCTACTGTGCTGCGAATCGAGGAAGAGAGCGCTGATATCCGCGTCGTCGTCACCAGTATGCGCAGCCAGTGCCTTGATCTGGGCCTTTTCACTCATTTCGGCCTCGACCCGGCCGAAGCGCGGGTCATTGTCGTGAAAAGTACCGTCCACTTCCGCGCCGATTTTGAGCCGATTGCTGAAACCATCCTCAATGCTGCTGCGCCCGGTGTGTTTTTGTGTGATCTGGCGGCAATCCCTTACCGCCGCTTACGTTCCGGTGTGCGTTTGGGGCGGCAACAAGACCCGCTTTCCCTTTTCTCCGATACGCCCTAAATACCGCTGTATGACAAAATTAATTTTAGCCGCCGCCCTGATCGTGATGGCCGCCGTTGTTGTGGTTCTCGCGCGGGGCATGGGCACATTGGGTAAGACGGGCGAGGACAACGCGCGGCTTTCAAATCGGATGATGCAATGGCGCATCGGGTTGCAATTCGTTGCGGTGCTGCTGCTGGTGCTGCTGATTCTCGTCACGAGGGGCTGACAATGGTTGTTCTGAGCAAGATTTATACAAAGACCGGCGATGCTGGCGAGACGGCGCTGGGCGATGGTCAGCGGGTTGCAAAGTTCTCCACGCGCGTTGATGCCTATGGCGGTGCGGATGAGACGAACGCCACCGTTGGTCTTGCCCGTCAAAATGCGGACGGCGAAATGGACGCGGCTCTGTCGCGCATCCAGAACGATTTGTTCGATCTTGGCGCTGATCTTTGCCGTCCGAACATGGAGAAAGACGCGGAGTCCGAATACCCGCCGCTGCGCATGTCGCCATCACAAACCGAACGCCTTGAAGCTGAGATCGACGCGATGAACGAAAAGCTTGAACCCTTACGCTCTTTTGTGTTGCCGGGCGGGTCCGCTTTGTCGGCGTCACTGCACCTCTGCCGCACAGTCTCCCGCCGTGCCGAGCGGGGTATCGTCGAGCTGGCCACGCATGAAAGCGTCAACGAGGACGCCGTGCGCTACATCAACCGCCTGTCTGATTGGTTCTTCGTCGCCTCCCGCATCGCCAATGATGATGGCAAATCTGATGTGTTGTGGGTGCCGGGTGCCAACAGATAGTTTTTGCAACACCAAAAAGCGTTGACCAACCGACTTCGACCTCACACGTCAGTTGACTGTAAAGCAGTCATACAGAGTTTGCCCTTTGCGTGAAAAAAAGCCTCATATTTTCATTTTTTTGTGGTGATGCGACGATTCACTCTCGCACTGAGTCGTATTCTTGCGCTAAGCAATGTCCGAACCGCGCTAACGCGCATCTATCAGATGCGCCAATTTGCGTGTGGAAGGTTCTTTAAGAAGGTGTCGTGATGAAGGTACTTGTCCCCGTCAAGCGGGTGATCGATTACAACGTGAAGGTGCGTGTTAAGGCGGACCAGTCCGGTGTCGATCTGGCTAATGTCAAAATGTCGATGAACCCTTTTGATGAGATCGCTGTTGAGCAAGCGATCCGTCTCAAGGAAGCGGGTCAGGTGACAGAGATCGTTGTCGTCTCCATCGGTGTTGAGAAATCGCAGGAAACGCTGCGCAACGCCCTTGCGATGGGCGCGGATCGCGCGATCCTCGTCAAGGCTGTGGACAATGTCGAAGATGATGTAGAGCCGCTGACGGTTGCCAAAATTCTTAAAGGCATTGTTGATGAGGAGCAGCCCGGTCTTGTCATTATGGGCAAGCAAGCCATTGATAACGACATGAACGCCACGGGGCAGATGCTCTCCGCGCTTATGGGCTGGTCGCAAGGCACATTCGCTTCGGGTCTGGAGCTGACCGATGGGTCCGCAACCGTAACCCGCGAAGTTGATGGCGGCCTTCAGGTTATCAAAATCCCGACGCCCTGCGTTCTGACCGTTGATCTGCGCCTGAACGAGCCACGCTATGCGTCGTTGCCGAACATCATGAAGGCGAAGAAAAAGCCGCTAGAAGTCAAAGAGCCTGGTGATTACGGTGCAAGCGTCGAGAAACGCTTGACCATCGTCAAAGTCGAAGAGCCGCCCGCCCGTAAAGCCGGCGTGATGGTTGGTTCCGTAGAGGAATTGGTCGAGAAATTGAAAACCGAAGCAGGGGTGCTCTGATATGGCTGTACTTCTTCTGGCTGAACACGACAACGCCACGCTCAATGATGCGACGGCAAAGACTGTGACCGCTGCGGCGCAAATGGGTGGTGATATTCACGTCCTTTGTGCGGGTTCCGATTGTGGCGCCGTCGCTGCTGAAGCGGCAAAGCTGTCCGGCGTGACCAAAGTGCTGTGCGCGAAAGACCCCGCTTACGGGCATGATCTGGCCGAGCCGTTGGCTGACCTGATCGTCAGCCTTGCGGGTGATTATGACCATATCGTCGCCTCCGCCACGACATCGGGTAAGAACGTGATGCCACGCGTCGCGGCCCTGCTCGATTGCATGGTGATCTCGGATATCTCCGGGGTTCACAGTGCGGATACGTTTGAGCGTCCGATCTATGCGGGTAACGCGATGGCGACCGTGCAATCGACCGATGCGAAGAAAATTATCACCGTGCGCGGCGCCAGCTTTGACGTGGCGGCGATGGATGGCTCGGCTGCGGTCGAGGAAATCGGCGCTGTCGCCAATCCCGGCCTCTCTGAATGGGTTGAAGACAAAGTTGTTGAGAGTAATCGTCCTGAACTCACATCCGCTAAAATCGTCATCTCCGGCGGTCGTGGCATGGGGTCGGCTGAGAACTTCGAGTTGGTTGACAAGGTGGCTGATAAGCTTGGTGCTGCGGTCGGTGCGAGTCGTGCGGCGGTTGATTCGGGGTATGCGCCGAACGACTACCAAGTCGGGCAGACCGGTAAGGTTGTTGCACCTGAGTTGTATATTGCCGTCGGCATCTCCGGCGCGATTCAGCACCTTGCGGGTATGAAAGATTCGAAAGTCATCGTCGCGATCAACAAGGATGAGGAAGCACCGATCTTCCAAGTCGCTGATTACGGCCTTGTCGCGGATCTGTTTGACGCGCTGCCTAAACTCGAATCGGCGCTTTAAGGTTAACAGCCTGTTCTGATGTGAGAAAATCGCGCCTTCGGGTGCGGTTTTTTTTATTTTAAAACAGAATCTTACGAATTCCTGTGGTTGTTGGTGAACGATAATAAAAAAACCCTGAAGACTCATGAAAACGAGGGTTGACGGGGCATCTCACGATCAGTAGGTTCCGCGAACTGCACACCGACTATGCTGCAGTGCGAAAAAATTCTGTACGTATGAGAACACGATCTGAGTTCTGCTTTGATCCTCTGTTTCACCTTCGGAAAGGCATTTCTGCTGATCCGGGGTCTCGTGCGTTCTGACGACAAGAAATTCGACGAACCCGACACCGGGAAAAGGGCTCACTGAATGCCGACGATACAACAGTTGATCCGCAAGCCGCGCAAGCCGAAGGTGCAGCGCAGTAAATCGGTCCACCTTGAGGAATGCCCGCAGAAGCGCGGCGTTTGTACCCGCGTTTACACAACGACGCCGAAGAAGCCGAACTCGGCTTTGCGTCGCGTTGCGAAGGTACGTCTGACAAACGGGTATGAGGTTATCAGTTACATCCCCGGCGAGGGACATAACCTTCAGGAGCACTCAGTGGTTCTGATCCGTGGTGGTCGCGTAAAAGATTTGCCCGGTGTCCGCTATCACGTTCTGCGTGGTGTGCTGGATACCCAAGGTGTTAAAGATCGTAAGCAGCGTCGTTCAAAATACGGCGCTAAGCGTCCGAAATAGGGAGGGCAGACGATGTCCCGTCGCCACCGCGCCGAAAAGCGCGAAATTCTGCCGGATCCTAAATTCGGTGATACCGTTCTGACAAAGTTCATGAACAACCTGATGTACGACGGCAAGAAGTCGTCAGCTGAGACGATTGTCTACGGTGCATTGGATATTGTTGAAGAGAAGACACGTCGCGATCCTATCGAGGTGTTCCGCGAAGCGCTCGACAACATTAAGCCTGCTGTAGAAGTTCGTTCCCGCCGTGTTGGTGGTGCGACGTATCAGGTTCCTGTTGATGTGCGTCCTGAACGTCGTGAGGCTCTCGCGATTCGCTGGTTGATCAATGCGGCCCGCGCGCGTTCTGAGAATACGATGGTTGATCGTCTTTCCGGTGAGCTTGTCGATGCGATTAACAACCGTGGGAACGCGGTTAAAAAGCGCGAAGACACGCATAAAATGGCTGATGCCAACAAGGCATTCTCCCACTTCCGCTGGTAACAGCAGTTTGTAATTCACGCTAAGGTCAAGGTGATCTGAAATGGCTCGCGAATATCCGCTAGACCGCTACCGTAACTTCGGAATTATGGCGCACATTGATGCCGGTAAAACAACGACGACAGAGCGCGTTTTGTTTTATACCGGCAAGTCGCACAAGATTGGCGAAGTTCACGATGGCGCGGCCACGATGGACTGGATGGAGCAAGAGCAAGAGCGTGGAATCACGATCACCTCTGCTGCCACCACGACGTTTTGGGAGCGCACTGAGGACGGTCAGACCGCTCAGTCGGATAAGTTTCGTTTCAATATAATCGACACACCCGGACACGTTGACTTCACCATTGAGGTTGAGCGCTCGCTCGCCGTTCTCGATGGCGCGGTTTGTGTTTTGGACGCCAACGCGGGTGTTGAGCCTCAGACTGAAACGGTATGGCGTCAGGCTGATCGCTATAAAGTTCCGCGTATTGTGTTCGTCAACAAGATGGACAAAACCGGCGCTGACTTCTTCAACTGCGTTCACATGATCAAAGACCGTACAGGCGCAACGCCTGTGCCGATCCAAATTCCCATCGGTGCTGAAACCGAACTTGAGGGCATGGTTGACCTGATCTCGATGCAGGAATGGGTGTGGCAGGGTGAAGATCTTGGTGCGTCTTGGGAGCTGCGTCCGATTCGGGACGAGTTGAAAGATACCGCCGACGAGTGGCGTGCAAAGATGATCGAAAACGCCGTCGAGATGGATGACGAGGCGATGGAGAAGTTCCTTGAGGGTGAAGAGCCTTCTGAGGAAAAACTTCGTGAATTGCTTCGCAAAGGCACGCTTTCGTTGTCTTTCGTTCCCGTGATTTGTGGTTCCGCGTTTAAGAACAAGGGCGTGCAGCCCATGCTCAACGCGGTTATCGACTTCTTGCCGGGTCCGCTTGATGTTCCTGCCTACATGGGCTTCAAACCGGGCGATGAGACGGAAACACGCGATATTGCACGTCATGCCGACGACGCTGAGCCTTTCTCAGGTCTGGCATTTAAGATCATGAACGACCCTTACATGGGTACGTTGACCTTCACGCGCATTTACTCCGGCGTATTGAACAAAGGCGATAGCCTGTTCAACTCGACCAAGGGTAAGAAAGAGCGTGTTGGCCGCATGGTTATGATGCACTCGAACAAGCAAGATGAGATTACCGAGGCATATGCCGGTGATATTATCGCTCTTGCGGGTCTGAAAGACACGACGACTGGTGACACGCTGTGCGATCAACACAAGCAAGTCGTTCTTGAAACGATGACCTTCCCTGATCCTGTTATCGAGATTGCGGTTGAGCCGAAAACCAAAGCTGACCAAGAGAAAATGTCTCACGGTCTTGGCCGTCTGGCTGCTGAGGATCCTTCCTTCCGCGTTGAGACTGATCTGGAGTCCGGCCAGACGATCATGAAGGGCATGGGCGAACTTCACCTCGATATCCTTGTCGATCGTCTCAAGCGTGAGTTTAAGGTTGAAGCGAATATCGGCGCTCCACAAGTTGCCTATCGTGAGACCATCACGGCGAAGCACGAAATTGACTACACCCACAAGAAACAATCGGGTGGTACGGGTCAGTTCGCACGTATCAAGCTCATCATTGAGCCGACTGAAGCGGGCGAAGGCTACAGCTTTGAGAGTAAGATTGTCGGCGGTAACGTTCCGAAAGAATACATTCCGGGCGTCGAAAAAGGCATCGAATCGGTTATGGATTCAGGCCCGCTCGCCGGCTTCCCTGTGATCGACTTCAAAGTGCAGTTGATTGACGGTGCATACCACGACGTTGACTCCTCGGTTCTCGCCTTTGAGATCGCTGCACGCGCCGGAATGCGCGAAGGTATTCGCAAAGCGTCACCTAAATTGCTTGAGCCTGTAATGAAGGTTGAAGTCGTGACGCCGGAAGAGTACACGGGCGGCATTATCGGTGACCTCACCTCACGGCGTGGTCAGGTACAGGGTCAAGATACACGCGGCAACGCGATTGTTATCGACGCTTTCGTGCCACTTGCGAACATGTTTGGCTACATCAATACGCTGCGCTCGATGTCTCAGGGCCGTGCTCAGTTTACGATGCAGTTTGACCACTATGAACCAGTTCCTCAGAACCTCGCAGAAGAAATTCAAGCGAAGTACCAGGGCTAATCGTTTCCGTTCTCGCGGAATTGACCATCTAAGAAGGTTGGAGACCAGAAATGGGTAAGGAAAAGTTTGAGCGGAATAAACCGCACGTCAACGTTGGCACGATCGGTCACGTTGACCACGGCAAAACAACGCTGACAGCTGCGATCACCAAGCAGTTCGGTGAGTTCAAAGCGTATGACGAAATCGACGGTGCGCCTGAAGAAAAGGCGCGTGGTATCACGATTTCGACCGCTCACGTTGAGTATGAGACCCCGAACCGTCACTACGCTCACGTTGATTGCCCCGGTCACGCCGACTACGTGAAAAACATGATCACGGGTGCCGCGCAAATGGACGGTGCTATCCTTGTGGTTAACGCTGCTGATGGTCCTATGCCTCAGACACGTGAGCACATCCTGCTTGCACGTCAGGTTGGTGTTCCTGCGCTGGTCGTGTTCCTCAACAAAGTCGACCAGGTTGACGATGAAGAGCTGCTCGAGCTGGTTGAAATGGAAATCCGCGAGCTTCTTTCCTCGTATGAATTCCCGGGCGATGATATCCCTATCGTTGCAGGGTCGGCACTCGCGGCTCTCGAAGGCCGTGATGACAACATTGGTAAAGATAAAATCATCGAGCTGATGGCTGCTGTGGATGAGTATATCCCAACACCTGAGCGCCCTGTTGATCAGCCGTTCCGGATGCCTGTTGAGGGTGTATTCTCGATCTCCGGTCGTGGTACGGTTGCAACAGGTCGCGTTGAGCGCGGTATTGTTAAAGTTGGTGAAGAGCTGGAAATCGTTGGTATCAAAGATACCTCGAAAACCACTTGTACCGGCGTTGAGATGTTCAAGAAACTGCTCGACCAAGGCCAGGCTGGCGATAACATCGGTGCTTTGCTCCGTGGTGTCGACCGTGAAGGCATTGAGCGTGGTCAGGTTCTGTGTAAGCCGGGTTCGGTGAAGCCGCACACGAAGTTTGAAGCTGAAGCCTACATCCTTAACAAGGATGAAGGTGGTCGTCACACACCATTCTTTACGAACTATCGTCCTCAGTTCTACTTCCGCACGACGGACGTAACTGGCACGGTTGATCTTCCTGAAGGTACGGAAATGGTGATGCCGGGCGATAACGTGAAAATGCTCGTTACGCTGATCAACCCGATCGCGATGGAAGAAAAGCTTCGCTTCGCTATCCGTGAAGGTGGTCGTACCGTTGGTGCTGGCGTCGTAGCCAAGATCATCGAATAACGATAAAGACTTAACGAGAGTCGGGGGAGTTTCTCCCGGCTCTTTTCTTTTCCAAATTGGCAAGAGGCGCGCTCCCATGCAGGGACAAAATATACGCATTAGGCTAAAGGCCTTCGACCACCGGACGCTTGACAGCTCGGCGGCCGAAATCGTCAACACAGCCAAACGCACAGGTGCCCAGGTTAGGGGTCCAATCCCTTTGCCGACGCGGATTGAGCGTTTTACGGTTCTTCGGTCGCCTCACATCGACAAGAAAAGCCGTGAGCAGTTTGAGATTCGGACGCATAAGCGTCTCCTCGACATCGTGGACCCGACTCCGCAAACGGTTGATGCTTTGATGAAGCTCGACCTTGCGGCCGGCGTCGATGTTGAGATCAAGCTCTAAGGGGAGGCGGCGGTATGCGCACAGGCGTAATCGCTCGGAAACTGGGAATGACCCGGTTGTTCATGGAAGACGGTCGGCAGGTTCCTGTCACTGTTCTCAGCATGGATAATGTTCAGGTTGTTGCACAGCGCACGAATGAGCGTGATGGATATACAGCAGTGCAGTTAGGTGCGGGTGCGGCGAAAGCCAAAAACGTAACCAAACCAATGCGTGGCCACTTCACGGTGGCAAAGGTTGAGCCTAAGAAAAAGGTCGTCGAGTTTCGTGTAAGCGAAGATAATCTCGTTGACGTTGGCGAAGAGATTATCGCCAGCCACTTTTTTGAAGGTCAGTTTGTCGATGTGGTCGGCACTTCGATCGGTAAAGGTTTTGCCGGTGCGATGAAGCGTCACAACTTTGGTGGTCTTCGCGCATCGCACGGTGTGTCGATTTCGCACCGCAGCCACGGCTCTACAGGCCAGTGTCAGGATCCGGGCCGTGTCTTCAAAGGCAAGAAGATGGCGGGTCACATGGGTGCGGCACGTGTCACGACGCAGAACCTGCGTATCGTCAAGACAGACGTTGAGCGCGGTTTGCTGATGGTTCGTGGTGCGGTTCCGGGCGCTAAGGGCGGCTGGGTCATTATCCGTGACGCGATCAAGCAAGATCAGGCTGACAGCTTGTTGTTCCCTGCCGGTCTTCGTTCCGCAGCGGCTGCGGCGGCTAAGGCGGCTGAAGAAGCAGCGGCGGCGGCGGCGGCTGAAGAAGAAGCGGCACGTGAAGCGGCTGCGGCGGCTGAGCAAGCTGCTGTTGATGCTGCGGCGGCTGAAGAAGCAGCTGAAGATAGTAAGCCTAAAGAAGGCGGTGAATGATATGAAGCGCGATGTCCTCACATTGGATGCCGCCTCTGCGGGTGAAGTCGAACTCGATGAGTCGATCTTTGGCGTAGAAGCGCGGGCTGACATCCTTCACCGTGTTGTGCGCTGGCAGCTTGCCAAGCGTCAGGCAGGTACGCACAGCACAAAGGGTCGGTCTGAAATGTCCTACTCGACCAAGAAGATTTATCGCCAAAAGGGCACGGGCGGCGCACGTCACGGTTCTCGCGGGGCACCGATTTTCCGTGGTGGTGGCACGTACAAGGGTCCGGTTTCGCGTAGTCACGCGCATGAACTGCCCAAGAAGGTTCGAGCACTCGGCTTGAAGATGGCTTTGTCGTCTAAATTGGCGTCTGACAAACTCATCGTGATCGACACGGCGGCTTTGGAAGATGGCAAGACAAAATCGTTGAATGCGCATTTGTCAAAACTGGGCCTTCGCAAAGCGCTGTTCATTGAAGGTGCTGAAGTTGATGCGGGTTTTGCCCGTGCTGCGCAAAACATCGAAAATGTTGATGTGCTGCCGTCGGCTGGTGCGAATGTTTATGACATTCTGCGTCGCGATACGTTGGTTGTTACCCGCGCCGGTCTCGAAGCCCTCACCGCACGTCTTTCGGGAGCAGCAGCATGACCACGAAGCCGGAACACTACGACATCGTTCGCCGTCCTATCGTAACGGAGAAATCCACGATGGCTTCTGAAGCCAACGCGGTTGTCTTTGAAGTGGCGATTGATGCGACAAAACCTGCGATCCGTGACGCGATTGAGGCTTTGTTCAACGTGAAGGTAAAGAGCGTGAATACGCTGATCCAGAAAGGCAAGCGGAAAGTATTCCGTGGCCGCCAGGGTCGCCGGAGCGATTTTAAAAAAGCGGTTGTGCGCCTTGAAGACGGGCACATGATTGACGTAATGACGGGCCTCTAAACGAGGTCCAACGGGCCTTTACGGGTTCAACGGGAGACAGGAAGCATGGCGTTAAAGAAGTATAACCCGACAACGCCGGGCCAGCGCGGGCTGGTGCTGATCGACCGCTCTGATTTGTACTCTGGCCGTCCGGAAAAGACCCTCACTGAGGGTTTGACACGGAAGGGTGGACGTAACAACACCGGCCGCATTACTGCGCGTCGGATCGGTGGCGGAACGAAGCGGCTATACCGGAAAGTCGATTTTAAGCGGACCAAGTGGGATATGCCTGCAACGGTTGAGCGGATCGAATATGATCCAAACCGCACCGCTTTCATCGCGCTCATCAAATATGAAGACGGTGAGATCGCGTACATCCTCGCACCACAGCGTTTGTCTGTTGGCGACACGGTAATTGCGTCTGCCAAGGCTGATATCAAGCCGGGCAATGCGATGCCCCTGTCGGGTATGCCGGTTGGTACAATCGTTCATAACCTTGAGATGAAGCCCGGTAAGGGCGGTCAGATCGCACGTTCGGCTGGTTCGTATGTCCAGTTTGTTGGCCGTGATGGTGGTTACGCTCAGGTACGTCTTGGCTCGGGCGAGCTTCGCCGTGTTCGTCAGGAATGCATGGCGACGATTGGTGCGGTTTCAAACCCCGACCACTCAAACCAAAACTTCGGTAAAGCCGGACGCACACGCTGGAAAGGCAAGCGCCCGGCAGTTCGCGGTGTTGCAATGAACCCGATCGATCACCCGCACGGCGGTGGTGAGGGTCGTACCTCTGGTGGTCGTAACCCGGTTACGCCTTGGGGTAAGCCGACCAAGGGTCCACGGACACGCAACAACAAAGAAACCGATAAATATATCATCCGCAGCCGCCACGCGCGCAAGAAGAAGTAAGGAGCTGCCGAGATGCCCCGTTCAGTATGGAAAGGCCCGTTTGTTGACGGTTACCTTCTTAAGAAAGCCGAAGCCGCGCGTGAGTCCGGTCGTAAAGAGGTTATCAAAACGTGGTCCCGTCGTTCGACGATCCTGCCACAATTTGTTGGTCTCACATTCGGTGTCCACAATGGTCGCAAGCATATTCCTGTGCTCATCAGTGAAGACATGATCGGGCAAAAGCTCGGCGAATATTCACCAACGCGCACATATTACGGCCACGCGGCTGATAAAAAAGCGAAGCGGAAATAGGTCATGGCAAAAGCGAAAAATCCCCGCCGTTGCGAAGACAACGAAGCGATGGCCGTCGCCCGCATGTTGCGCGTCAGCCCTCAGAAATTGAACCTCGTGGCCGAGCAAATCCGTGGCAAGCCTGTTGCCGCTGCACTTGCTGACCTGACGTTCTCGAAGAAACGCATTGCTGTGGACGTTAAAAAAGCGCTCCAATCCGCGATTGCGAATGCGGAGAACAACCACAATCTCGACGTTGACGCGCTTGTTGTCGCTGAGGCTTGGGTCGGCAAGAATATCACGCTGAAACGCGGTCGCCCGCGCGCTCGTGGCCGGTTCGGTAAAATTTTGAAGCCGTTCGCCCAGCTTACGATCAAGGTTCGTGAAGAGGAGGCCGCATAATGGGTCAGAAAGTAAACCCAATCGGTATGCGCCTCGGCATTAACCGTACTTGGGAATCGCGTTGGTACGCGAACAAGCGTGAGTATGGTGATCTTCTGAACGAAGATATGCAAATTCGCGAGTTCATCAAAGAAGAGTGCAAGCAAGCGGGCATCAGCCGCGTTGTTATTGAACGCCCGCACCGTAAATGTCGTGTGACGATCTATTCGGGTCGTCCGGGTGTTATCATCGGTAAAAAAGGCGCTGACATCGAAAAGCTGCGCCAAAAACTGACGCGCTTTACCGACAGTGAATTGCACCTCAATATCGTTGAAGTACGCAAGCCAGAGCTTGATGCGCAACTCGTTGCCGAGAATATCGCGCAACAGCTTGAGCGCCGTGTTTCTTTCCGTCGCGCTCTCAAGCGTTCGGTTCAAACGTCTATGCGCATGGGTGCGCTTGGTATCCGTGTGAATGTAGGTGGTCGCCTTGGTGGTGCCGAGATTGCGCGGACGGAGTGGTATCGTGAAGGCCGTGTGCCGTTGCACACGCTGCGTGCTGACATCGATTACGCGACTGCCGAAGCCTCCACGGCTTACGGTATCTGCGGTGTTAAAGTCTGGATCTTCAAGGGTGAAATCCTTGAGCATGATCCGACCGCCCGCGACCGTCGCGCTCAAGAATTGCAAGAAGGTGGACGCCCCGGTGGCGGTGGTCGCCCGCGTCGCGACCGTGATCGCGGTTGATCGGGGGGAATGAAGAATGCTTCAGCCAAAACGCACGAAATTTCGCAAAGCCCATAAAGGCCGTATTAAAGGTATGGCCAAGGGCGGTGTGGATCTGAACTTCGGTTCCTACGGTCTCAAAGCCCTGGAACCTGAGCGGATCACGTCTCGTCAGATTGAATCTGCGCGTCGTGCTATTACGCGCCAAATGAAACGTCAGGGCCGGATTTGGATCCGCATCTTCCCTGATGTTCCCGTCTCGAAAAAGCCTACTGAAGTCCGCATGGGTAAAGGTAAAGGTTCTGTCGAGTTCTGGGCGGCAAAAGTTAAACCCGGTCGCATCATGTTTGAGATTGACGGCGTGGGTGAGCCTGTTGCAAAAGAAGCGCTTCGACTCGCAGCGATGAAATTGCCTGTGAAGTGTCGGATCGTAACGCGGCAGGATTGGTGAGTTTCGGGCGCTCCTTCGGGAGTGCACCGCTTTGTTATTTGGAGGCTCCGCTATGACGGCGGCAGAAATGCGAGAACAAACCGTTGAGCAGCTTCGTGAGGAGCTTTTGACGCTGAAGAAAGAGCAGTTCAATCTGCGCTTTCAGGCTGCATCGAATCAACTCGATAACACGTCACGTGTGCGTGCGGTTCGCCGTAATATCGCGTGTGTTCTGACGATTTTGAATGAGAAAGCCCGCTCTGCAGCGGATGCTGCGTAAGTTTCGGGACCGGGGATAAGCAATGCCTAAACGGATTCTTCAGGGTCGTGTTGTCAGCGACAAGAACGAGCAGACGATTGTTGTTGACGTGGAACGCCGTTTCCGTCATCCGGTGCTCAAGAAGACCCTTCGTAAGTCGAAGAAATACCACGCTCACGATGTGAACAATTCCGCATCCGTGGGTGATCTGGTGCGCATTCAGGAATGTGCGCCTTTGTCGAAATTGAAACGTTGGGAGTTGATTTCCGACTAGGGAATTAACATCCGGCGCGTCGAAACCGATGGCGATCCGTTAATGCGGTGATGCCATTAGGTCGGGAGGCCTATTTTATGATCCAGATGCAATCAAATCTGGACGTTGCCGACAATTCTGGAGCGCGGCGCGTTCAGTGCATCAAAGTCCTCGGTGGCGCAAAGCGTCGCTACGCCCATGTGGGCGATATCATCGTTGTTTCGGTGAAAGAGGCAATTCCGCGTGGTCGTGTTAAGAAGGGTGAGGTCCGCAAGGCCGTCGTCGTTCGCACCGCCAAGGCGATCCGTCGTGAAGATGGCACGGTTATTCGTTTTGACTCGAATGCGGCTGTCATTCTCAACAACAATAACGAGCCACTCGGCACCCGTATCTTCGGGCCTGTTCCTCGTGAGTTGCGCGGCAAGAACTATATGAAAATCATCTCGCTGGCGCCGGAGGTGCTCTGATGGCTGCGAAGCTGAAAAAAGGCGATAAGGTCGTCGTCCTTGCTGGCCGTGATAAAGGTTCAGAAGGCGAGATCGAGTCTGTAAACCCAAGTGAAGGCCGTGCGGTCGTTGCTGGCGTGAACATGGCGATCCGCCACACCAAGCAAAGTCAATCCGCGCAAGGTGGCCGTATTCCCAAGGCTCTGCCGATTGATATATCAAACCTCGCATTGGTTGACCCGAAAGAGGGTGGTCCGACACGCGTTGGTTTCCGCATCGGTGATGACGGCAAGAAAGTCCGTTTCGCCAAGAAGTCGGGAGAAGTGATCGATGGCTGATGGTTCGGCTTACATCCCTCGCCTGAAGACGCTTTATGATGCGGAAATCCGCACGAAGCTTCAGGAAGAGTTCGCATATAAGAACGCAATGCAGATTCCCCGCCTTGAGAAGATTGTTCTCAACATCGGTGTCGGTGATGCGGTTCAGGACAGTAAGCGTGTTAAGAAAGCCGCTGAAGAGCTGGAATTGATTGCTGGTCAAAAGCCGGTCATCACCCGCGCGAAAAACTCGATTGCCGGGTTTAAAGTTCGCGAAGGTATGCCGTTGGGCGTGAAAGTCACACTGCGCAGTGCGCGCATGTATGAATTTCTTGACCGTCTCATCACCGTTGCAATGCCGCGCATTCGTGACTTTCGTGGTGTGAAAGGCAACAGCTTTGATGGTCGCGGCAACTACGCACTGGGCCTGAAAGAACAGATCATCTTCCCGGAGATTGACTACGATAAAGTCGATCACGTGCGGGGGATGGATATCGTGATCTGCACGAACGCTGCAACGGATGCTGAAGCGAAAGCATTGCTTACGCACTTCAACATGCCGTTCTCAGATCAAGCGTAGCGCGGACAGGAGCAAGTAATATGGCAAAAGACGGTACGATCCAGACCCAGAAGAAGCGCGAACGCCTTGTTGCAAAATATGCGGCGAAACGTGCTGAACTGAAAGAGATCGCAATCGACGAGAGCAAGTCAATGGAAGAGCGCTTTGCGGCGCGTCTGAAATTGGCTGAACTGCCTCGCAATTCCGCACCGAACCGCCTGCGCAACCGCTGTAATGTCAGTGGTCGTCCGCGCGGTTACTATCGTAAACTTAAGATGTCGCGTATCGCGCTTCGTGAATTGGCCAACCAGGGACTCGTCCCCGGTATGACCAAATCAAGCTGGTAAGGGGGTCTTATGTCTTTTTCTGATCCTCTCGGTGATATGCTGACCCGCATCCGGAATGCCCAGATGCGCGGTAAGTCGACAACGGTTACACCCGCTTCCAAACTCCGTGGTTGGGTTTTGGATGTACTGAAAGCTGAAGGTTATATTCGTGGCTATGAAGCCGGCGAAGATGCCAAAGGCAAGCCTGAGTACACGATCTCGCTCAAGTACTTCGAGGGCCGTCCGGTCATTCGGGAGCTGGCGCGCGTATCGAAGCCCGGTCGCCGTGTTTACAGCAACGTGAACGATATGCCCCGTGTCCGTAACGGTCTCGGTGTTTCGATCCTTTCGACCCCGAAAGGTGTTATGTCCGATTCAACAGCGCGCGACGCGAATGTTGGTGGCGAGGTTCTCTGCACCGTCTTCTGATTGACGCTGCATAAGATAAGGGAAATCCAATGTCCCGTATTGGAAAGAAGCCTGTCCCGATGCCGAGCGGCGTTGAGATCAAGGTGAACGGAAATACAGTCGAAGCCAAAGGCCCGAAAGGTGTTCGCACTTTTGTGGCGCCTGACGAGGTTGTGGTCGCACTTGAAGATGGTGCGGTTACGGTTAATCCGGCCGATGACAGCAAGCGCGCCCGTCAGATGTGGGGTATGTCCCGCACGCAGGTTGAAAACTGTGTCATCGGTGTGAGCGAAGGTTTCACGAAAAAGCTGGAAATCACAGGCGTTGGTTACCGTGCGCAGGCACAGGGTCAAACTCTGAAGCTGTCGCTTGGTTACTCGCATGACATCGAGTTTGCGGTTCCGGCCGGCATTGAAGTCAAAACGCCAAAGCCGACTGAAATCGAAGTCGCAGGTATCGACCAGCAGCTCGTTGGTCAGGTCGCAGCGAATATCCGTGAATGGCGCAAGCCAGAGCCTTACAAAGGCAAGGGTATCCGCTATTCCGATGAATATATCTTCCGCAAGGAAGGCAAGAAGAAGTAAGGACCGATGTGATGGCAAAATCACTGACACCTCTTGCTCGTCGCCGCCTTCGGGTGCGGAGCAAACTGAAGCGGGTAATGCGGGGCCGTGTGCGCCTCAGTGTCTTCCGTTCAGGCAAGAATATCTACGCGCAGGTTATCGACGACACGCGTGGCGTGACGCTGGCGGCAGCTTCCACGTTGGACAAGTCCCTTGGTATCAAGGGCAAGAACAACTTGGACACGGCTGCGCAGGTCGGCAAGCTCGTCGCTGAGCGTGCTAAAGAAGCCGGCGTTGAAGAAGTCTATTTCGATCGCGGCGGTTATATCTTCCACGGGCGCGTGAAAGCCCTCGCAGACTCGGCGCGTGAAGCCGGTCTGAAGTTTTAAGGGAGCGCGCAAATGGCTCGTAGAGAAGAAGAACAGTCGGAATTCGTTGATCGCCTTGTCCACATCAACCGTGTGGCAAAAGTGGTCAAGGGCGGTCGTCGTTTCGGTTTTGCCGCTCTTGTTGTTGTCGGCGATCAGAAGGGCCGCGTTGGCTTTGGTAAGGGTAAAGCCCGCGAGGTGCCTGAGGCAATTCGCAAGGCGACCGAGCAAGCTAAGACCAACATGATCCGTGTGCCGCTGCGTGAGGGACGTACTCTTCATCATGACACGCATGGTCGCTGGGGTGCCGGCAAAGTTGTTATGCGTACCGCTCCAGAGGGTACCGGTATCATTGCCGGTGGTCCGATGCGTGCTGTGTTTGAAACACTCGGCATTCGCGACATCGTTGCGAAGTCGACCGGATCGCAGAACCCTTACAACATGGTTCGTGCCACGATCGAGGGTCTCAAGTCCGAGGACAGCCCCCGCCGTGTTGCATCGCGCCGTGGCCTTAAAGTCGCGCAGATCGTATCGCGCCGCACCGAAGCAACGCCAAAGGCTGAGCAAGCGCTAGAAGAGGAAGTCGACAATGGCTAAAACTGTCGTCGTAAAGCAGATTGGAAGCCCGATCCGCCGTCCTGCCGATCAGCGCGCAACGCTTGTCGGCTTGGGTCTGAACAAGATGCACCGCACCCGTGAGTTGGAAGACACACCTTCCGTGCGTGGCATGATTCGCAAAATCCCGCATCTCGTTGAGATCGTGGAAGAAAAAGGCTAAGCCTTTATTTGAAGCTGTGTTCCGGGCGCTCATGACGCGCGCCCGTGATTTCCGGCAAAGGAGAGCGTCATGAGACTGCACGATCTGAGCGACAATTCAGGTGCGACCAAATCGAAGAAACGTCGTGGACGTGGTCCCGGCTCCGGTTTGGGTAAGATGGGTGGCCGTGGTATCAAAGGTCAGACCTCGCGCTCCGGTGTCGCGATCAAAGGTTTTGAAGGTGGGCAAATGCCCATCCACCGTCGTCTTCCAAAGCGTGGCTTTAACAGCCTTAACCGTAAGGAATACGCGGTTGTGAACACGGGCCAGTTGCAAGCTGCCGTGGATCGTGGTGCAATCGATGCTGCGAACCCTGTTACTGAGGAGGCCCTTGTGGCCGCGCGCGTTGTGCGTCGGCCCCGCAAGCACGGGCTGCGTATCCTTGGAAACGGTGAACTGAAAGCCGCGCTCAAAATCACAGCTTCGACTGCTTCGGCGTCGGCACATGATGTGGTTTCTAAAGCTGGTGGTTCGCTGACGCTTGACCCGAAAGTTGTCGCCCCTAGTGCGGGCGATGAGGCGTAAAGCATAGCTTCGCCTCTCTCCGAATGGAGGATGCCACATGGCCTCGCAGGCTGAACAACTCGCAGCGAATATGAGCTGGAAGGCCTTTGGTAAAGCCAAAGACCTTCAGAACCGTTTGCTGTTCACGTTGTCTTTGCTGATCGTTTATCGGCTTGGTACTTACATCCCGTTGCCCGGTGTTGACCCGGAACAGCTTCGTGCTGCCGTTGAGCGGTTCACGGGCGGCTTTGGTGATGTGATCAACACATTTACAGGCGGCGCGATTGGCCGCATGTCGATCTTTGCGCTTGGTATTATGCCGTATATTTCGGCATCGATTATCATGCAGCTTATGACCTCAATGGTTCCTTCGCTTGAGAAGCTCAAGAAGGAGGGCGAGCAGGGTCGTAAGAAGATCAACCAATACACCCGTTACGGCACAGTCGCGCTCGCGATTGTGCAGTCTTGGGGGCTGGCTTCGGGCATGGATGCGCAAGGAATTGCGACAGATCCGGGCTTGTTCTTCAAGGTGACAGCTGCGATCACGTTGGTTGGCGGCACTGTGTTCCTGATGTGGCTCGGTGAGCAGATCACGGCGCGTGGTGTTGGCAACGGTATTTCGCTCATCATCTTCTGTGGCATTGTTGCAGAGTTGCCCGGTGCGATTGCCCAGACGCTCGACATGGGCAAGCGCGGCGTGCTGTCGCCTGCTGCAATTATCGGCATCATCATTATGGCCATTCTGGTTATAGCGTTCGTGGTGTTTATGGAGCGGGCGCAACGGCGTATCCTGATCCAGTATCCCAAACGTCAGGTGAGTCAGTCGCGTCAGGTCGGCGGCGAAAGCTCGCACCTGCCGCTTAAGGTGAATACTGCCGGTGTTATCCCGCCGATCTTTGCATCGTCGCTGTTGATTTTGCCGATGACTTTGGTCGGTTTCTACGGTCAGGGTGGCCCTGATTGGTTAACGACGATTACGGCTTCGCTGGGTCGCGGGCAGCCGCTTTATCTGCTGCTTTATGTGGCCGGTATCGTGTTCTTCGCGTTCTTCTACACGGCGGTTGTTTTCAACCCCGAAGAAGTCTCGGATAACCTGAAACGCAACGGCGGTTTTGTGCCCGGTATCCGTCCAGGTAAGCGTACGGCAGAGTACCTTGATTACGTGCTGACCCGTTTGACGGTTGTTGGTGCGGCATATCTGGCGCTTGTGTGTCTTTTGCCGGAGATTTTGACCTCGCGGATGGCGGTACCGTTCTATTTCGGTGGTACATCGCTGCTGATTATTGTTAGCGTGACGATGGACACGGTGTCGCAGATCCAAAGTCATCTTCTTGCGCACCAGTATGAAGGACTGATTCAGCGGTCGAAATTGCGGGGGCGTCGGAAATGAACATAATTCTTCTTGGCCCGCCGGGCGCAGGTAAAGGCACGCAAGCGCGTGTTCTTGAAGAGCGTGACGGTATGGTTCAACTCTCAACCGGAGACATGCTGCGTGCAGCGGTTGCCGCCGGGACGGAAGTGGGTCAGCAGGCCAAGGCGATTATGGAGCGGGGCGATCTGGTCACAGATGAAGTTGTTATCGGCATCATCTCAGACCGCCTCGAAGAAGACGATGTCAAAGGCGGTGTGATTTTTGATGGTTTCCCGCGTACTTTGGCCCAGGCGGATGCGCTCGGTGCGTTGCTTGGGACTAAGGGGCTTAAACTCGATGCCGTGGTTGAGATGCGGTGTGATGATAGCGTGCTGGTTGAGCGTGTTGTCGGGCGGTTTACTTGCGGCAAATGTGGTGAAGGATACCACCGCAGCTTTAAGAAGCCGGCTAAGGAAGACGTTTGCGATAAATGCGGCTCGACAGGCGGTTTCAAACAACGTGCTGACGACAACGAAGAATCAATGCGGACGCGGTTGTTGAACTACTACAAGGATACGTCGCCGCTGATCGGTTACTATCATGCGAAGGATACCCTTCAGACCGTTGACGGGACCGCCGATATCGATGACGTAACTGCACAAATTGCCAAGGTTTTATCCTGATTTTGGCCTGAACTGAATGCACCGCGATTTCGCTGGTGAGAATGACTTGAAGATGACAGCGGATTGGGTTATGCCCGCCGCTCCTGATCCGACGGAGATAATATTGTGGCGCGTATAGCTGGCGTGAACATCCCGACAAACAAGCGCGTTATCATTGCGCTTACTTACATCCACGGCATCGGCCCTAGCGTCGCAAATATGATTTGCGAGAAGGTCGGTATCGATCACACCCGTCGGGTGAATGAATTGACGGACGCTGAAGTCCTGCAAATTCGTGAGACGATTGACTCTGATTTGACCGTTGAAGGCGATCTGCGTCGTCAGGTGTCGATGAACGTCAAGCGGTTGATGGACCTTGGTTGCTATCGCGGCCTGCGTCACCGTCGTGGTCTTCCGGTTCGTGGTCAGCGTACTCATACCAATGCGCGCACGCGCAAAGGCCCGGCCAAAGCCATTGCCGGCAAAAAGAAATAAGGGGGCCGACAGATGGCACGCGAAAAGGCTCGTACAAAACGCAAAGAGCGGAAGAATATCGCATCCGGTGTTGCGCATGTTAATTCCAGCTTCAACAACACGCTGATCTCGATCACCGATGTTCAGGGCAACGCTATTGCGTGGTCTTCGTCCGGCACGATGGGTTTCAAAGGCTCGCGTAAGTCCACCCCATATGCGGCGCAGATGGCCGCTGAAGATGCGGGCAAGAAAGCGCAAGAGCATGGAATGCGCACTCTTGAAGTGATGGTGCAAGGGCCGGGTTCGGGTCGCGAATCGGCTCTGCGTGCGCTTCAGGCTGTTGGTTTTACAATCACAGCGATCCGCGATGTTACGCCGATCCCACACAACGGCTGTCGCCCGCCAAAGCGTCGCCGCGTATAAATTCTCTCGCCTCACCAGGCGTCTGAATATTCCCGTCTCCGCTTTTTTGCAGGGGCGGGTTCTTCGTTTGAACCACGGATACGGAATCCCTCGGGAGATGTGACAGGCGGTTCACCTGTTACGCGAGAATGGAGGCTCCACATGATCCAGAAGAACTGGGCCGATCTTATCAAGCCGCAAGCGCTTGATATCCAACCGGGTGTAGACCCGAAACGTAAAGCAACGGTTGTTGCCGAGCCGCTTGAACGCGGTTTTGGCCTGACCATCGGCAATGCGCTGCGTCGCGTGTTGCTGTCGTCGATTCAGGGTGCTGCGGTTACCGGCGTTCAGATTGACGGTGTTTTGCATGAATTTTCATCGGTTGCGGGCGTCCGCGAGGATGTGACCGATATCGTGTTGAACGTAAAAGCGTTGTCTATCGCTATGCATGTTGAGGGGCCGAAGCGCCTGTCGCTGCACGCGAAAGGGCCGGGTCCGGTAAAAGCATCTGCGATCACGCAGACCGCCGATATCGAGATCATGAACCCTGACCACGTGCTCTGTCACCTTGATGACGGCGCGGAAATCCACATGGAGCTGACGGTTGAAGTGGGCAAGGGCTATGTTCCCGCCGATACCAACCGCGCTGAGGATGCACCGATCGGGTTGATCCCGGTTGATGCGCTCTACAGCCCCGTGCGCCGCGTCAGCTATAAGGTTGAGCCGACCCGTGAGGGTCAAGTGCTTGATTATGACAAGTTGACCATGACTATTGAAACGGATGGCTCGCTGTCCCCTGATGATGCACTGGCCTATGCCGCGCGTATCCTGCAGGATCAGCTGCGGACCTTTGTAAACTTTGAAGAGCCGGAAGAGCATGTTCAGAAAGCCGATGAGCCGGAGCTGGAGTTCAATCCGCTTCTGCTGAAGAAGGTTGATGAGCTTGAGCTGTCTGTGCGTTCGGCCAACTGCCTGAAGAATGATAACATTGTTTATATCGGTGATCTGATTCAGAAGACCGAGGCGGAAATGCTGCGCACACCGAACTTCGGGCGCAAGTCGTTGAACGAGATCAAAGAAGTGCTGAACGGCATGGGCTTGCATCTCGGGATGGACGTGACCGAATGGCCTCCTGAGAACATCGATGAGTTGTCGAAGAAGTTTGAAGACCAGTTCTAAGGACTGATTGAGAAAACGGAGCGGGCTGCCGTCATCTGGCAACGGCCCGGTCCCCAAGCGACCGCTTATAATAAAAAAGATCATCCGGCGGTCTGACAAAGCAAAAAAAGGAAAATACGATGAGACACGGTAACGGACGGCGGAAACTGAACCGCACACACACACACCGCCAAGCAATGTTTGCCAACATGGCGGCGTCGTTGATCGAACATGAGCAAATCAAAACCACGCTCCCGAAAGCAAAAGAGCTGCGCCCGTATATTGAGCGTCTGATCACGCTGGGCAAGCGCGGTGATATTCACGCGCGCCGTTTGGCCCGTGCAAAACTGAAAACGGATGCTGCGGTTTCGCGCCTGTTTGACGTGATTGCGCCGCGTATGGCCGAGCGTAACGGTGGTTATACCCGTGTAATGAAGGCTGGCTTCCGCTATGGCGATGCGGCCCCTATGGCGATTATCGAGCTGATGGATCGCGACGTTGACGCAAAAGGTGCCGCCGACCGCGAGCGTGCTGCGCTGGAAATGGAAGCAATGGCCGAGATGGAGTAATCTCCTCTCACTTACGATTTACAAAAGCGCTGCCCTCGGGTGGCGCTTTTTTGTTTGTAGTCGGTGACATTTGAAAGCCTGTGATCGACGGATTATCTTCAAAAGGTCGTTCCACGCATTATGTGAATATCGACACATGACTTCAGGAGGCACGGATGCGGAAATTGGTGACTGGCGCGGCATTGGCGACATTGGTTGGTTTGGGCGCTTTTGTTGCCGGATCCGGTATTGCACAACAATCGTTGCCGGGCGCGGAACAGTCCGTTCCGCTTTACATGCTGCCGCAAAGTTCCGTGCCGCAGTCTCAACAACAGATTTCGCTCTCTTTTGCTCCGGTGGTGCACTCCGCCGCGCCCGCTGTGGCGAATATTTTCACGAAAACGCACATGACGCGGCGGTTTAACGATCCGGTTTTCGAGATGTTGTTCGGTCAGCGGCTTAACCGTCCTTCAAAGCCTGAGACTTCACTGGGATCAGGGGTGATTGTGCATGAGAGCGGTGTGGTGCTGACCAATGCGCATGTGATTGAGGGTGCGGATGAAATTACCGTGGCGCTTAATGATCGCAGGGAGTTTCAGGCGCGTGTGTTGTTGGTGGATGACCGGACCGATCTTGCGGTACTGAAAGTCGAGGCCAGCGGCCTGCCGACCCTGGAGTTTCGCGACTCGGACACGATGGAGGTTGGCGATTTGGTTCTGGCCATCGGAAATCCGTTCGGGGTGGGGCAGACCGTGACGAGTGGTATTATCTCCGCGCAAACACGCACGGGGGATGACGGACAGGTGTTTCTTCAGACGGATGCAGCGATCAATCCTGGCAATTCGGGCGGCGCGCTCGTGGATATGAGCGGTCGTCTGGTGGGGATTAACACGATGATTCTCAGCCGTTCGGGCGGTTCTAACGGCATCGGCTTTGCGATCCCTGCGGATCTCGCCAGACAAGCGGTCGAGAGTGCGGCGACAGGCAGTGCCACGGTTGCGCGGGCATGGCCGGGTGTTGATGGTCAGCCTGTGACGCAAGAAATTGCGGAATCGCTTGGCCTGCCGCTGCCCAATGGCGTGATCCTGTCGAGTATCCACCCGCGTAGCGCGTTTGTTGATGCGGGTTTGCAGGCGGGTGATATCGTCCTTGATGTTGAGGGGTTGCCCGTCTCGGACATTGCATCGCTCAATTATCGTCTTGGCACGGGCCGTTTGGGTGAGGCGCTGCCGATCAGTTATTTGCGGGAGGGCGCGCAAAGGCAGGCGAATGTGCTGTTGATGACGGCACCGGAAGATCCGCCGCGTGATTTGTCTGAGATTGCCGGGCGTAATCCGTTCAGCGGCGCCGTTATTGCCAACATCAATCCGGCACTTGCGCAGGAAACAGGGCTTGATCCAATGCTGGATGGCGTCATCGTGACGGAGGTTCAGCGGGGCATCGCGGCGCGTTACGGTATCCGTCCCGGTGATTTGATCCGTGAGATTAACGATACGACAATCTCATTGGTCAGTGATGTCGAATTTGCGTTGTCCACGGCGGCGGGCGAATGGCGCATTGCGATTGAGCGGGGCGGGCGGCTGTTGCGGCTCAACACGCGCGGATGAGTGATTTGTTCGGCGCCGCCGGATTAGCCGATGGTGCGCCTCGGCCTTTGGCGGACAGGTTGCGCCCCCGCGCACTGGATGAGGTAATCGGGCAGGATCATTTGCTTGCCCCGGATGCACCGCTGGGCCGGATGGTCGCGGAGCGGCGGTTAAGCTCGGCGATCCTGTGGGGGCCACCGGGGGTGGGCAAGACAACTATCGCGCGGTTGCTGGCCGATGCGAGTGATCTGCATTTTGAGCAAATCAGTGCGATCTTCACGGGCGTTGCCGACCTGCGCAAAGTGTTCGAGGCCGCTAAGGGGCGCCGGGCGGTTGGGCAGGGGACGCTGTTGTTCGTGGATGAAATCCATCGCTTCAACCGCGCACAGCAGGACAGCTTTCTACCGCATATGGAGGATGGCTCGATCATCCTGATCGGGGCAACGACCGAGAACCCGTCTTTTGAATTGAACTCGGCTGTGTTGAGCCGCTCGCAGGTTTTGGTGCTTCAACGCCTTGATGCGGCGGCGTTGGAGGCATTATTGGTGCGGGCGGAAGAAGCCGAGCGTGCTTTGCCGCTGACACCAGAGGCGCGGGATGCGCTGATCGCGATGGCCGACGGGGACGGGCGGTTTTTGCTCAATCTGGCAGAGGAGTTGTTTGCCTCGCATGGAGTCGAGCCGCTGACGCCGGAGGCGCTGGCGAAAACCCTCGCCCGGCGTGCGCCGATCTACGACAAGGGGCGCGAGGGGCACTATAATCTGATCTCGGCGCTGCATAAATCGGTGCGGGGGTCTGACCCTGATGCGGCGCTTTACTGGCTGGCGCGGATGCTACAGGGGGGCGAGGATCCGCTTTATATCGTTCGGCGGGTCGTGCGGATGGCGGTTGAGGATATTGGCCTCGCGGACCCCGAAGCGTTGAAACAGGCACTGGCGGCGAAAGATACTTACGATTTCCTCGGCTCGCCCGAAGGGGAACTGGCGATTGCGCAAGCGGTGGTCTATGTCGCCACCGCGCCGAAATCGAACGCGGCATACGCGGCCTATAAAGCGGCGATGCGGGCGGCGAAGGAGACGGGATCGCTCGACCCGCCGATGCACATCCTGAACGCGCCGACGAAGATGATGAAGGAATTGGGCTATGGCGACGGTTATGCCTATGACCACGATCAACCGGATGCGTTTTCCGGTGACGACTATTTTCCCGAAAGCATGGGCCGGACGCGGTTTTATGATCCGGTCGAGCGCGGTTTTGAGCGTGAACTTAAGAAGCGACTCGATTATTGGCAAAAACTGCGTGCCAAGCGGTTGATCTGATATATGCGTTTTTAACAACTTGACCGCTCAAACAGTGTCTCAATTTGCGAAAGAACTCAATCTTAAGTAGTTTAATGTACAGGTAAAAGTCCTTAATCAACGCTTAACTGTGAATCTTTAGAGAACAGGCAGTATTTTCTTCCTTGGTACTAGAATTGCTACTTCACCGTACGTGGTAACAATTTTTGAGGGATTGAAATGTCGAGAGAGATGATTGCCGAATTTATCGGTACACTAACGCTGGTCTTGTTTGGCTGTGGCACGGCGATGGCCATCGGAGCCGGCGCTGATAATATCGCAGGTGTTGTCGGAATCAGCTTTGCATTCGGACTTGCGCTGATTGGCATGGCTTATGGTATCGGTCCGATTTCGGGCTGTCACATCAACCCTGCGGTTAGCCTTGGTGCAATGCTCGCGGGCCGGATGACGACCGCTCAGATGATCCGCTACTGGATTGCCCAGATCGCAGGTGCTTGTGCCGGTGCGCTTCTGCTGCTGATTATCTTCGGTAAAGTCGGTGGCACGAATGGTTGGGGCGAAGGGTATCTTGGCGAGTATGGCCTTGTATCCGCGTTTGTTTTTGAGCTTGTAGCGACCTTCCTGTTCCTCGTCGTGATCCTTGGTTCCACGTCGAATAATGCTGGCGCTGGCGGCGCACATGCCGGTCTTGCGATTGGTCTTGCGCTCGTTGTGATCCACCTGTTCGGCATCATGATTACCGGCGTTTCGGTTAATCCTGCACGTTCGATCGGCCCGGCAATCTTCTCGGGCAGCGGTCAAGCTCTTGCTCAACTGTGGTTGTTCATCGTTGCACCCGCTCTTGGTGCTGCGGCTGCTGGCGTGCTGTTCAAAATGGGTCTTTTGGGTGATGAGACTGTTAGTGCGGGCTAAAGCCCGTAGGCAGTGACCCAGATCACGATGTTAGTGGTTAAAATGGTTTATGAGTGAGTAAGTTACGAGTATCTGTGTAAGTGTTTAATGATCCGCTCCGGGAAACCGGGGCGGATTTTTTTATGGTCACATCGAAAAGCTGGTTCCGCAGCCGCAAGAGCTGGTGGCGTTGGGGTTTTCAATAGCGAAATGTGCGCCGATCAGCTCGTTCTTATAGTCGATCACCGCGCCCTCAAGAAACGGTTGCGAGATTGAGTCCACCGCAACACGTATGCCCGCTTTTTCGATTATGACATCATCGTCCGCCGTGGCATCGTCGAGGTCGAATTTATACTGAAAACCGGAGCACCCGCCGCCCAGTACGGCCACGCGGAGAAATTTCTCTGTCTGTGCGCCATCCAGAATCTCGGATAATTGCGCAAATGCCGCCTCGGTCACGCCGATGCCGCCCGCTGAGATTGTTGATCCGTCCATATCGCGCTTCCTCCGAAACTGCATTACACTCAAAGTAGTCACGCTGACCCCAAGCGCAAGGGATACCATGATCGAAGCCGCCCATCTGAAACCATATGCGGTCAATCCGTTGAAAACCCGTGGACGGGTCGTGGATGAAAACGAGAGCGCACACCGCTCGCCGCATCAGCGGGACCGGGACCGCATTCTGCATTCCAGCGCATTCCGTCGCCTGATGCACAAGACGCAGGTGTTTGTGGCGCATGAAGGTGATTATTACCGCACCCGCCTGACACATTCGTTGGAAGTGGCGCAGATTGCGCGCTCGGCGGCGCGGACGTTGCGGCTGAATGAGGATTTGGCAGAGGCGGTGGCGCTGGCGCATGATCTGGGGCACACGCCGTTCGGCCATGCGGGGGAGATTGCGCTGAACACGCTGATGCGGGATTTTCAGGGGTTCGATCACAACGCCCAAGCCTTGCGCGTTGTCACGAAGCTGGAGCAACGCTATGCGCGGTTTGACGGGCTGAACCTGACTTGGGAGACGTTGGAGGGGCTGGTCAAGCATAACGGGCCGCTGCTGGCGGGCGGGGTGACGCTTGATGCGCTGCCCTTTGCGATCCGCGAGGCGCATCTGTTGAGCGACTTGGAGCTTGGCACTCATGCGAGTCTGGAGGCGCAGATTGCGGCGCTGGCGGATGATATTGCTTATAACAATCACGATCTTGATGACGGCTTGCGTGCCGGTTTCTTTACACTGGATGAGGTGGCCGAACTGCCGCTGATCGGGCCGATTATCCGTGATGTTGATGCGCAACATGGCGGGGTGGAAGAGCCGCGCCGGATACATGAAGCGCTGCGGCGGCTGTTCTCGGTGATGGTGGCGGATATGTTGGCCGAGACGGAGCTGCGGATTGCGGCGCTGGCCCCTGAAACAGCGGAAGCGGTGCGGGCGCATGATGCGCCGCTATGTGCGTTCTCGGACGGGCTGAATGAGGGGGTGAAGGCGATCAGGGCTTTCCTGTTCGCGCGGATGTATCGCCACTACCGGGTTAACCGGATGATGGGCAAGGCGCAGCGGGTGATTGAGGATATGTTTCCTGTGCTGCTGGATGATCCGGGCCTATTGCCTGATGATTGGTCGCGCCACGCCAAGGGCGCGGAGCGTGCCGTGCAGGCGCGGGTGGTGGCGGATTATATCGCGGGGATGACGGACCGGTTTGCACTGGACGAGCATCAGCGGTTGATGGACCCGTATGCGAAGGCTTGAGATTTTCTTTTCCGGAGGTGCGCAGCACCGACACGCGACCGACCGCCCCACGAGAGGGCGCGTTCTGCGCGAAGCGCAGTCTACTCCCAGCCTCGGTCGGTCGCGTGACCGAGAAAAGCCACGCTAAGTAAGGTTTTCACCCCTTCGCCTTGCGCACCATAACCTCCAGCTTATTCAAAAAATTTGACCGGTCCGCCTTCGAGAACGGCTTGTTGCCGCCGCCTGCGCCCAGCGGATTGGCGGCGCGCATGTCGGTCATCAGGTCGCGCATGGCGAGAATGTTGCCGATGTTGGCGTGGCTGAGTTCCTCGCCATTGGGCTTGATAACCGCCCCACCCGCCGTGATGCAGCGGTCTGCCAGCGGGATGTCTGAGGTTACGCAGATGTCGCCCGCACCGATGCGCTCGGCGATCCAGGTGTCGGCGATGTCCGGGCCGTCCGGTACGACGACTGTCTGGACCAACGGGTGCGGGTTGGGGCGGATGCCGCCATTGCTGACGATGAAAACCTCCACGCCGTGCCTGTCGGCAACGCGCAGGGCTTCTTCTTTGACGGGGCAGGCATCTGCGTCGATATAGAGTTTTGTCATGGGTCGCTCCTTCAAATCGCCTGCCCGGCTGCCCAGCCGCTGGACCATGCCCATTGAAAATTATACCCGCCCAGCCATCCGGTCACATCCACCGCCTCGCCGATGGCGTAGAGGCCGGGCATGGCTTTGGCCTCCATTGTCTTTGCGCTGAGCGCATCTGTGTCGATGCCGCCCAGCGTTACCTCGGCCTTTGCGTAGCCTTCGGTCCCAGAAGGCGTCAGTTGCCAGCCGTTGAGCTGTGCGCCCAGTGCTGTGAGGGTTTTGTCGGGCATGTCGGCAAGGCGCTTGGCGCCCAGCGTGTCCGCGAAGGCGCTGGCGAGGCGGGTGGGGAGGAGGGTGGTGAGGGCGGTTTTCGGCTCTGACTTGCCGCGCTCGCGTTTGAAGCGGATCAGGGCGTCGGCTGCGTTTGTGTCGGGGGTGATGTTGAGCGTGATTTCCCGCCCCTCGCGCCAATAGCTGGAGATTTGCAGGATGGCGGGCCCTGATAGCCCGCGATGGGTGAGCAGCATCGCCTCGCGGAACGACGTGCCCTCACATGCGACGGTGCAGTCGAGAGACAAGCCGCTGAGGGGCTGCATCATTTTCAGGGCGTCGTCCGAGAAGGTGAAGGGGACAAGGCCTGGACGGATCTCGGTGAGGGGGAGGCCGAAGCGCTTGGCGATTTTATGGGCCAGTCCGGTCGCGCCCATCTTGGGGATCGACAGGCTGCCCGTGGCCAGCACGAGGGCGGGGGCGCTGAAGCTGTCTTTGTCTGTGCTGACGGAATAGCCGTCGCCGTGGGTGATCTCGCCGATCTGATGCGACAGGCGCAAGTCCACGCCGCCCGCCTCGCATTCGGCCAGCAGCAGCGCCACAACTTCGCGTGCGGAGGTGTCGCAGAACAGTTGGCCCAGTGTTTTCTCATGCCACGGGATGCGGTGCTTTTCGATCAGGTCGAGGAAGTCGTATTGGGTGTAGCGGGCTAGTGCCGATTTGCAGAAATGCGGGTTTTGCGAGAGGAAATTCTCCGGCGCGCAGTGCATGTTAGTGAAGTTGCAGCGCCCGCCGCCGGAGATGAGGATTTTCTTGCCCGGCTTATCCGCATGATCGAGCAGAAGCACACGCTTGCCCCGCGTGCCCGCGATGGCGGCGCACATCATGCCCGCAGCCCCGGCGCCGAGGATGATCGCGTCGAATTTTTCAGGCTGTTTCATGCGCGATCCCTATGCCGCGTACGGCGATTTCTCAAGCTTCGTGAAAACGTGATGTGACATCCTGCCGCGCCTGTGCATCCTGAGAGTGAACAGATGGAGGAAGCACATGTCGGGATTAACAAGGGTTTTGGCGTTGGGGCTGGCTTTGTTGCCGGGTATCGCCTTGGCGTCTGAAGGCAAAAGAATCGAGATCAAAGGCGAGTTGATTGACACATGGTGTTATTTCTCCGGCGTCATGGGCGGGCCTGAGGCTGTAACCGGGTCGGCGCATCACACTTGCGCACTTTGGTGTGCTGCAGGGGGTATTCCTGTTGGTCTACTTGGCGAGGACGGTGAAGTTTATATGGTCCTCAAGCTGCCCGACGATGACAATTCCGCCGGTGGCGATACTTTTGTGGAGTTGACAAACGACACCATCAATGCCGAGGGCATGATGTATGAGCGTGATGGCTTGAAATACCTTGTGGTATCTGAAGTGATCTCAAATGACGGTGTTGCGAACCTTACGCACGAAGATTACGGCGTGATCCCCGGTTTCGCTATTCCGAAAAAGAAAATCAAAGCGGTAACGGTAGAATAGTCATGAGAAGTCTTGCAATAATTGCGGCCCTTGTCGCCGCGCCTTTCTTTTTATCGGCATCGGCTTCTGCCGCAGAGGAGTGCGAAGCGAAGAGCTGGAATCTCTCTGGCCAGCAAAAGGCGTGCTTTAGTGCTAAAGTCGTTGATATTCTTTGTGAAGTTGCCGGAAATTGCCCCGCTAATTGTGGCGATGGCAAGCGTCAGTTGGGCTTGTTACGCACCGATAACGGCAAGCTGGTCTATCCGCAAAAGAACCTGCAAAGCACCTTCAACGGCGCGGTAGCCGATCTGGCACCCCATTGCGGCAAAACCATTGATGTGCGCGGCTGGCTTGTGGGCGATGAGGAAACGCTGAAAGGGGCTGCGCAGCTGTATCAGGTGCAGTGGATTCGCGCGGAAGGCGGCGAGTGGAAAAAAGCCAATAAATGGACCAAAGATTGGGCCAAGAAAAACCCCGATGCCAAGGGTAAAGGCCCGTGGTTCCGTCGTGATCCGCGCGTCAAAGAGGAAATTGATGAGGGTGGCTATCTTGGTCTGGGACCGGATGAGGATATCGTGTTCATCAAGGACAATTATTGATGCGCCGGATTATTCTTGCTTTGGGCATTACGGCGATGGCCAGCGCAGCGATGGCGGGTTCGCCCTTACCTTTCAAGGTGGGCGGGCCGTTTGAGCTGATCGACCAGCATGGCAAAACGCAGACGGATGAGAGCTTGAAGGGCACGCCGTCACTGTTGTTCTTTGGTTATGCACAGTGTCAGGCGATATGCTCGGTTGTTGTGCCACGTATGGCGGATACGGTGGACTTGCTTGCGGAACAAGGGCTTGAAGTGCGACCCGTGTTGATCACGGTCGACCCTGCACGGGATACTCCCGATGCGCTGCGTGAGGCGGCACCGGATATGCATCCTCAGATGATCGCATTGACCGGGTCAGAGGATTCGTTGGCGGCGGCGCGAAAGGCCTATCGCGTTGAAAGTGAGCAAATCGCTGAAGATATTGAAGGGCCGATCTACGCGCATGGCAGCTTTGTCTATCTGCTGGATGCGCAAGGCGAGACCGTCAGCCTGATGCCACCGATTCTGGGGGCCGAACGGATGGCCGAAATCGCGGTCAAATATTTGAAAGAGTGACCCCTCAAGTCACCCCGCGATTTGATCGCGGTGTACGTCTTTCAAAACGCGCTGAAAAATGGATACCGCGACAAGTCGCGGTATCACAGTGTAATGCTTAGTCGTTCAGCACGAACGTGATTTTCAGGCTGACCATGTACTTCTTGATCTTGCCGTTCTCAAGAATGACTTTTTGATCTTGAACCCAAGCGCCCTCGACGTTTTTCAGTGTCTTGGATGCGCGCTCAATCCCTTTTCTGACGGCATCGTCGAAGCCTTTTTTCGAGGTGGCGGTGATCTCGGTTACGCGTGCGACTGACATTTTATTTCTCCTGAATAAAGCAATGAATTCGATATAGGGGATATGCCGGATAATGAAAAGTACCAGTGGCCCTATGTGTTTTTTGCTGCCCATAAAAGATCAGCGGCGTGGAGGATGTGGAAGACGGGCAGGCCCGTAGTGGCACGAACGCGGTCGGCATAGGGCGGCAGGTTTGTGCATTCCATAAGGATCGCGCCGATATCAGGGTTTGCACGTTGAAGGCCGCGGGCGCGGGATTCGACCAGCGCTCCGATTTCTTCGGGATCAAGATGTGTCGCCTGCTGTGCCTTGGGTGCGAGGATAAGGCGTTGCCAGGCGGGTGCGTCTTCCAGTCCGGCGATTGCGACTTGCGGCTGTTGCAGGCCCGTCGCTGAGAGGATTGTGCGAGATAATGCTGCGGCATTGGCGGTGATGAGGCCGATCTTCCGGCCTCCGGTCATTGCGCGGATCATCGGGCCGAGGCAAAGCGCTGATGTTATGAGCGGGATTGAGACGGCTTCGGCCAATTCCCGCTGCACATGCCCCAAAAACCCGCAGCTTGTGAGGATGCCCACAGCCCCCTCGGCCTCCAACGCGCGGGCGGCGTCGGCGAAGCGGTGGAGCAAGGCTGGGGACGGCGCTGTTCCGCTGACGATTTCGGTGACGTCAGCGCCGTCAACCACACGGATGCGCACGGGCATCGGAAAGGAGGCGGGATTTCCGACATCGCCAATGATGCGCGGAAACGCGGTATCGAGCATGAGAATGCCGATGAAACCGCTCAATCGTCCTCCTCGCCCAATCCGGCCACCGATAGCGGTTTTGCGCGAATGCCCTGAGTCTCGCACCAGTGGCAGAGCGCGTCTTCGCGGCCATGTGTGACCCAGATATCTTCGGCCCCCGTCTCGCGGATGGTGGTGCAAAGCTCGCCCCAGTCGGCGTGATCGGAGATGATGAGGGGCAATTCGACGCCGCGTTGTTTGACCCGCTGGCGTACGCTCATCCAGCCGCTGGCCATGCCGACGCGGACATCGGGCAGACGCCGCGCCCAGCGGTCGGCGATGGCGGAGGGCGGGGCGAGAACGATGCTGCCGCGAAAACGGTCTTTGTCACCGACCGCTTTCGCATCGGGCAGTTCACCCAACGGGATGCCGTGGCGCTCGTACAAATCACACAGTTTGCGCAGCGCGCCGTGTATATAGATCGGCGCATCATGGCCCGCCGCGCGCAACTCGGCAATCAGCCTTTGCGCTTTGCCCAGCGCGTAGACGCCGACGACATGGCTGTAATTCGGGAACAGCGCCAGCGAGGCGGTCAGCTTGGCGATCTCGTTTTGGGCGGGCGGATGGGTGAAGACGGGCAGGCCGAACGTCGCCTCGGTGATGAACAAATGGCAGGGGACCAGCTCAAAATCCTGACAGCTGGGGTCGGAGCGGCGTTTGTAATCGCCCGAAACCACGGCCCGCGCGCCTTTGTGCTCGATCAGCACTTGCGCCGAACCCAAGACATGGCCAGCCGGATAGAGGGTTACATCGACATCACCGATGCGCTGCGCCTCGCCATAGGGCAGGGCTTGCCGTCCCTCGAACGCTTTTTCGCCGTAGCGGGCGGTGGCAATGGCGAGCGTGTCCGGTGTCGCCAGTATCCGTTTACTGCCGGGGCGGCAATGGTCGGCATGGCCGTGGGTAATAACAGCACGACCCGCAGGTTTGTGCGGGTCGATGTGGAAACCGCCTTGGGGACAATACAACCCCTTATCGGTCAATGTGAGAAGATCGGTGGCGCGCATGTCTCTAGCTAGCACGCCACCGGGCAGTTAGTTAAGCATATCATCGCAATTCTGATATTGCGGTGACTCTTTCGTCGGATACGATACAGGATCGCTTTCACGCGGTTGGTGGAACGCGGTTTCACCCATTGAAATCGAAGCATCAACCTGCTGCCCGATGGTCGGGGTGTGCGTGTATTCACTCACCGTTTTGATGATGTAGTCCCCGTCGGCGATCTTAATTTCTTCAGGAGCGCCGTCGAGCTTCTGTCCGGGGTTTTGCGGACCTGCGACGACGTTCCCATCAGTCCAGCTTTGCGACCACATGACAAAGTACTCGATGTCAGGATTGTTTGGGTTTGTCGACTTGTCACAGGCAATGGACGCGGTAACCGTTACGCGCAGATCTGATTGCGGGAACGGTTCCAACAACACAGGAGCCGCGTCCATGATCTGTCCGAAATTAAGGTCAGTCAATGTGGTTTCCTGCGATACCAAGTCACCGATGACACTGGCCGATTGGTTCACTTTACCATTGGCCCAGATGCTTTGCGTTGCGGTTGTTGTGCCGAGCAGGAACAACGCCAATAGAGGGGCGATGATTGCGAATTCCACAGCGGCGAGGCCTTGCTCGTCTTTGCGGAATTTTTTGAACTGGTTGCGCATGACCATTATGTCCCTCCTCCGGTGCAGCCTGTATTCGATCCGAATGGTTCGTTCTTGAACGCGGTGTTAGAACCAAGGATGATTTCACCCTTCTCCCCGCCAAGCGCTTCGCTCAAAAACGGGAACATGATGTTCCAACGGTAAAAGGTGCGCAGCAGCATGATCGACTCTGACTCGCCGGGATCGACGAAATCATTGATCTGATCGAAGTCACCGTCCACGTCTTGGCGCTGTCCGCTGAAATCTGAGAGTTCTTCGAGGATGACTCTCAGATTTGCCTGACAGTTTTGCTCGTTCTGCATGGCGATGCGATTGCAGATCTCGGTTTTGACCGTTTCGACCGTTGCACAGCCTGCGGAGCCGGTATAGATCGGACGAGAAGCGCCCTCTACGGCGTTGGAAACGGAAGAGCGCATCAGGTGAACGACGGCTACCTCCAATGTGCCCAGCGTGATCGCCAGAAATGGTGCGATGACAAAGGCAAACTCGATTGCCACGACGCCGTCGCGTTTTTTGCGAAACTTTCTGGCGTACGTTAGAAAGGATAAAAATGTCGGCTTTTTCATCGAATACTCCCCTTGCAACAATTTTTTTCTGTTGCGTTGGGAAGAAAACTAGCAGAAATATCTTTCGGCATTTTTTATGTTCGATGTATAGTTTGGAGTTATCAATAAAATGCAGAATTATACATTTTTAGTACCATGACAGATAAATTTATTAGAAATCTATACGGCAGACGAGGATCGCGATTAAGGGGTCGTGAGCGAGAATTATTTGATGTTCGCCGTAAAGAGTACGAGGCGTTCGCGGGGGGAGATGTTACGCTAACGCTGGACCTTGAGGCCCATTTCCCTCAAGCGAAGCAGATTTGGTTGGAAGTCGGCTTTGGCGGCGGGGAACATCTGGTTGCTCAAGCCGGTGCCAATCCGGCGGTCGGATTGATCGGATGCGAGCATTACGTGGATGGCGTCGCCGGGTGTCTGGCAAAATTGGAAACGGGTGAAATTGAGAATGCGCGGGTGCATCATGGGGATGCGCGGGACTTGATGGACGCTTTGCCGGATGCGTCGGTATCGCGCGCGTTTTTATTGTACCCTGATCCGTGGCCGAAAGCGCGCCACCATAAGCGGCGGTTTATCAATCCGGAAAACCTGGATTCGTTCGCCCGGATATTGACTGATGAGGCGCATCTGCGGGTGGCTTCCGATATTCCTGAATACATCGACTGGACCAAGGAGCATTTGCTTGAGCGTGCTGATTTCGCGTTGATTTCGGACAGTGACACCGCTTGGGATGATTGGCCGGGAACGCGATATGAGGCCAAGGCGTTTCGTGAGGGCCGTTCTCCGGCGTATTTAACGTATGAACGGCGGCCCCGATGATCCGCCCTGAAGTTGCGGCCGGGCTTAAGCGGTGGGTTGAACCCGCTGTTGCGCTTGGGGCGAGTTTGGCCGCCCTTTGGGTTGTCGGGATGCCGGGAATGCGGTGGGGCTGGCTGAGCCTTGCGCTTGCATTGCCGATTGCTGTGGCGGGGGGCGTTTGGCTGCGTGTGGCGGTGCGCCGGGCGATGATGACCGGACCGCGCGCGCAGGGGGCGCTGTTTGTGGAGGAGCGCCGTGTTCTGCATGTCGGGCCGATGGGCAATGTTCAGGTTGATTTGGACGATGTAACGCAGATCGATTTGCTGGTATCCTCGCGCAGCGACGTGCCGCCCGGTCTGATGGTTTATTTGCCGGAAAGCCCGCCTGTCTCGCTGCCACTAGATGTGCAAGGCGGGGATGCGCTGCTTGATGCGATGACCGCTCTGCCCGGCTTTAGCGCGGATCGGTTTCATACGCAGCGTGCGCGTGCGCGGCGTGGTGGGCAGGAAACGCCGATTTTGACGGTGTGGCGGCGGCGGGCTTAGGACTGTTCGTGCTTATTGTTTCTGAGTAACTGACAGCTTGCCTTTCGCCGTCAATTGACCCACCTGTCTAGTAACAACGACTAGGAGAGACGGCATGGCATTTGATCCCTTTGGCGGTGACATTGATCTTGCGAGCGCGCAGCGTGTTCTGGCCGATGCGGTATCGGGTGCGGATGATGGCGAGTTGTTTCTTGAGCGCCGACGCGGCGAGACGCTGACATTTGACGATGGCCGCTTGCGCACAGCCTCATATGACGCTGCCGAGGGGTTCGGTTTGCGTGTTGTATCGGGTGAGGCCATTGGCTACGCGCATTCGGATGAGCTTTCCATTCCGGCGTTGAACCGCGCGGCGGAGGCGGCGGCGTCGGTTAGGGGCGCGGCGGCGGATTATGCGCAGGCTCCGGCACGCACCAATCGTAAGCTCTACGTTGATGACAGCCCCGTGGATGGGATTGAGTTTTCGGCTAAGGTTGCTGTATTGCGCGAGATTGACGCGTATTTGCGGGCAAAAGACCCGCGCGTTGTGCAAGCGACCGCTTCGCTGTCGGGAGAATTGCAAGAGGTGGAAATACTGCGTGCCGATGGCCATCGGGTCGGTGATACGCGTCCCCTCGCCAGAATAAATGTATCCGTGATCGTCGAAGAAAACGGACATCGCGAGAGCGGATCAGCGGGAGGTGGCGGGCGTGCCGCTTATGACGCGCTGATCGATCCTGCCAACTGGAAACGCCTTGCGGATGAGGCGCATCGCAAGGCGCTGGTGAATTTGGAGGCGCAGGACGGCCCCGGTGGCGCGATGCAGGTGGCGCTTGGTCCGGCATGGTGTGGCGTGATGCTGCATGAGGCGGTCGGGCATGGTCTTGAGGGAGACTTTAACCGCAAGAAATCCTCTGCCTTTGCCGGATTGATGGGGCAGATGGTGGCGTCGAAAGGGGTTACTGTTGTTGATGACGGAACGATCCCGGATCGTCGCGGCTCGATCAGTGTGGATGATGAGGGCGAGGCGTCGAATTGCACGGTGTTGATTGATGACGGCAGGCTGGTCGGCTATATGCAAGATCGCCAAAACGCGCGGTTGATGGGAGTCAAACCCACGGGCAATGGCCGTCGTCAATCCTACGCGCACGCGCCGATGCCGCGTATGACCAACACCTATATGCACAGCGGCGCGCATACGCCGGAAGAGATTGTCGCGGCGGTTGATGATGGCATTTACGCGGTCGATTTCGGCGGCGGGCAGGTGGATATCACCAACGGCAAATTCGTGTTTTCCTGCACAGAAGCGTATCGCGTGAAGAACGGTAAAATCCTGCACCCGATTAAGGGGGCGACGCTGATCGGGGATGGTCCGAGCGCAATGCACAAAATCCGCATGATCGGCAGCGATAGCGCCTTGGATGATGGCATTGGCATGTGCGGTAAGGCGGGGCAGTGGGTGCCCGTAGGTGTCGGACAACCGACGATGTTGATGGATGATATTGTCGTCGGCGGGCGTGGAGATTGAAAACTGCGGTAAGCGCGACACGCCCCCGTTTAAAGTTGTTCGGATTCGATGCAATGCTTGGCGTGTTAACACTTTTCAGTCGATAGTCGGGCCATGTTGAAACGTCTCTCGCATGATTATTGGCACCCTTCAGTGCAACGTCCTTACGTGCGGACGGTGCTGGCATTTTTGCTGGCGCCTGTGATTGTCGCGGCAATTGCCGCGCTGTGCATGTTTGTGCTCGAAACCGTGCTTTCGGGTGAATTAAGCGGCTCAGATTCGCGAACGCTGGACGTTTTGCCGTATATGCTGATTGCCAGTTATGTGATTTTGTTGACGATTGGCTTGGTGATGTTCCTGCTTCTTTGGGCATTGCGGTGTAAGAGCAAAACGAAATTCGTTGTGGCCGGTATGATCGTCGGTTTGCTCGCGGGATTGGCATCGCCGTTGATTTCAGGCCAGCCTATGGGCTTCGTGCCGATCATCGTGATGACGGTCTATTTCGGGATTGCGCTGCTGGTTGTCAGGCAGATTGCGGGCATCAGACGGATAGGGTGATGAGAGTATCTAAAGTCGCTTTCCTGATCGCACTCTTCGGTGCGCCTGCGCTTTTCGGTGCATTGGTTTGGGCATTTGCGTTGCTGGGTGATTACGCGATGCGGTTCTCGCAAGTCGGGGCGATCGGGTTGCTGGCAATGTTGCCCGCGTGGTTTATCGCATTTTCTTGGATGGCATGGCGGCGGGCCGATCGGGGTGAGACGGGAACGCGCGATTTTGTGCTGGCCTCGCTGCGTGCGAACACGGCCTCCCTTGTTATCTTTCCGATGTTCGTCGGTTTGGCGGTTCTGACGGGGGGGTATGAGGCAATGGTCGCATCGGCACCGACCACGCCCGATGCGCCGCCACCGCCCGGCCCTGCCGGATTGGCTGTTTTCTTCGGCCTTGGTGTGACGTTGTTGGGCATCTTTCTGATGCCCGTGCTGGCGTGGATTTTCGCGAAAATATTCGGACGGTTGCAGTAATAGGGTGCTGCGCGATGCCCCACGTCGGGTGCGGGGCATAAAGGATTTAGTAGCTGTACTCGTCGAATACGCGATCAATATCGCCGCCCCATGCGCCATGATATTTAGCCAGCATTTCATCCGCGAGCGTTTCTTTGCGCTGTACCACATCGCGCAGATTATTGAGGAAGTGCGCCTCGTCGCGGTCAAAGCCGGAGGCTTTGGCGCGGGCGTGGAGACCTTCAGTGCCGATTTCCAGCAACTCGCCCGCAATCGAATGCACGCTGCGTCCTGCGACTTCCGCTTTCAGGCCAAGTTTAGGAACCGAGTTGCGTAAGTTCAGGCGGCCTTCCTGTGTCCAGTTTTTGCAGACATCCCATGCCGCGGTCATCGCCGCGTCATCGTAGATGAGGCCGACCCAAAACGCGGGCAACCCGCAAATTTGCCGCCACGGCCCGCCATCAGCCCCGCGCATTTCGATGAATTTCTTGAGCCGTGCTTCGGGGAATATCGTTGTCAGGTGATCTGCCCAGTCGGACAGAGTCGGTTTTTCGCCGGGTAGGGCGGGCAGTTTGCCGTCGAGGAAGTCACGGAATGACTGGCCGGAGGCATCGACATACGTGCCCTCACGGTAGACGAAATACATAGGCACATCGAGGGCGTAATCGACCCAGCGCTCGAAGCCCATGCCGTCCTCAAAAATAAATGCCGGGATACCCGCGCGTTGATTGTCGACATCCTTCCATACCTCGGAGCGGTAGCTGAGAAAGCCGTTCGGTTTGCCGTTGAGGAAGGGTGAGGCCGAAAACAACGCCGTCGCAATGGATTGCAGGGCAAAGGCGATGCGCAGTTTTTGCACCATGTCCGCTTCGGAACCGAAATCGAGATTCACCTGAATCGTGCAGGTGCGGAACATCATGTCGTGGCCTTTGGTACCGACTTTGGGCATGTAGTCACGCATGATTTTGTAACGGCCTTTGGGCATCATCGGCGTTTCGTCCATCGACCAGACGGGGGATGCGCCGAGGCCGAGAAAGCCCGCACCGATTTTATTTGCCACGTCGCGTACTTCGGCCAGGTGTTGGTTCACTTCCTCACACGTTTCGTGGATCGTTTCTAACGGCGCGCCGGAAAGTTCGAGCTGGCCGCCCGGCTCAAGGCTGACATTTGCCTTGCCTTTGGTCAGTCCGATCAGCGTGTCGCCTTCGAGTAACGGGTTCCAGCCAAAAGAATCGCGCAAGCCCTCCAGCATTGCCCGTACCGAACAATCGCCTTCGTAGGGCAGAGGGGCATGTTTAGCTTTGCAGTAGCCGAACTTCTCGTGCTCGGTCCCGATGCGCCAGTCTTCACGGGGCTTGCAGCCGGACTCGAGATATTCAACCATCGAGTCACGGGACTCGATCGGGCCACCGCCCTCTTGTGGAATTGACATGCGGCGTCCCTTTCAACCAACTGGTTGACCAACAATTAGAGCGCCGGGCATCGCAACGCAAGATTGGAAACCTGCAGGAAATCACACCGTCGTGAAATCATCTTTTGGCGTTACTTGATTATTTAAGAGAAGCCAAAGCGAACCGTTCTATATCCGTTAGTGTCCGACGGAATGGCGTTGTTGAAGCGTATGAGCTTTGTCGGGGGTTAAATATAGGCGGGTTATGCGGTTTTTCGTTCGCGCATTGGTGGGTTTTGTTATTCTTGCGCTTTGCGCCGGGACGCTGGCCTATGGCGTTAGCCGCATGTCTGATGCGCGTACCGAAGCCGCGAAAGAGCGTCCTAAAAAACCCGCGCCTGAACGGGTTTATACTGTGCGCGACCTGCTGCTTGAGCCGACTTCCGCTACACCGATCATGAAAGCCTATGGCACGGTGCAGGCCGGGCGGACGCTGGAGTTGCGTGCGGCACAATCGGGGCGGATTGTCGATATGGCGCGCGGTTTCCGTGACGGGGTTGAGATTGCGTCGGGTGAAACATTGCTGCGTATTGACCCCGCCGATACCCGCTCGCGGGAGGCGGATGCGATGGCAGGATTGGCCGACGCGCGCTCACGCGAAGCACAAGCGGCGCAGTCAGTCAGTTTGGCGCGGGCCGAGCTATCGGCGGCACGGGGCCAGGCGAACCTGCGCAAAGAGGCGCTGAAGCGGCAGGTGGATCTCGCCAATCGCGGGGTTGCCGCGCGGGTAACCGTGGAGACGGCTCAACTTGCGTTGGTGAGTGCGCAGCAAGCGGTCATCACGCGTCAACAGGCATTGGCGAATGCGGAAAAGCAGGTCGAGCAGGCGCAGCTGGCGATTGAGCGGGCGGGGATCAGTGTTTCGACCACGCGGCGGGATCTTTCCGAGACGGCTGTCGTTGCGCCTTACGCCGGGGTTTTGACTGAAACTTCGGCGGCGCTGGGGCGGTTGGTTTCGAGTAATGAGACGCTGGCGAGGTTGATCGATCTCAACTCGTTGGAAGTGGCGTTTCGCCTGAGTGATCAGCAATTTGCGCGTGTTCTGGATGATGACGGGCGTTTACTGTCGTTGAAAGCGCAGGTCGGGCTTTCATTGGGAGAGCGGAATATTGAAACAGATGCCGTGCTCGACCGGATTGCCGCCACAACGCAGGCTGAGGGCGGGCGCACGGTCTATGCCACGATTTCGGGCAAGGAAGGGTCGCCGTTGCGGCCCGGTGACTTTGTAAGCGTCCGGATTACCGAGCCGCCATTGCAGAATGTGGCGGAAATTCCGGCCCGTGCCGCAACGGAAGATGGTCAGATTTTCATAATTGACGATAATAGTCGCTTGTCTGTCGCAAAGGTGAAGATCGTGCGGCGGATGCCGGATTCGCTGATCATCGGGGATGCGCCGTTCGGTCGGCGGATCGTTGCTGAACTGCGTCCTCAGCTTGGTCCCGGTATCAAGGTACAGAATCTTGAGGAAGCGAAAGTCGCGCAGGAAGAGGCGAAGAAGAAAGCGGCTGAGCGTCGCAAACGCCGCGCGGCGCGGGCTATCCCCGGCGGCGATAAGCCCGGTGGGCCGCCCGAAGGTAAAGGCAAAGAGGGTGGTGGAAAGCCGGAGGGTAAAGGACGGCCCGAAGGCGCAGGTCAGGGCGATGGGCGGCCATCCAAGCCGGAGGCGAAATCGGAATGACCGCTCAAATGTTTCCTTCGCCGCACCCCCATGCGGGGCCTCTATTGTCAACGCATACACGCGCGAGGACCCGCATCTGCGAAGCGGCATTTTATGCCGCATCGCGTTCGGGGCAGGGCTTTGGTTTTGAGGCATCCTCATGATCGGCGTAAAAGACAATCCTGATGACGCGGGTAAGGGCTTTCTGGGGTATTTCGTGCGGCACCGTACAGCCGCGAACCTGTTGCTTATGCTTATGCTGCTGTCCGGGTTCTTCGCGGCGACCAAGCTGCGGGCGCAGTTTTTTCCTGACATTGTGCGCGATACCGTCAGCGTCAATGTGGTCTGGCAAGGGGCCGGCGCGCAGGACGTGGATGAGGGCGTTGTCGCCAATATCGAGCCGCCGCTGCTTGCGATTCCGGGTGTTGAGGAGGTCAATTCCAGCTCGCGTGAAGGATCTGCCAGTGTTGTTCTGACGTTCGAGGACGGCTGGGATATGGGCCGTGCGACCGATGATGTACAGACAGCGGTGGATTCGATCACCACGCTGCCCGAAGAAATTGAAGAGCCGACCGTCCGGCGCGGTGTCTTTCGTGACCGCGTGGTGGATATTGCGATTACGGGCAATGTCGGGGTGGATCGCCTGACCGATTATTCCGACGAAGTTATCGCCCGCCTGTTCGCGAAAGGTGTTCCGCAAACCTCTGTGAGCGGTATTCCCGAAGGCAGGATCTTTGTTGAGCCGAATGAAGAGGCTCTGCTGCGCCATAATCTGACCCTTACCGAAGTCGCCGATGCGATTACACGGCGTGCCACAGGTGTGCCGACTGGCGATGTTGATGCCCGTGATCTGCGGATCAGGGCGGGTGAGGATCGGCGGACAATTGGTGAGATCGGCTCGACACCCATTCGGGCGCTGGCCGACGGCTCGCAGCTGTTTTTGCGGGATGTGGCAAGCATCACGGATGCGGGTTTTGAGGACGGCGTTGAGGTGTTCCGGGGCGGTATTCCGAGCATCATTATCAGTGTTGAGCGCGATGCCAGCGGGGACGCCATTGCAATTCAGGAGATTGTTGAGCAGGTCGTTGATGACACCAGTGCCACGCTGCCCAAAGATGTTGAAATCGTTTGGGGTCGTTCGCGGGCGGAACCGATCAAGGATCGGCTTGGGATGTTGGTGCGTAACGGCCTGACCGGGTTGGTTTTGGTGCTGGGTCTGTTGTTCCTGTTCCTGTCGGCGCGGACGGCGTTTTGGGTGGCGGCGGGTATTCCGATCTCCATCGCCGCGACGCTGGGGATTATGTATGCCAGCGGGCAGACTCTGAACATGATTTCGATGTTCGGGATGATTATCAGCCTCGGCATTATCGTCGATGATGCGATTGTGGTGGGTGAGCACGCCGATGCGCTGCGGCGAAAGGGGTATTCACCCTCAGGGGCCGCCGCCACCGCCGCGCGGCGGATGTCCGGGCCTGTGGTCAGCGCATCTATTACAACCATCATCGCTTTTGCCGGATTGATGGCGGTTGGCGGGCGTTTCGGCTCTCTGATCGGGGCGATTCCGTTGGTCGTGTGCGCGGTGATTATCGCCTCGCTGATCGAGTCCTTCCTGATCCTGCCAGCCCACATGCGCCATGCTTTGGCAGCGAAGAATAGTGAACCTTGGTACGATCTGCCGAGCCGCTGGTTCAATATGGGGTTCCGTTGGTTTCGGGAAAAGATTTTCCGTCCGTTTATCACGTGGGTGGTTCGGTTGCGGTACCTGACAGTATCTGCGGCGATAACGGCCTTGCTGATCGCGGTGTCGATGTTGGTGGACGGCACGGTGCGCTGGGAGTTTTTCTCGCGGCCTGAACAAGGTACGATTTCGGCCAATGTCATCATGCAATCCGGCGCAAAGCGTGAGGATACCCGCGCGATGCTGGATGAGATGGATCGCGCGTTGAATGTGGTCAACGAACGCTATGAACAGCGCTATGGCACCGCCCCGCTGGATTTTTCGCAAGCGACGCTGGGCGATACGGTCGGGTGGCGGTTTTCGGCGGGGGATAACAAACCCAAAGACTTAATCGGGGGCTTTCAGGCGGCGCTGATCGATGCGGATTTGCGGCCCTATTCCTCGTTCCAATTCCTTGGTGAGTGGGATGCGGAGATCAATGTTGCGCCGGAGGTTGAGCTGTTCTCATTGCGCAGTGCGCGGGGCGGACCGGGCGGTGATGCGATTGATGTGCGCTTTGCCGGGGCGGATGCGGAAACGTTGAAGGCGGCGTCCGAGGCCCTGAAAGCGGGTCTGAAAGACCTGCCGAACGTATCCGGTCTTGATGATACGCTGACCTATGACAAGGTCGAATTGGTCCTGAGCCTGACCCCGCGCGGAGAAGCGCTTGGCTTCACAACGCAGACTTTGGGCCGCGAATTGCGTGGGCGCCTGAGCGGGATTGACGCGACGGAGTTTGCGCGAAACTCGCGGCAGGTGACCGTCACCGTGAAACCGCCGGATGCGGAGATCGGGGCGGATTATCTGGACCGTGCTTATATCCGCGCGCCAGGCGGGGCGATTGTGACGCTGGGTGAGATTGTGGAAATCCGTTCGCGGCAGGGCTTTGCCGCGATCAAGCGGCAGGACGGGCTGCGCACGGCGGCGGTGACAGGCGAGATTGCGGAGGTTCCGGGCGCACAGGCGGCGGTCTATGAGGTTCTGGAGGGTACGCTGCTGCCCGCGATTGCAAGTGAATACGGTGTGTCTTACGTGCTGGCGGGGCTGTCGCAGGACGAGAACGACTTCCTGAGTGATGCGCTGGTTGGCTTTATGCTCTGTCTTGCGGGGATTTACCTCACGCTGTGCTGGGTTTTCTCCTCATGGACGCGCCCTTTGGTGGTGATGCTGGTGATACCATTCGGCCTTATCGGGGCGATGTGGGGGCATTATTGGTGGGGTATGTCCTTGAGCATGTTCTCGGTCGTGGGGTTGATCGGGATGACGGGGATTATCATCAACGACTCCATCGTCTTGGTTACGACCATCGACGAATATGCCGAAAAGCGGGCGATGATACCGAGCATTATCGAGGGATCGGTAGACCGTTTGCGCGCCGTTTTGCTGACCACGTTGACGACAGTGGGCGGTCTTGCGCCACTGCTGTACGAGACAAGCCGTCAGGCGTTGTTCTTGAAGCCGACCGTGGTGACATTGGCGTTCGGACTGGGGTTCGGGGTTGTGCTGGTCTTGCTGGTGACGCCGTCCGTGATGGCGATTTCCCATGACATACAGATGGCGATTGGCTCGTTCCGCAAAATGCTGCGCTGGAAGCTGAGTGGCCGCACGATCCGTGATCCGCATCCTTGGCGTCACGACGATACAGTGGTTGAGTTTGCGGATGACGAGCGGGTCGTGCCTTCGTATCAGAGGGCGGCGGAGTAGGGTGGGTGGTTTATGCAATCACCCCGACACATGTCTTAAGACATCCCCATCCGCCGTTGCAGCCCACTGAACCGCAGCAGTCCGAAATTGTTCAGCGGCTGATAGAGGTTTGCGAATAACGGCTCGAACTTGTCGTTCCGCCAGCCCAGCATCGCCCGAATATCGTCAACGCTGCGCTTGCCGTCCATGTTCATCACAATGCCGGCTGTCTCCGGCGGCAACGCGCGTTGGAAAGCCAGCCCGTCAAACTCACCGCGAATGCCGCCCGATTTATGGATGGATTCCGCCAGTGCCGCAGGGGATGCCCCGATGATGCACGGCACGGCCTCCGGTCCCGGCATCGCGATCCGCCCCGCCTCGGCCCCTTTGGCCACCGCATAGAAATTATGCACCTTCATATTGCCCGATAACCGCTCGGCCACCGCCGCTTGCTCACGATAGGGCAACGCAACCACACGTTCGCGCAGTATAGGGTCGCGCAGCATCATGCGCGGATCGTACCGTCCCGGCGAGGTGAACGACAGCAAGCGCATATCCGCCCGATCCACCGCATCGAACAACGCGGGCACGTCATAGGCACGGTCGCGGCTGTGCAGCAGCAGATCATAGAACCCCGCATCACCGCCCTCAAGATGGTCATGCACGAACGGATTACGCTTCAAACCGTTGGTCGGGGGCAGTGCCTCAAACACCACCTTTGCCCGCGCCACCTGCGTCTCAGGATCATCTTCCCCGACCAGCGTGCGCAGCGCGTCCTGCATCTGATACACACCCTCGCGGCCATAGGGCGCATAGACCATCGCCCCCATGCCGCCACCCTCGGCCAGTGCCGCGCGCAGCGCCGCAAACCCCGCATCGGGATCAGGCAGGTGGTGCAACACGCCGCAGCAATCGATATAGTCAAACAGGCCATACTCTGCCGCGTTCAGCAAATCCGCCGTCTCAAACCGGATGTTCGTCAGACCCCGCGCCGCCGCGCGCGCCTCGGCAATCGCCCGGCTTGCGGTAGACATGTCGAGATAGACGATCTCCGCGTTCACCTGACAATCGGCCAGTACCTGCGCCAGCATGATCAGCCCGTCGCCGGTTCCCCCGCCGGCCACCAGCACCCGAAACGGCTGCGACCAGTCACGCGCCCCCGCGAACAGGAAATGGTCGATCTCGAACGGATGGCTGGGCGAGCCGATAATCAACCGCCCCGCTTCTTCCGCCGGATCGCGCTCAGGGTAGGGATAGGCTTCGTACTGACGTTTGACAGGATCCATTAAGTGGCCGCCTCAATTGCGAGTTCAATATAACGTTGGCGCAGCTTTTGGCTGATTGGCCCCGGTACACCTTGACTGATGGTCTTTCCGTCAATGCTGACCACGGGCATCACAAACGACGACGCGCTGGTCGAAAACGCCTCCGCCGCCGCTTGCGCCTCTGCAATCGTGAAGGGCCGTTCCTCAACCGTCAGTCCCTCGGCTGCGGCAATGTCCAGCACCGCTCGGCGGGTGATGCCATGCAGAATATCCGTGCTCAGCTGCCGCGTGATGATCGTACCGTCGGTGGTGATAATGAACGCGTTGTTGGACGAGCCTTCGGTCACAAACCCGTCCTCGACCATCCACGCGTCATCGGCCCCCTGCTCGGCTGCCGCCTGTTTAGCCAGCGATTGCGCGAGCAACTGCACGGTTTTAATATCGCGCCGCCCCCAGCGGATATCGTCCTGCGAGACAACACTGATCCCGCTATCGGCCTTCTTGCTTTTCACAATCGGGCGGCTTTGCGTGAACATCACAAGGCTGGGCTGCTCGGTTTCAGGGAAGGTAAAATCCCGCTCCGCCACGCCGCGACTGACTTGCAGATAAACCATCCCCTCATCTACGGCGTTTTCCGCGATAAGCCGTGCCTGAATGGCCGGAATTTCCTCCAGCGGAACGGGCGAGGTCATCTTTAACGCGTCAAGCGAGCGCGCCAACCGCCGCGTATGAGCATCATTATCGATCAGCTTCCCGCCAATCACTGACGACACTTCATAAACGCCATCGGCAAACAAAAACCCGCGATCAAAGATCGAAATTTTCGCGTCTTCCTCAGGCAAAAACGCCCCGTTCACGTAGACAATACGGCTCATCACAATCCCCCGATTTGAATGCTGTACCGCTCTAACGGGGGCGTAGAATCATTTCAAGGAGAGTCGCCTTCGATACGCTTTCGCAACACTCAAACCGCAATAGCCAGTTCTGGCGCCTGTGCCTCTACCGCGCCCGCGACAAAGTGCAATGTGAAGGTCGATCCTTCCCCCGGCACGCTTTCAAGGCTGACGTCACCGTCCATCGCTTCCATCAGGCTGCGCGAAATCCACAGGCCGAGGCCCGACCCGTTATTACTGAAATCGCTCCCCGCCCCGGCCTGCGCAAACGGTTTGAACAACTGTGCCGCATCCTCCGGCGTGATCCCGATGCCTGTGTCTTGCACGCTGATCTCCAGCGACACGCCATCAGGGGCAGCGGCACATCGCGCGCGTATCAATACTTGCCCCTCGGCGGTAAACTTGATCGCGTTCGAGGCCAGATTATTCACCGCTTGCATCACCCTGACCGGATCAAACATCACGAGGTCGGGCATCTGCGGGTCAACATCGAGGATAAGTTCAATCCCCTTCGCACGCGCCGCGCCTCTGTGCAGGGTCAGTACCTCTTGCAATAATGCGCAGGGATCGCTTTCGATGGGATGGATGCTCATCTTACCCGCCGCCAGCTTTTCGGCATCAAGGATATCCGACAGCAATGTATTCAAATACCAACCCGCCGAAATGATCGTGTTCGCATATTCCGATTGCTTCAAGCTTAAATCGGTCATGTCCAGCAGTTGCGCGGTGCCCAGCATTGCATTCAGCGGCGTGCGCAAATCATGGGTCAGCGCGGCGATGGTGGCATTCTTGTCGGTATGCGCCTGGCGTGCCGCATCGCGCGCCGCACGCAACTCGCTCATCTGCTCATAACGGCAAACATAGGAATCCCGCGACCGCATCGCACAATCCGCGATCAGGTACAGCGTGAAACAGACCGCGATAAACTGCATCCAGATCGGCGAGTCCAAAGACGGCCTAAGCAGAACAATATCCTGCGCGGCGACCATCACCATCGCCAGACCCAAGATCAGCAACCGCGCGATCATCGTCTCGATCAGATGATGATTGCGATTGGCCACATACAGCGCGGCGGCCAGCAAAAAGATCAGCGGCAATGTTTGATATTCTGAGGGATTGACCAGTGCCACAAGATTGGCGGCGACCAGGATCGACAGCACATTCACGATCCCGGTGATAAAAAGCCAGCGGTTCAACCGCCGCACTTCCGGCTCATCCGCATCAGGGTTGCGCAACGCACGCCGGGCCACCAGAAACTGGAATAATTCTGTGATAAGAAACATCAGGTTGCTCAGCACCGCGATTTTCACATCGTAGTAAAAACCCGTCAGCAAACACGCACCCGCATACAGCATTTGCCGACGCCAAAAATAGCGGCAGATATCCTGTGATGTTTCATGGACCGAATGCTTCAACATCCGCTAAATCTATCAGGCGTGTGTCAACGCACCTTAAAGGCTCAACAAAACCACTTTTCGCAACACTCAAAAATATGAAATTATATCAGTGCATTAAGGGGTTTAAAACGAAGTTCTCTCAATTCCTACGCACATTCTGAATAAGTGTTGTGGTGATTTACCCTCTTGGATTGCGCTATTCCTGCGCTGCAAGTATCGCCGCCAACCCCTCACGGTAGGTCGGATAGATCAGCTCAACCGCCAATTCCCGCTTGATACGCCCGTTCAGTACACGCTTGTTCTCGCCGTAAAACGTCCGTGCCATCGCTGACATTTCCGCCTCCTCAAACTTCACAGCAGGTGGCAGTGGCTGGCCGAGCAATTCCGCCGCATGGCCGATCACCTCTTCGGGCGGGCAGGTTAGGTCATCGGTGACATTATAGGCCGCACCGGGATTGGGGTGCCTGATCGATTGCATCACTGTGTTGGCGATGTCTTCCGCATGGATACGCCCGAAGACTTGACCCTCTTTGATAATCCGCTGCGCCGTACCTTTACGCACTTTCTCGAACGGGCCGCGTCCGGGGCCGTAAATCCCCGCAAGCCGGAAGACATGCACGGGCAAGCCCTGTTCCGAAAGCGCCAGCCACTCCCGTTCTGCCATCACCCGCCGCTTGCCGCGTTCACTGGCAGGGCGCAGTTCAGAGGTTTCGTCCACCTCACCGCCATTACGGTCGCCATATACCGCCGTCGTGGAAAGATATCCGACCCACGCCACCCGCTCGCGCAGCGCCACCAGCGACTTTCCATAACGTGCCAGCACCGGATCACCTGCCTCGCCGGGGGGCGCGGAGATCAGAACATGCGCACCCATCGGCAGCACATTGGCCAGATCGTTGACCGGCCATTGATACGCGGCCACACCTTCGGCCCTCAGCGCGGCAACCTTCTCCGCATCCCGCGCCGTCGCCGCAATATGCCACCCTTGAGTCCGCGCCAATGCCGCCGTCGCGCGTGCCGAAAACCCGTAGCCAAAGCAAAACAGCGTCGGCGCGGTATCGTGTGAAATCTGCAAATCAATCATGGATTCGCCTTATCTCCTGATTAACCATGCTGCAAGAGACTGCATCCAAAGAATGTTGCGAAAGAACCCCATGCGCTACACCCTGCTAATCGCCCCCTTAATCATGGTCCTCAGCCATACGGCCCTCGCCCAGACGATGGATTACGACACCTGCATCGCTCAGGCGCAGGCCAATCCTGTGCAAGGGCTGACCAGCGCACAGAACTGGCGCGATACGGGTGGCGGCGGGCAGGCCGCGCGTCACTGCCGCTCAATCGCCCTCGCAGCCTTGGGTTCCTTCGCCGAGGCCGCACAAGTCACTGAGTCCCTCGCTGTTGAAACCCCTGACCTGCCCGCAAAAGCCGATTTGCTGACCCAAGCGGGGGACTTCCAACTCGCCGCCAGCAACCCGACCGCCGCCCGCGCCCTCTATGACCGCGCCCTTGCCGCCGAGCCAAGCTCGATTGAGGCGCTTGACGGTCGCGCACGGGCCGCCGCCGCCAACAAAGATTTCGCCACCGCCATCACTGACCTTAACCGCTTGCTCTGGCTGTTGCCCAACGATGCCGAAGCGCTCTCGCTGCGCGCCGCCGCCCGCCGCCAGACAGGGGACACCGCAGGCGCGCTCACCGATTCCGAAGCCGCCATCGCCGCCGATCCGCAATCCGCCGTTGCCTACTTTGAGCGCGGTGCGGCCCGTGCCATCACTGGTGACCGCAACGGTGCCCGCGCCGACTGGCAACAGGCCGAAGCCCTCGATCCGGGCGGCGACATCGCCCGACTGGCGGCTCTGAACCGGGCAAAATTGCCATTGTGACACCGCGCTATCCCACAGCGAACAACCGCGTGAATCGAAGGAGCTGGAGGCGTGAAGTTTCGTGTACATTGAAAATCACCCTCGCAATCCGCGCGGTGATTTGCCATGCTTGCGGCAACGATAAATTCTTACAGGGAGGGGAAACCCATGAGAGTACGCGCAGCTGTCGCCTTCGAGGCGGGTAAACCGCTTGAGGTCACCGAGGTCAATCTTGAAGGCCCAAAGGCGGGTGAAGTGCTCGTCGAGATCAAGGCCACGGGTCTTTGTCACACAGACGAGTTCACCCGCTCCGGCGATGATCCTGAGGGCGCGTTTCCTGCGATTCTCGGCCACGAGGGCGCGGGCGTTGTGGTTGATATCGGCCCCGGCGTGACCAGCCTTAAAAAAGGTGACCACGTCATACCGCTCTACACGCCGGAATGCCGCGAGTGCGATTACTGCCTCAACCCCAAAACCAACCTCTGCCAGAAAATCCGCACGACTCAGGGCGCGGGCCTGATGCCGGATGGAACGTCGCGTTTCACCACCCTCGATGGCGAGCCGATTCTGCACTACATGGGCTGCTCGACCTTTGCGAATTACACGGTTCTGCCTGAGATCGCGCTGGCGAAAGTCCGCGAGGACGCGCCGTTTGACAAGATTTGCTACATCGGTTGCGGTGTCACAACAGGTATTGGGGCGGTTATCAACACCGCCAAGGTCGAGATCGGCTCCAACTGTGTGGTCTTCGGTCTCGGCGGTATCGGCCTCAACGTAATTCAAGGCTGCCGCCTCGCGGGTGCGAATAAAATCGTCGGCGTTGACATCAACGACTCGAAGAAAGAAATGGCCGAGCGCTTCGGCATGACCCATTTCGTCAACCCGAAAGAAGTCGGCGACGACCTCGTCGCGCATCTCGTTGAACTGACGGGCGGAGGCGCGGATTACTCCTTTGATGCGACCGGCAATGTCAGCGTCATGCGCGCCGCACTGGAATGCGCGCACAAAGGCTGGGGCGAAAGTGTCATTATCGGCGTCGCGCCGGCGGGTGCCGAAATCTCGACCCGTCCGTTCCAATTGGTGACGGGCCGCATCTGGAAAGGCACAGCCTTCGGTGGAGCGCGGGGCAGGACGGATGTGCCGAAAATCGTCGATTGGTACATGGATGGAAAGATCGAAATCGACCCGATGATTACGCATACAATGGGCCTTGAGGATATAAATAAAGGCTTCGACCTGATGCACGAAGGTAAATCAATCCGTGCTGTTGTTCAGTACTGATAAGAAAAATAACTGATACTAAAAATCTCAAAACCACGCATCTCAGTAATGTGAGCGTGGTTTTTTGGTTCGCTCAGCGCTCTAACGCACCAACTAACGCACCAATCATTCAGCGTTTCTTCCACAATGCGGCATGGCAGTGAAATTGCTGTCTTGACGATGTCTTCTACATCGGCAAGTCTGAGTGCTTAATAAAAATATAAGAGTCGGCTGACCCAAAGTCATATCGACCAGACTACCCGCCATGATAATGCGTGAGAACAACGCAGCTGTGGCGATTGTTGCAACTTAGGGAGTAATTACATGAAAAAGCTGCTTGTTTCCGGCGTTGCCGCCCTTGCGGTGTTCGCAGGGTCCGCGATGGCGAACGACAGCGTTTTGTCCATGTCGAAGAATCCGAATGGTATGGTTCTTCAAACTGGCGATTACGCGAACACCCGTTTTTCAAAACTGAACCAGATTAACCGCCATAACGTCAAAAACCTCCAAGTCGCTTGGACGTTCTCGACGGGGGTTCTTCGTGGTCACGAGGGCGCGCCTCTGGTGGTCGGTGATACGATGTATGTGCATACACCGTTCCCGAACATCGTTTATGCGCTTGATCTCGCCAATGATGGTGCGATCAAATGGAAATACGAGCCAAAGCAAGACCCGGACGTGATCCCGGTCATGTGCTGTGACACGGTTAACCGTGGTCTCGCCTTCGCGAACGGCAAAGTCTTCCTGCACCAGGCTGACACCACCGTCGTTGCGCTGAATGCAAACAGCGGCGAAGTCGAATGGTCCGTCGTGAATGGCGACCCGTCCATTGGTGAGACCAACACGGCCACGGTTCTGCCTGTGAATGACAAAGTCATCGTCGGTATCTCCGGCGGCGAGTTCGGCATCCAAGGCCATGTCACCGCATACAACATCGAAACCGGTGAAAAAGTATGGCGCGGCTATTCTCAAGGCCCGGACGACATGCTGCTGTTCGATGAGAACACCACCGAACTCGGCAAGCCTGTGGGCAAAGACAGCTCGCTCAATACATGGGAAGGCGATCAGTGGAAAATCGGCGGCGGGGCGACCTGGGGCTGGTATTCATATGATCCCGATCTGAACCTCGTCTATTACGGTTCGGGCAACCCCTCCACATGGAACCCCGCTCAGCGTCCCGGTGATAACAAATGGTCGATGACCATCTTCGCCCGTGATGCCGATACCGGTGTTGCCAAGTGGGTTTACCAGATGACCCCGCATGACGAGTGGGATTATGATGGCATCAACGAAATGATCCTCACGGATCAGGAAATTGATGGCAAAATGCGTAAACTCCTCACGCACTTCGACCGTAACGGCCTCGGCTATACGCTTGATCGTGAGACGGGCGAGCTTCTCGTCGCTGAAAAGTATGATCCGGTTGTGAACTGGACATCCGGCGTCGATATGGACCCTGAAAGCGAAACCTACGGTCGTCCGGCTGTGGTCGCGGAATACTCCACTGAACAAAACGGTGAAGACGTAAACTCCGTAGGCATCTGCCCTGCCGCGCTGGGTTCAAAAGACCAACAGCCTGCGGCATACAGCCCGCGCACACAACTGTTCTACGTCCCGACAAACCATGTTTGCATGGACTATGAACCGTTCCGCGTCTCCTACACCGCAGGTCAGCCATATGTTGGTGCGACCCTCGCAATGTACCCCGCTCCGAACAGCCACGGCGGCATGGGTAACTTCATCGCTTGGGACAACATCAAAGGTGAGATCGTCTGGTCCCTGCCTGAGAAATTCTCGGTTTGGTCCGGTGCGCTCGCGACGGCCGGTGATGTCGTGTTCTACGGCACGCTGGAAGGCTTCCTCAAAGCGGTTGACGCCAAGACGGGTCAGGAACTTTACAAGTTCAAGACCCCGTCGGGCATCATCGGCAACGTCATGACCTACAGCCATTCGGGCAAGCAATACGTTGCGATTCTGTCCGGTGTTGGTGGTTGGGCAGGCATCGGCCTCGCGGCCGGACTGGTTAACCCGAATGACGGCCTTGGCGCTGTGGGCGGCTATGCCGCGCTCAGCAACTACACCGCGCTTGGTGGTCAGCTGACCGTATTCGCACTGCCTAACTGATTTTCCGGCATGTGACCGAACCCTAAGAAGCCCGGCGTTGGAGCGATCCTTCGCCGGGCTTTTTCGACAAGACAACCCGTCACAATGAACGGGATCAGGGAGAGACCGACCGATGAAGAAAATCTTATGGAGTGCAACGGCTGCCCTCATGCTTGCAACCGCCCCCTTCGCGGTAATGGCCAACGACAAACTTGCCGAAGCTGAAAAGCTGATGATGCAAGCGCAGGAAATGAAAGCTGAAGCGGTTGCGCTGGCCGAAAAAGCGGCATCTATGATGGAGGCGGCAAAAGCCGAAATCGAAGCGACAGAAGCCGCTGCCGCCGCAGAGCAGGCGGAGCCTGAGCCTGAAACCGCCGAAGCCGCTGAAACCGACGCAAGCGGAGAGGCACCCGATAACATCGCGGTCAGCTATGAAGAGGATGGTAAATATTTCACCGAGGATGACATCCCAACCTACAATGTCGGCGAAGACGGCACGATTGACTGGTACACCTTCTCCGGCTTCCGTCGCTATCACTCCGAATGCCATGTTTGCCACGGTCCGGATGGTGAAGGATCGACCTATGCGCCGGCACTCAAAAATTCCGCGCTTGATATGGACTATTACGATTTTGTCGACGTGATCACGAATGGTCGAAAAAAGATCGGTGCGTCTGAAAATAGTGTGATGCCCGCGTTCGGGACGAACAACAACGTGATGTGCTACCTTGATGATATCTATGTATATTTGAAAGCGCGCGGAACAGACGCTGTTGGCCGTGGACGGCCTCCGAAAAAAGAGAAAAAATCGGATGTCTATCGTGAGAATGAAAACGCTTGCATGGGATGAACATGTTTAAAGCCCGCACAAAACGTGTGAAAATGACGATGGCGGCGCTGGTATCAGCGCCGTTTTTCGCCTTCAGTGCCGCGAGTGCGCAAACTTCTGACCTCGTGTCCAAAAGCGCATTCCGCGTTTGCGCCGACCCCGCGAATATGCCCTTCTCCAACAGGGCGGGCGAGGGGTTCGAGAACAAGATCGCCGAGCTGATGGCTGAAAAGCTGGGCAAGCCTTTGCAATACACTTGGTTCCCGATGGCGACAGGCTTTATCCGCCGTACTCTGCGTGAGAACCGCTGCGATGTTGTGATCGGCTATGCCCAGGGGCACGAGCTGGTGCTGAACACAAACCATTACTACGTCTCGAATTATGTGATGGTCGTCAAAGCCGACAGCGAACTGGCCGACCTGACCACAATGGCCGACCCGCGCTTGAAGGGCAAAAAACTGGGCGTGATTGCCGGCGGCCCGCCCGCGACACACGCCACAAAGCGCGGCCTGATCGCCGGGGCCAAGGGCTATAACCTGATGGTTGACCGCCGCATCGAATCCCCGTCCGAGGAAATGATCGCTGATGTGATCTCCGGCGAAACCGACGCCGCTCTGATGTGGGGACCAATCGGCGGCTATTACGCGAAAAAGGCCGACCCGCCGTTAAAGGTTATCCCGCTGACCGCCGAGAAAATTCCACCCCGCATGTTTTTCCGCATTACAATGGGCGTGCGTCAGGGCGAGCTGGTTTGGAAGCGCAAACTTAACTCTTTGCTGCGCCGCAATCGCGATGAGATTGACGCGATTCTAACCGAGTTCGGTGTTCCTCTTGTCAGCGAATACGGTGAACCGCTTGAACCGAAGAAAGCACAATAAATGAAAGTGATGCACGTCCTGACCTTCGCTCTGGCGGGCATCCTCCTCCCCGCGCACGCGTCGCAGGAACCCGAAAATTACCGCGAGGAAGACTATCGCAGCCCCGTGCCGGAGACGCTGGAGGGCGTCACGGTCGTCGATGATGATGCGGCCTATGCGGTTTGGAAAACGGGCGCGGTCGTTTTTATAGATGTGCTGCCCCGCCCGCCCAAACCAAAGCTGCCCAAGGGTACAATCTACCGCGAAAAACCGCGTATGAGCATCCCCGGCGCCATCTGGCTGCCCAATGTCGGCTATGGCCGCATCGCCGATGTCACGGACGACTATTTCCGCACGCATCTTGATAATGCTGTGGACGGCGATAAAGACGCGCCCGTGCTGTTCTTCTGTCTCGATGATTGCTGGATGTCATGGAACGCGGCCAAGCGTGCGCGCGAAGAATACGGCTACACCAATGTCTTCTGGTATCCTTACGGGACCGATGGCTGGGCGTTTGAGGAATACCCGATGGAACGGGTTGAGCGCGCGGAGTGACTATCTCAGTGATGCACGCTGTTCAAAAAGGCTCCGCATGACGCTCTATGGCTCAACCCGATCGCGGGTGAGTCTAAGCTCCGCCCAACTCGAAAATCTTCTCAAACATCGCCTCATCCGTATCGGTCATGCGAACACGAACCCGCTGCACACCGCTGTCCGGCAAATCAAACGACACCGACGGGTCCTCGCTGAGTGAGATGCTGCCTGTCATCGTGAACAGCTTTTCATCATCATGCCATGCCTCCAGCGTCTCGACATAGCGGGCGGGGATGTACAGCAGCGAGATTTGATCCATCTGCATACCCGAATGTTGCGGGTGTTTGAGCTCAAGCTGAACCTGATTGCTTTCCGCCTCATCCGCTTGCTTCAAGCGTTCCAACGCGCTTTTGGGCATCCCGAACCCTTTCAGGTCCATCTGCCCGAGCGATGCCAACGCTTCCTCAACACCCGTTGTGGGCGGGGCCGCACATGCGCCTTGTCCGGCGGTCTTCACAAACGCCGATGTCATGTAAAGATCGCCATCATCCGTCTCAACAACCGCCCGTACATTAGACGGGCCGTTCAGGCGCATCGCAACGCTGGTGGTGAACGCCGTCTGCGGGCTGTTCATGGCAAAATCGGCGGATACGGGCATCGGGTTCTCATCGATGATCAGCGTCATCGATTTAATCGTCCGCCCATCCTTAAACGTCGCCGAAGCCGAAACGGGGACACGGGTATCGTTTGTGGCACGGTAGGGAACTTCCAGATTGAGCAGTCCCTCTGGAGCTTTGACGATCTCACGATCCCCGTAAATTTCTTCGCGCAGCTCGCCCCATGTCTCAGTCTGCGAGCCGGCGGAAGGGCCGATCGACCCCGCCGCAAATGCGGTTGATGAGGCAAAAGAAAGGGCCGCCGCAGCGGCAATAATCGACAAGCGCATTGCTCTTTCCCTATTGCTTGAGGCTGTATTACTGTCACCCTACAGTAACGCAACGGCACGTTACAGGAGAATCTTCAAGCCCGCTGCCACGGCGGGTTCCGGAAGTATTTCGCGATATAGGCCACGGCGATAATCGATGCGAACCCGACCAGATTGACGCAGATTACCACCCAAAGTGCCGCCTGCTCAGCCTTACCACGTCCGTCCGGGTCCATCTCGCCCAGCACAACACCCAACAGCCGCGCGATCAGCAAGCTGGCGATGAAAACCGCCAGTGATTGTTGCCCCACCCGCCGGACGATGGTGACAATGCCCCCGCCCAAGCCGGTACGCGGCAACCTGTGCCCCTTATCCCCTGCCAGCGACCAAACCAAATAAGCGACTGCGAGGAAGTGGATGTATCGGAACAGCCCGAAAAATGTCTTTGATTGCAGCGGTCCCACTTCGGACCTGAACGCCCGTATCTGATCATAGATCGGCGCAAGCTCAGGACGTGCCTTGAAGAAACGGTTTGCCGGAACGCCGTCCGGGTCGAGCGGGATCGACACCAGCACAATCGCCAACGCAATCAGGATCAACCACCACGTCACAGGTGGTTTGGGTATCCAGCCCAGTGAAAACGCGAACCCCGTGAAGAAAATCAGCTGCCAGCAAAACGGATTGAAAAACCACGTCCGGTCACGCCCGACAGGCTCCGCCGGCAGGTTGAGCGCGGTGAAAATCGGCACATCGAGAAACGCCAACCAAGGCTGGCTTACCAGCGCCCACAGCAGCACAGAAAAGCCCATCGCCGCAACCGGACCGCGCCACTGGTATAAGCCCACAATAATCGGCATCAGCGCCAGCACGACGATATACATCACCAGAATGTCAAAATAATTCGGCACGTAAGTCAGTGCGAAGAGCGATGGCATAAACGCGCGCGGATCGGCCACAAACCGTTCGAGGTTCAAAAGCCCGACATAGTTCCGGTTGGCATCGACCAGAACATTGTTGACAACCATCAAAGCGGTGAGGATCGTGAAAAATATCGCGATATGGCACCAGTAAAGCTGCCAAATCCGATAGGCGACCCGCGCCGTGCCAATCCACCACCCTTTCTGCTCGAAGGATTTGTAGAACGCGATAGCCGACGCCGCGCCGGAGCAAAAAACAAATATCTCGGTCGCGTCCGAATACCCGAACCGCGCCGGAATCCAGTTATTCCACGTATTCCACGGCGTGTGGGCGATCAGGATGATGAACATCCCGACACCGCGAAAAAAATCCAAGCGGGGATCGCGCCGTGCTTCCCGCGCTGCGGCGGAATTATCGATAGGAGCGCTCATATGGTGTGGCCTGTATTGCGCGCGATTGGCTTGAAAATTACCGTTTTCACAGTCACCCCCGGACTTGTTCCGAGGGGCCAGTTCCGACGGAAACGCTGTTCTGGATTGCCGGAACCAATCCGGCAATGACTCTCAATACGAAACTAAACGCACCCGTTAGTGGACAACACCCTGAAATCAAAGAGCCGCCGCCACATTGGCTTCCAACGTTCCGATCCGCGCAAGGCGGCGTTCGGCGTAGCCGTCCACAGCACCGCGCCGGCGTGTGCGGTCATGGATCAGGCTGCGTGCCTCGCCCATCATCCCCGCGCGCAGGGCCGCATCAATCGTCAGGCGCTCAAACACATCGCGCTGGGCATGGCTGCCCCCAACCGTCTGGATTGCGGGGCGGGCGGCTTTCAGTGATGACAACGCATTCGCATAATCACCATTGGCGAATTGGATCAGTCCCTCGGCGGCAGGAACCCCGGCTTCGGCGGACACTTGGCCCATCGTTGTGGTCGGGGCTTGCGCATTGCGTTGCAAGGTTTTCAACATGCGTTGCGCGCTTTGCTCTTTATCGCCGCTCGCCAATGCCAACACGTAGTGCAGATCCGCGAAGACCACACAACCGTCCTCGGTCCGGTTCTCACAAATCGCCGCCAATTCTTCCCAGCGGTTGCCGATATCCACGCCCTCAAGCTCAAGCCGCGTCAGCAGCGATGCCCCGTTCGAAATATCGCGGTAATCATCGGTATGGTCCGCACGAATTTCAGCATCATAGAGGCGGAGGACTTCGGCATGTTCGCCGCGATCCAGATGAAACAGCGCGAGATGCCACCAGACGTGATAGCGGAAATTGTTGCAATGCGCCCATGTCTCCGGCTGATTCACCAGCCACGTCACGCCCTCTTGCGAACGGTTCGTCATATCGAAAACATGCGCCACCGCATGAACGCCCCAGGCATCGTCCCGCGCACGCAGCACAGCATCACGGCCCCGTGCTTCGGCGGCACGGTAATCGCCTGTCTCTTCCAGCGCGAACGCATAGCAGCCGTTCACATAAGGCGTGGCGGAATGGTCAGCATCATAGTTGCTCAGCACAGCTTCAATGGAGCGGCGCATTCCGGCCCCGTCACCCATGACGAAGCGCATCGCCTGAACCAATTTCAGCGCCAGCGCGTCACGCGGGTATCGCACCAGCACCCGATCCATCGCATCCGCGGCACCGCGCAGATCGCCCGTCAGGTATTGTCCGAGCGCATCCACATATGCCCGTTCGCGCCCCGTTGATGACTGCGAAACGATCCGCGTAGCGGTTTCAAAAGCATCCTGCCCCGTTTCAATCAGCTCGCTGCGGCCAAGCAGCAGCATAAAGAAGCCCTTCGCCACATGCGCCAGCGCAAAATCCGGCTCCGCTTCTAAAGCGGCCCCCAAATGCGTTGGTGTCGATGCGGCGTGCGCCAAGAATGCTTGAACGGTTTTATCCCAGGCCGAAACCGCGTCATGAGATGTTACAGTGAGGTCGTAGCCAAAGGCATCGGTCCGGGCCATATTCGTCTCCAATTATGATCACGACTTCTATGATCATATTCTAGGCCACAATAAGATATCGTATGCCCACACAGACAAACGATTATTCCCGTTTTCGTTATGTATGTTTCAAATTTTAGTGAAGACGTGGTTATCTGTCACGATCAACCACATAGCTGATCAGTTCGCGAAGGTCATCGCGCAGGGCGCTTTGCGGGAAGACATCAATCGCGGTGCGTGCCTGATCGCCATAGCGGCGCGCGTCGGCCAATGTCCGCTCAACCGCCCGATGCCGTTTTATCAGGCCCAGCGCGTGCTCAAAATCACCGTCTTTTTGGTCGGTTTTCTCAATCACCCGCTTCCAGAATGTCCGTTCATCATCGGTCTCCGCCGATGCATAAGCGTTCAGGATCGGCGCGGTCACTTTGCCCTCGCGGAAGTCATCGCCTGAATCCTTGCCCGTCGCCCCTTCACTGCCCGCGTAATCAAGCGCGTCATCGGCCAGCTGGAACGCGATGCCCAGACAATCGCCATAGACGCGCAAAGCCTCGACCTGTTCGGGGGGCGCATTGGCAATGGCCCCGCCAACCTCGGTCGCCGCAGCGAACAGCGCGGCGGTTTTGGCTCGGATCACCGCCAGATGATCCTCATCGGTCGTGGCGAGATTGTTCGCGGTGGACAGCTGCATGACCTCGCCCTCGGCAATTACCGCCGATGCCGTCGAGAGGATGCGCAGCACCTCAACCGATCCCGTTTCGACCATCAATTGAAACGCGCGGCTGAACAGGAAATCGCCCACAAGAATGCTCGGCTTGTTGCCATACAAGCGGTTCGCGGCAGGCCGCCCCCGCCGTGTCGCACTGCCATCAACCACATCATCATGCAGCAGTGTGGCGCTATGGATAAACTCCACCGCCGCCGCCAACCGGATGTGATGGTCGCCCTGATACCCGCATAATTGCGCGCTCGCCAGCGTCAGCAAAGGCCGCACCCGCTTGCCCCCGGCGCGAATCAAATGCGAGGCGACTTGCGGAATCAGATCGGTCGAGCTGTTCAATTGCGTGGTCAGAATCGCATCGACCTGCGCCATTTCCGCCGATAACGCATCAGTGATCCGCTCGACAGGAACACGCGCCACTTCGCTGACACGGGCCTTTGACTGCACTGCACCTGTCATCAATTCGGTTCGTCCTCGGTTAGCGCGCTTTGACAAGACCGCCCGCAGCATAGATGCTGCACACGACCTTCGCATATCAGGTAACACACCATGCAAGTATTGTTGAAAACGACCGATCCGATCACAATCAACGCTGCCACGGCATATCTCAAGGCTGAAGGTATAGAGGCCTTCGTTTTCGACGTCCACATGAGCGTGATGGAGGGCGGAATCGGCGCATTCCCCCGTAGACTGATGGTCCATGAGGAAGATTTGAGAGAGGCGCGGGAAATTATGCGCCTCGTCGATATCGACATCAGCGAAGATGCCTGATGCGCGAAAAAGAGTTTAGCGATCAAGAGCTTGATGCGCATGACTTTCTCGGTGGTAAGCTGCGGATCAGTCAACCGCGCGTCGGTTACAGGTCCGGCTCTGACACCGTTTTACTGGCGGCGGCATGTGCGGCACGGGCGGGGCAAAGCGTGTTGGAGCTTGGTTGCGGGGCAGGGGTCGCGTCCTTTTGTCTCGCACAACGGGTCGCCGGTTTGCGCTTGTGCGGGTTGGAATTTCAACCCGGCTATGCGGCATTGGCGCGGGCGAATGCGGGCAAACTGGGTTTTGCGCTGACTGTTTATGAGGGTGGTGTTGAACGCCCGCCCAAAGACCTGCGCGCCCTGACCTTCGATCACGTTATCGCCAACCCGCCCTATTTCGACGCCAACGCCTCGACCGCGACGGAGGATGACGGCAAAGACGGCGCGTTTCGCACAGACACATCGCTGGCGGATTGGATCGATTGTGGCTTGCGGCGGCTGCGCGAAGGCGGGTGGCTGACCATCATCCACCGCGTTGAGCGTCTGCCGGAATTGCTGTCCCCGTTACAACCGCGCACGGGCGACATCCGGATTAAACCTCTCGCCTCACGCGCGGGGCACGCCGCCAGCCGCATCATTGTCCGCGCGCGCAAAGGCTCGCGCGCACCGCTGAGTTTGTGCGCGCCGTTGATCCTGCATGACGGTGAGCGGCATGAGCGGGATGAGATCAGCTACAGCCCCGCCGCGCAAGCGATCCTGCGGGACGGTTTGGCGCTTGACTTCTAAGCGGAATCGCCGCCGTCTGACGGGGCAGGAATAACCGGAGATCAACCCATGCCCCTCGTCAATTCCATCGCCGACGCCGCACCGGAGCTGCGCGCATGGCGGCATGATTTCCATCAGCATCCCGAACTGAACTACGAGGAACACCGCACCGCCAAAGTGGTCGCCGAACGCTTGCGGGCGATGGGCTTTGACGCGGTGGAAACAGGAATCGGTCAGACCGGCGTTATCGGCGTGCTGCACGGGCGTAACGGGCCGGGCGACGAAGCGAATGCGATCATGCTTCGCGCGGATATGGACGCGCTGCCGATCCACGAGATGAACGATGTGCCTCACCGCTCGCTGACCGATGGCAAGATGCACGCGTGCGGGCACGACGGGCACACGACCATGCTGCTGGGGGCCGCGCAGCATATGGCGGAGACACGCGCGTTCGATGGCACGGTCTATTTCTGCTTCCAGCCCGCAGAGGAGGGCGGCGCGGGGGCCAAAGCGATGATTGAAGACGGCCTTTTTGAGCGCTTTCCCTGTCGCTCGGTTTATGGGATGCACAATTGGCCGGGCAAGCCGATGGGGCAATTTCTGACACGGCGCGGCCCGCTGCTGGCGGCATCCGATGAGTTCCAGATCACTCTGACAGGCCTCGGCGGTCACGCGGCAAAGCCGGACACCTGTATTGACCCGATTGTTTGCGGCGCGGCCATCGTTCAGTCCCTGCAAAGCATTGTCGCGCGGCGCGTTGACCCGCTGGAATCGGTCGTCGTTTCCGTCACCACCTTCAAATCCGGCGACCCGTTCAACGTCATTCCTGAAACCGCTTTTCTTGGCGGCACTGTGCGCAGCTTTGATGCCGAATTGCACGAGCGCACCTATGAGCAAATCGAGCGCATCGTCACCAATATCGCCTCCGCGCACGAGATCAAGGCAGAGTTCAAGCGCCCGGACAACATGTACCCTGCTACGATCAACGACGCCGCTCAAACCGATTTCTGCCTCGAAGTCGCCCGCGAGGTGGCCGGGCCGGACATGGTTGTCGATGGCGTCGACCCGACAATGGGCGGTGAGGACTTTGCGTTTTTTGCGCAGATCAAGCCAAGTTGCTTCATGCTGATCGGTAACGGCGATTCAGCGGGTTTGCACCATCCCCGCTACGACTTCAACGATGAGGCGACCGCATGGGGTGCGAGTTTCTGGACCCGCCTTACAGAGAAGGCGCTGCCGCTGGAATGAAATCACGACGCTTGATCTGACGACGGGCAAGCGATAGCGCGGGGCATCTCAGACCGAAAGGATTGCCCCCGTGTCCGCCGATTTCATAGCCGCTTTCGCGACCCTGTTTGTGATGATCGATCCGATTGGCCTGACGCCGATGTTCGCGGCACTGACACCGGGGATGCCCTATCGTCAGCGCCTTATCATCAGCCTGCGCGCGGTTGGCGTGGCCGCGCTGATACTGGCGGTTTTCGGTCTTGTGGGTGACGCGCTGCTGTCCGCCGTCGGCATCTCTCTGCCCGCTTTTCGTATCGCGGGCGGTTTGATGCTGTTCCTTTTGGCGGTGGATATGCTGTTCGAGAAGCGCACGGAACGGCGAGAGAAACGGACTGAAGAAGAAGATTTCGCGGACCCGTCCGTCTTCCCTCTCGCCACCCCGTTGATCGCAGGACCGGGCGCAATGGCGGCGATGATCCTGCTGGTATCCGAGCATCCCGGCGACACGGGCGGGCAGGTTATGGTGTTTCTGGCGATGGTCGCGGTGCTCGTGATCGTCTTTGTCGCCTTCCTGACCACAACCATCATCGAACGCGTACTCGGGCCGACAGGCATTACCGTCCTCACCCGTCTGTTCGGCACGTTGCTGGGTGCGCTGGCGGTGCAGTTCGTGCTGGATGGATTGCTGGAGTTCTGGAAGATGACGCAGGGTGGTTAAGATCTCCGCCTTAACACCACGTGCGGATCAGGCCTCAATATGACAGCGATTCAGCCGACGCATTCGGCGGGGGCGAGGGTGTTCATTGTTTCGATCTCGTGGATTTGCAGCGTGCGCAGGCGCAGTTTTCGGGTGGCGGGGTTGTCGGCGCGGAAGAGGCGGGTGAGCAGGCTGGCCTCCGGCTGAACCGCGCCGCCCATCACCATCACGGCGGCGGTGGCGTTGCCGCAGGGGCGCATTTCGATACAGGCGTCGCGGGCGGCAAGCTCGGTAATCGCGGCGATGCCCATCGCTTTGCCCATTTCAGCGAATTGGTGCGTCGGCGGGGTCACTTTGGCATTTGCGCCGCTTTGGCTCAGGCACAGGCGATTGCCGTCGAGTGCGATTTTCGCGGACATCGTCAGGGTGAAGACGGATTGGTCCGGGGCGGCGATGCGCATTTCCTGATAGCCGTTTGCGGACCCGTCAGAGGACGTTTGCAGGGCGAGGATTGCGCTGCAGCTGTGGCTGTCCGCACGATAGCCGTGGCACGCGACATCGCCCGTGGCGGGGGCAAGGGATTGCGCTTGCGCAGGGGGTGCGAGAAAGGCGGCGAGGGTGAGGACGGCGAAACGGGTCATGGGGCTACCTGCGGTTTGGACTTTTGTACGCCGTTTTTAGCGGGGAAAAGTTTCTGAACTAAGGCGGTGTTGGTTTGGCACTGTTGTGGCGGTGGTCTGTGATGGATGTATCGCGCGCTCTTGATTATATGTTTGTGTTATGTTCTATTTGTCGGCGCTTTGATTTGGAGATGTAAGGAAGAATTTGGACTGGACACTCGCCATAGACCGCAACCGCGATGCGCTGCTTCGGCTGTTGGCTATGCTGCTCACGATTGTGGGCGGCCGCGAAGCCATGCCTAGGCATCGGCGGGTGGCGGGGTGGCGGATTTTGCGGCCTCTGGAAGCGGCGCTGCGGCGGTTGATCGTGGTGGCGAAGGCGGTCTGGAAGATTGAGGCGGGCGGTGCTGTGCCGCGCGGTGTTTGCGGGATCGCTGTGCCGCGTGGGGCGGGGGCCACTGTGCCCGCGTTCGCGCTGTTCGATGCGCGTAAGTCTTTTGAGGCGCGGCGCGGGAAGCGCGGGGACCCGCGTATCCGTTTTTTCGATGATGTGGAGATCTTTGAGCCGCGAA
>CALFAK010000065.1 GCA_937948985.1 uncultured Neomegalonema sp. | reverse complement strand
CCGCCAAGGCGCGCGCGTGTTGCTCATCGACCCCGCCGCCAACCCCGAAATGTTGCACAGCGAGAAAACCATCAGCGAAGACACCACCGCCAGCGGCGGCAATGCCTCCCTGCTGTCGAGTGTGTCATAAGGGTAAGGCTCCCCCCCCCCTCTTCCCTGTTGTAACTGCGGGGAAGGGAGCATTTCAGCGCCAAAGGTCATAGCCGCTACCGTTACTCCGAAACGGGCAAGCCTGCCGCGCGCCATGCGTCAAAGCCGCCATCCATATGCACGATGGCATCGAAACCAAGATCGTGCATCACCCTCACCGCCCTCACGCTCCGATGCCCGCTTTTGCAGTGAACAACCCAAGTCGCCCCGCGATCAAGTTTGGAGACTTCTTTGCGAAAGAACGGCGAAAAGTAATTGATGCGCTGCGCGCCTTCTATATGACCGTTGCGGAATTCAATCCCCAAACGCACATCAAGCACACGAGCGCCGCTGTCTTTTTCGAGCAGATCGGCGACTTCACCCACTGACAGGTTCCGCACCCCGTCATCGGCGAATGCCGCCGCGACGCTCCCGATTTGAAGGGTAACCGCAACCAACAGCCCGCCAATCACTCTGGCAGGATGCCTCAGCGATGCTCTCACGATCCATTTTCCGGGCGGGTACGTATCGCATCCTGCCGCTCCAACAGGCGGCCCCATTTGCGGTTATACGGATGCACCGCGCTGGTTGCCCCTTGCGTGGCGACAACGTCCTTGAATTCATTATGCCATTTGAAAATGCCGCCTTCCAGATTGTAAATGGCCTCCGCATCCGTCGCGCGGGACATCACCCGTTCGGCCATGCGGCTCGACCGCTCCCCGACGGAGCAGTAGAACACCACCGTCTTGCCCCGAATGGCTGCCGCATGATCATCCAGAAACGCCGATGCACTGGCGGAGGGCGCAACACGGATCGCCCCGTCAATCCGGCTCACATCATATTCCGACTGCTTTCTGACATCGAACAGCACCACCTCATCGGGGTTTATGGCGCCCAGTTCGTCCGTCGAGATATGCAGAACATCCGCATACCGCTCGGTCAGCCCGGCATGAAATTGATCCAGCTTCGCGGTCGCGCTTCCTCCGGCGATCGCGGCAGTCGTGGACCAAAGCACAGCCAGCACGCTGAACGCACCAAGCAGCTTGCGCCGGTAAAAAACAGTATTGAACACGAGCAACGCTCCCAAATCAGCTATTTCGATACAACATCAGCGCCTTACAGAACCGGATCGTCAGAACAAGCCCGGCGATGACTGTTAAAGCCTGAGCACAGATTTGGATTTATGAATATCAAAAAGTGACAGCGAAAGCTACGCCGCAGCCGCCCGCCTCGCTTCACAATGAGCGACATTATCGTGAACGTGCGCGGCGTTCTTACACAGCGCCCACATTTCCCCGCCCCACACAACACCATCGCTTGTACAAAGCCCGCGTTTTCGCGTAGACCGTGGTTAATCATAGCGCTGCGCGACTCTGCGCGCGCCACGGACGTTCTTCGCAAGGATCATTTATGACTGTTCAGGAACCCAACAGCTTCCGCCTCGGCCCCGATGAAGAGGGCCGCTTCGGCCAGTTCGGTGGGCGCTTTGTCGCCGAAACCCTGATGCCGCTGATCCTCGACCTCGAAAAAGCCTATGAAGACGCAAAGCGTGACAAGAGTTTTCAGCGCGAGATGGAAAATCTCTGGCGCTACTATGTGGGCCGCCCATCGCCTCTCTATTTCGCTTCCCGCCTGACCGAAAAGTTGGGCGGTGCGAAGATTTATCTCAAGCGGGATGAGCTGAACCATACGGGCGCGCATAAAATCAATAACGTGCTGGGCCAAATCCTCCTTGCGCGGCGCATGGGCAAAACCCGCATCATCGCCGAAACGGGCGCTGGCCAGCATGGCGTGGCCACCGCAACTGTCTGCGCCAAATTCGGCCTGAAATGCGTTGTTTTCATGGGCGAAACCGATGTTGAGCGCCAAAAGCCCAACGTCTTCCGCATGAAGCTGCTCGGTGCGGAGATCATTCCTGTGACTTCCGGGCGCGGCACCCTGAAAGACGCGATGAACGAGGCTCTGCGCGACTGGGTCACCAATGTCGAAGACACGTTCTATTGCATCGGCACAGTCGCCGGACCGCATCCATACCCTGCAATGGTACGCGATTTCCAATCGATCATCGGCTGGGAAACGAAAAGCCAGATGAAACACGCCGAAGGCCGCTTGCCCGACACAATCTGCGCCTGCATCGGCGGCGGCTCCAACGCGATGGGCCTGTTCCACCCGTTCCTCGATGATGCCGACGTAAAAATCATCGGCGTCGAAGCGGGCGGTAAAGGCGTCGACACAAAAGAACATGCCGCATCCCTCACGGGCGGACGCCCCGGCGTTCTGCACGGAAACCGCACCTATCTGTTGCAAGATGATGACGGCCAAATCATCGACGCCCACTCGATCTCAGCGGGCCTCGACTACCCCGGCATCGGGCCGGAGCATTCATGGCTTAAAGACGCGGGCCGCGCCGAATACGTCTCCGTCACCGATACCGAGGCGCTGGAGGCATTCCAGCTTTGCTGCGAAATGGAAGGGATCATTCCCGCCCTTGAACCCGCCCACGCCCTCGCCCACGTGATGAAAATCGCACCGGACCTGCCGAACGACCACCTGCTGGTCCTCAACATGTGCGGGCGCGGCGATAAAGACATCTTCACTGTTGCCGAGGCGCTCGGTACGGAAATCTGATCCGCGTTGCAAAGTGGCGGGGCTGGACCCCGCCATCGCAAAGCGCTATGGCACGTCGATCGCATGACGGTTTGGAAGGATACATGAATGTCGCGCATCCAACAGCGATTTGAGAAACTCAAAGATGAGAACCGTGCGGCTTTCGTCAGCTTCGTGATGGGCGGCGACCCCAACCCCACGGCTTCGCTCAAGCTGCTGAAAAGCCTGCCGGCGGCGGGTGTGGATGTGATCGAAATCGGGATGCCTTTCACCGACCCTATGGCCGACGGTCCTTCGATCCAGGTCGCCGGACAACGCGCCCTCGCTTCCGGTCAGACAATGGCCAAGACCCTGAAACTGGTGACGGATTTCCGCAAGGATGACGCCGAAACCCCCGTCGTGCTGATGGGCTATTACAACCCGATCTTCAGCTACGGCGTCGATGCGTTTCTCAAGGCGGCGAATGACGCGGGTGTTGACGGCCTGATCGTCGTGGACCTGCCCCCCGAAGAAGATGCGGAGCTATGCATCCCCGCGCGCGAAGCGGGTCTCGACTTCATCCGTCTGGCAACGCCGACCACAGACGAAAAGCGTCTTGAGAAAGTGCTCACCAACACCTCCGGTTTCGTCTACTACGTCTCCGTCAACGGCATCACAGGCGTCAAATCGGCGGATGCGGATGCGGTGGACAGCGCGGTCGCGCGTATCAAGGCGAAAACCGACCTGCCCGTCGTTGTCGGCTTCGGCGTCAAAACCCCCGAACAAGCCGCCGAAATCGCAAAGCAAGCGGATGGCGTTGTCGTCGGCTCCGCGATTGTCGATATCATCGCGGGCAAGCTCGACAAAAAGGGCGGTGCAAAGGTCGGGCTGGTCAAAAACGTCTCCACCTTCGCAAAATCGCTCGCTGACGCGGTCCATACCGCACGGGACGCATAGCGGGAGCGGGCGATGAACTGGATCACCAACTACGTCCGCCCGAAGATCAACACGCTCTGGCAAAAGCGCGAGACGCCGGAAAATCTGTGGGTCAAATGCCCCGATTGCAGTCAGATGATCTTTCACCGTGAATTGTCCGAGGCGCGGCAGGTTTGCCCCTATTGCGCCCACCACATGCGCATTTCCCCCGCTGAACGCTTTGAAGGACTGTTCGACAAGGGCGCGTATAAAATCATCGACGCCCCCGAAACCATCACCGATCCGCTCAGCTTTAAAGACGAGAAAAAATACGCTGACCGCCTTAAAGACGCCCGCAAAAAAACGGGTCGTATGGACGCGATTCTAATCGGTAAGGGCGAGATCACGGGCGTCAAAGCCGTCGCCGCCGCGTCTGATTTCTCCTTCATGGCCGGATCGATGGGCGTTGCCGTCGGTGATGCGATCCTGCGCGGCGCGCAAACCGCCATCGACGAAAACGCCCCGTTCATCATGTTTTCCGCTGCTGGCGGCGCGCGGATGCAGGAGGGGATTTTGTCCCTGATGCAAATGCCCCGCACCACCATCGCCGTGCAAATGCTGCGCGAAGCGAAACTGCCCTATATCTCCGTATTCACCCACCCCACAACGGGCGGCGTCACCGCCTCTTACGCCATGCTGGGCGATGTGCAAATATCCGAACCCAACGCCCTGATCTGCTTCGCCGGACCCCGCGTGATCGAGCAGACCATCCGCGAAAAACTGCCCGAAGGCTTCCAGCGCGCCGAGTATCTGCTCGAACACGGAATGCTCGACATGGTTCTCGACCGCCGCAAAATGCCCGCTGAGATCGGCAAACTCCTGCGCCTGCTGCTCAAACTGCCGCCGCACGCACCCGCTTTGCCATCCACAGCGGAAATGGCCGCCCACGCGACCGAAACGCCCGCCAAATGAGCGGCCTGACCAGCGCCAAAAGCGACGCGATCCTCGCGCGGCTGCTCGAACTCCACCCGAAAATCATCGACCTCTCGCTCGACCGGATGCAGCGGCTTCTCGACATCCTCGGCAATCCTGAGCGCAATCTGCCCCCCGTCATCCACATCGCCGGAACCAATGGCAAAGGCTCGACGGGGGCATTCATACGCGCGGGGCTGGAGGCGGACGGCAAAACCGTCCATGCCTACACCTCCCCCCACCTCGCCCGCTTCCACGAACGCATCCGCCTCGCCGGAGACCTGATCGAAGAGGACGCCCTCGCCGATCTGCTGGAGGAATGCGAAACGGCCAATGGCGGCGAACCGATCACGTTTTTTGAGATCACGACCGTTGCCGCCTTCCTCGCCTTCTCGCGCACACACGCCGATTACTGCATCCTCGAAGTCGGCCTCGGCGGGCGGTTGGACGCAACCAATGTCATCGACAAACCCGCCCTTACGGTTATCACCCCCGTCTCGCTCGACCACCAATCCTATCTCGGCGACACGCTTCCCGCCATTGCACGCGAGAAAGCGGGCATCATCAAAATGGGCGTCCCCGTCGTTGTCGGCGCGCAAGATGAGGAGGCGCTGGAGGCCATCGCCCGCCGCGCCGCCGCGCTGGGAGCACCTGTCTATTCCCACGGCGCGGATTGGTCGATACGGCGAGAGGCGAATGGTTTCTCGGTCCAATATCCCGACGGCCTCGTTGATCTGCCCCAGCCCGCGCTGCCCGGCGAGCATCAGTTCGAGAATGCGGGCGCGGCCATCATGGCGCTGTCCCTGCTCGGCCACGACGCCGTGCGCATCGCAACCAAAGCCGTCACACAAGTCGAATGGCCCGCCCGGATGCAACGTTTGCGCAGCGGCCCGCTCATCGACACGGCCCCCGAAGGCAGCGAACTATGGCTCGACGGCGGTCACAATCCGGCGGCGGGGCAAGTGCTGGCCGTCCTGATTGCCGATATGGAAGAACAGGCGCCAAAACCGTTCTACATGGTCTGCGGAATGCTCAACACCAAAGACCCGGCGGGCTATCTCGAACCCTTTCACGGCCTCGTCCGCCGCGTTTACTGCGTTTCTATCCCCGGTGAGGACGCCACAATCGACGCCGAAGACCTGATGGACGCCGCGCTCGATATCGACCTTGATGCCATCGCCGTCGAAGATGTCTCCGCCGCCCTGCGCCTGATCGCGGGCGAGGAAAGCAGCGACCTCGAACCCCCCCGCATTCTTATCTGCGGCTCGCTTTATCTGGCCGGACGCGTGCTGCGTGAGAATTCATAAAAAAAAGCCCCGACCGGATGGCGGTTGCTGCGGTGCTTTCCACAGGCGATGCCAGCACACGTTCACGCTCAACCACTTCACGTGTCGTCGCCGGGTAACTTCGAGCACGCCAGTCGCACCACCTGTGTAATCGCCGACATGCACGTAATTATCGCCTTCAGGGACCAAAGCGGCCACCGGGACGCGCAAGGCAAAGCGGACGCGGATATCTACCCCAGCCGTCCCTCGACCCGATGCCGGGCGAGGCCGCTGTCACGATCTTGAACACCAAGCAAGCCACAAACGCTGCGCATAAGGCTGTCTTCGTTTTTATCGCGATCCCCGTCTGACAGGATTACCTCCCACAAATCCTCGATAATGGCGATGCGATCATCGAAGGGCGTCGATTCTTTCAGACTATGCGTAAATCTGAACAGATCGACCGCGTTTTCCTGCGCCGTTTCGGCATCACGCAACAAAGACGCGGCTTCCGCCCCGCTTAATCCGTGCCCGGCCGTCAGAATGCGCAAGATCGCCGCCCGCTCCGCCTCCGCATAGGCACCGTCCCGCCGCGCGGCCTCGACCATCAATGCGGCAAGGGCGAGTTTGCCCGTTGGATCATCATTCGTTTTGGCGGGAGCGGCAGAGCCGAAAAAGTCGGCGATACGATCAAACATGAGCGGTCCTTCATAAAGTCTGGGCCACTCAAGATCGTCACCACCCCCGATTAATCAAGCCTGCCGCTACAGCAAGGCCATAAGTTTCGGCCACGCCGCCGCATCGGCAACAGATTTATCACGGCAAAAAGTATTGCAGAACCCGACGACCTTCCCGTCAATCGTCGCAAGGCTATCCTCCCGAACGGGTTTACCGGAATAGGGACATTCCGCGTTAATCGCATCCGCGACATCCCCTTCACAGGGCGTGGCGGGCAAAGGCGCCACACGCGGCGCACCAGTGTTACCCGCCGATGGCAAATCGAGATCATACCGCTCCAACACACGCGGGTCAGCATCCGCCATCGCGTGCCAGCGCCGGAACGATTCATGTGCGTAGATCGTCTCGACATAGGCTTGAGCGATCGCATCCAGCGGGAAACCATAGGTCACAAACCGCGTCACGACGGGTGCATACATCGCATCAACCGCTGTAAATTCCGCGCCCCCCAGATACGGCCCGCCAAATTGATCCAGCGCCCACGCCCATAATTCGCGCACCCGCGCCGCATCCGCCGCCTCGGCCTCCGTCGGTTCAAACCCCTGATAGCGCCGCCGCAAATTCATGCTGGGCCGGTCCCGTAACGCCCGAAAGCTGGCATGCATCTCTCCCGCCAACGACCGCGCTCCGGCCCGTGCCGCCAATCCCTGCGGCCACAACCCCGCATCAGGGTGACGCCCGGCCAGCGTTTCCGCAATCGCAAGGCTTTCCCAAACCATTGCCGTCTCACCGCCCTCATCAATCCGAAGGCTCGGCACCGTGCGGGCCGGATGATGATCCGCTTGCATCTGCGTGAACGCATCCGAATACATCGGCACCAGCTTCGTCGTGAACTCAATCCCGAACGCTTCAAGCAACAGCCAACCGCGCATGGACCAGCTTGAATAAGAACGATCACCGATGAACAGCGTATAAGACATTTCCATCACCCCTTTTATACGATGCCCGAACACTCTCCCAACACGCCCTCATTAGCCAATCAGAATTTGTGCGCTGCCCCATCAAGCATTACAATTTGACGCGGCCACCCTGCGGCTTAGCTCCCGCTCATGGAATTGAGCAGCTTCGGCACAGACCTTAACACAGCCATCTTCGGCGCATCAGGCGGCATAGGCCGCGCTTTCGTGGATGCGCTCGCGGGCGCGGATGCCGTTGCAGAAGTTCATGCAATCTCACGCCGCCCCATCGAAGCGGACACCGCAAAAATCACAACCTCACTCTGCGATCCGCTGGATGAGTACCAATTGACGCAAACCGTCGCAGACATCACCGCGCGCCGCCCGCTCGACCTCGCCATTATTACCATTGGCATCTTGCACGAGGGCGATGCGGTAAAGCCGGAAAAGACATGGCGGCACCTCGACGCTGACGCCATGCGCCGCGTCTATGAGATCAACACCATCGCCCCGACCCTGATAGCCAAGCATGTGCTGCCAAAGCTGGCAAAAGGCAAAAAGAGCGCCCTCGCCGCCCTGTCCGCCCGCGTTGGCAGTATTGACGACAACCGCCTCGGCGGCTGGGCGTCCTATCGTGCTTCAAAAGCGGCGCTCAACATGGTGATCCGCACATTTTCAATCGAGCTGGCCCGCACCAACCCGAACGCTGTTTTTATCGGACTGCACCCCGGCACGGTGGATACGAATTTGTCAGAACCGTTCCAAACGAACATCCCCGAAGGCAAACTTTTCACCCCTCAATACGCCGCAAACCGGATGTTGGAGGTTCTCGACCATGCGGACAGCAAAAAAAGTGGAAAAATTTTCGCGTATGATGGCAGTTTAATTTAAATTGTAATTACAATGTCTTGCCTGCGACTAGGATCATTGCCAGCGAAGGCAAACCCTTGATTCAAATTTTTCTCATCCCACATCGCGGAACTTTTCCTTACCGCGCTGCTTAACAAAGTGTGTCGCAATTAGGTGACGCTTTATCAGGATGAGGATGATTGCGATGGCTGAGTCAACCAAACCAAGTGTGGAAGACCGCAAAGTAATCACTACCGCGATGTCCACGGCGATGTTGGATGCGGAAACCGAACTCAACCTCGCCCGCCGCTGGCGCGATGAGGATGATGTCGAAGCGCTGCACCAACTCACAAACGCTTACATGCGTCTCGCGATATCGGTTGCCTCAAAATACAAACGTTACGGCGCACCGATGGGTGACCTGATCCAAGAGGGCGCGATTGGCCTGATGAAAGCCGCCGAACGCTTTGACCCGGATCGCGGCGTGCGCTTTTCGACATACGCCGTCTGGTGGATCAAAGCCTCCATTCAGGATTACGTGATGCGCAACTGGTCGCTGGTACGCACGGGTTCGACCTCTTCGCAAAAATCGCTCTTCTTCAATTTGCGCCGCGTTCGTGCGGAAAAAGAGCGCGAATCAAACGAATATGGCCGTCAATTCGGCGTTATGAGCAACGATACCCGTGAAGCTGTCGCCACTGCCCTGCGCGTCCCGCTCCACGATGTTGAGATGATGGAACGCCGCCTTTCCGGTAGTGATTTCTCACTGAACACACCACAAGGGACAGACGATGAGGGTCGCGAGTGGATGGAGACCATCGAAGATGAGTCGCCTATCTCCAGTGAAAGTGCTGTCGCTGAGGAAGACACGCTTCGCACCCACGGCTGGATCAACGAAGCGCTCGACGTGCTGACGGATCGCGAGCGGATGATCATCGCCGAACGCAAACTCTCCGATGAACCTTCAACGCTTGAGGCTTTGGGCGGACAACTCGGCCTTTCCAAGGAGCGCGTGCGCCAGCTGGAAACTCAGGCATTGAAGAAAATGCGCGGCGCCCTTGAGACACGTCTTGGCCCCAACGCCCACGACGTGATGCTGCAAAACTGATTTTTCGCCCCGCGATCTGATCACGGGGTGTCTTATCTTATTCCTGTCTGCCAGATTTAAACGCTCCGAATTGACGGACCACGGCGCATCCGGTTAGGTACTCCCGTGGTCCCGTAGCTCAGATGGATAGAGCACAAGATTCCTAATCTTGGGGCCGCGCGTTCGAATCGCGCCGGGATCACCATTTACAGTCGTCCGCAACCATATGATTCAATCGGGCGATTTCGGGAAGAGCTGATAAGCTAAATACTGTTTGCCTATCCATCCCCGCTCTGCCTCTATGCGCCCTCAATCATTCCAAGAGGCCGCACAATGTCAGACACCACCCTTCCCATCGAAGATCTCGAAGCCCTCGTCGCAAACGCGCTGATCGCATCCGGCACATCGCCCGCGAATGCGCTAAGCGTTGCACAGGCGCTTGTCGGCGCGGAAGTGGATGGCCAAGCCGGGCACGGCCTCTCGCGGGTCACATCCTATTGTGCGCAGGTCAAAGCGGGCAAAGTCGTCGGCGATGCGAAACCAAGCATGGAGCAAGTGGCCCCCGGGTACATCGCCGTAGACGCCGGACATGGCTTCGCCTTCCCCGCGATGGATATGGCCGTTGATGCAGTCTCCGCCGCCGCAGGGGCGCAAGGCATTGCCGCCGTTTCCGTCAGCCGTTCGCACCATTGCGGTCAGGCGGGCAAGCATGTTGAGCGCCTTGCTGATCGCGGGTGCCTCGGCCTGTTATTCGCCAACACTCCCAAAGCGATGGCCCCTTGGGGCGGGGCGGAGCCGCTGTTCGGTACCAACCCCATCGCCTTCGCCGCCCCGCAGCGTGAGGGCGGCTCGCTGGTTGTGGACCTGTCGCTGTCAAAAGTTGCGCGCGGCAAGATCATGGCCGCCGCAAAACGCGGTGAAACCATCCCCGAAGGCTGGGCGCTCGACGCGAATGGAAATCCGGCCACCGACCCTAAAGCCGCCCTCGCCGGATCAATGATCCCGATGGGCGACGCAAAAGGCGCGGCCTTAGCATTGATGGTCGAAGTTTTCGCGGCGGCCCTGACCGGAGGGCGTTTCAGCTTTGAGGCCACCTCATTCCTGAACGCTGAAGGCGGCCCGCCCGATGTCGGCCAACTCATCATCGCCATCGACATGCGCGCCACCGCCGGAGACGGCTTCCTCGACCGGATGAGCACCCTGAGCGCGGCGATGCTGTCACAAGACGGCGTGCGTCTACCGGGATCATCGCGTTTCGCAAAGCGCGAGGCTGCGGCCCGTGACGGTGTGAAAGTGACCGCCGCAACGCTTGAGGAAATAAAGGCTATTGCGGGATAACCCGCTGCGCCGGACCGATATATGTGAAAACCCGCGTGGTAGTCCCTAGGGGAATCGAACCCCTCTTTCCAGGTTGAAAACCTGGCGTCCTAACCGATAGACGAAGGGACCATCATCGCGGTAGGCAGTCCATACAAAAGCCCGCCCCCCCATGCAAGCATGTTTTAGGGGCAAAACGTCCCAATTCGCACATTCCTGTTAAAAACCACCGGAAGGCCTTTGACACGGTATGCGAACGCCCTGCTTTAATCACTCAAGACGGATACCGCGCGGGCGCTGAAAGACGGGGCAGATGAGCAACAGTTTCGATTACATCATCGTTGGTGCCGGGTCGGCAGGGTGCGTGTTGGCAAACAAACTCAGTGCGGATGGTCAGCATACGGTACTGCTGCTGGAGGCGGGGCCGATGGATCGCAGTTTGATGATCCATATGCCCGCCGGGGTCTACCACGCCTATCGCGATCCGAAAATCAATTGGAATTACAACAGCGAACCGGAATCCTCCCTACTGAACCGCCAGATCGAAACGCCACGCGGCAAGGTGGTGGGTGGCTCCAGTTCGATCAACTCGATGGTCTATATGCGCGGCCATCCGCTTGATTATGACCGCTGGGCTGACGAACAAGGGCTGCAAGGCTGGCGTTACGCGGATTGTCTGCCCTATTTCAAGGCGGGCGAGAGCAGTGATCGCGGAGCCGACGAATGGCGCGGGGGCGACGGACCGCTCGGCGTGACAAAAGGCGCGTATCAGAACCCGCTCTATGACGCTTTTATCGAAGCGGGCGGACAAGCCGGGCAAGGCCGTTCGGATGATCTCAACGGCTACAAACCCGAAGGCATCGCCCGATTCGACACAACCACGCGGCACGGACGCCGATGCAGCGCCGCCGTCGCCCATCTGCGCCCTGCCCTGCCGCGCGCGAATCTGACGCTGATCGTAAAAGCGCTGGTGCAAAAACTGATGTTCAGCGGCAACCGCGTCATCGGCCTGACCTATAAACACGGCGCCACAATCAAAACGGTTGAGGCAACGCGCGAGGTTATCCTGTGTGGCGGGGCGATCAATTCGCCGCAAACACTGATGCTGTCCGGCATCGGTCCGGCGGATCATCTGCGTAGCCACGATATCGACCCCGTCTGCGACCTGCCGGGTGTTGGCCGTAATTTACAGGATCATGCCACCGTCATCATGCAATGGGCCTGCACCAAACCCGTCAGCATTGACAAAATGACCAATCCGCTGCGTCAGGGATTGGCCGGAGCGCGATGGCTCATGACACGGTCGGGCATCGTGGCGTCAAGCGTATGGGAGGCCGGAGGGCTGATCCGGGGCAATGACCGGGTCAGCTATCCGAATTTACAATACCACATGGCCCCTGTCGGCGTGTCAGAGGAAAGCGGCACACTGAAACTGCTGCAAGCGTTTGCCATCCACATCGATCAACTGCGCCCGCGCAGCCGGGGGCGCGTCGATCTTCGGTCAAAAGATCCCTCGGCAAAACCCGCCCTGCACTTCAACTATCTGTCCGATCCGCATGATATGGGCGAGTTGGTCGAGGGCGTGCGCAAAGCGCGGGAACTGGTGGCACAGCCCGCTTTTGACGAATTTCGCGGCAAGGAACTCTCCATCGGCGGTGACGCGCAGAGCGATGCCGATATTACCGCAGGCATCCGCGCCCATACGAATACCGATTATCACCCCTGCGGCACATGCAGGATGGGAACGGGACCGGATGCGGTGGTCGATGAAGAAATGCGCGTTCACGGGATTGATGGCTTGCGCGTGGTCGATGCCTCGGTGATGCCGCAGATTATCAGCGCCAATCTCAACGCGCCGACCCAGATGATTGCGGCGCGGGCGGCGGATTTCATCCTTGGAAAGCAACCACTGGCCCCTTTCCACGCACGGTTTCATTTCAAAAGCGACCTTGATCACGATAAGCCGTAAAACATCAGCCGCCCGATGATTGACGCAGCGAAAATACAAAGGGACCGCAGCCAATGACCAAAACCGCCCTCATCACTGGCGCCGCACGCGGAATCGGCCTTGCAACGGCACATCGCTTTCTTGAGGAGGGCTGGCAGGTTGTGATGGTGGATCGCGACGGGCCTGAACTGCGCAGCGCCGCCGCATCACGACAGGATGTGCTCGCCATCGAAGCCGATATATCCGTTCCTGAGGACGTGGCAAGGATGATGACCGAAACGGAAAACCGCTTTGGCCGCCTTGATGCGCTGGTCAACAATGCCGGGGTTGCCGATTTCGGACCGATCCGAGAGACCACGTTTGAGCGCTGGCGCACGGTGATGGCGACAAATCTCGACGGCGTGTTTCTCGTTTCACAAGCCGCAATCGCACTCCTGTCAAAGCAAGGCGGGTCAATCGTCAATATCGCCTCGATATCGGGTTTGCGCGCCAGCACGTTGCGGGTTGCCTACGGCACGTCAAAAGCCGCTGTCATCCAGTTGACATTGCAACAGGCGGCGGAGCTTGGCGAGTTTGGCATCCGCGCCAACGCGGTCGCCCCCGGTCCGGTGGACACCAAACTGGCCCTCGCGGTGCATAGCCCGGAAATCCGCGCCGCCTACCATGACGCCCTGCCCTTAAACCGGTATGGCAGCGAAAAGGAGATCGCCAATGGCATCTGGTTTCTGTCTTCCCCCGACGCCAGTTTCGTCACAGGACAGGTTTTAGCGGTCGATGGCGGGTTCGAGGCGGTCGGCATCGGCCTCCCCGCCCTCAGAAGATGAGAGAAAATTAAAAGCAGCCTTAAAGTGATAAAATACACTTTATTCAGGACGCGACAGCGCGGACATCGGTGACGAGTTGTTCGATATAAGAATCGCGTAAATCGTGCTTGGCCAGACCATCGGCGAGATCATAGAGGTAGCTGCGGCACGTCCCAAGCGAACCCTCCGCCGTCGCGATGGCGCGGACCTTGTCCTCATGGGCGACAACATCGGCGTAGCGATCATGTTCGGGATTGGCCAGGAACACGCAAGCGGGACGCGCCCCGCCCTCCATTTCCAGCATAAGCCAGTTCGGGCGGTAGACTGCGGAGATCATTTCCCGCCGCCAAAGAATAAGCGTTTCCGCGTCCCATTGTCCTTCGGGCAGACGCAATGCGACGCCATCACACGATCCGCCGTCATCCAGCCCCAGCCAAAGCCCTTGGCATTCCGGCGACCCGCGCCCGATTGGCGCCCAGACGCAAAAGCGGCGGGAATATCCGTCGAGACGGGCCGGACGATGCTCGGCAACCTCAACAATCGGATTCCAAATCAGCGAGCCGTAACCGAACACCCAAAGCTCACCAAACTCCTCGGCTTTGCGCAGGATCGCTTGCCGTGACGCCTCAAACGCTTCAGGGTCCATCAGGGTCATTTCGCCCGGCGCTTCATTCATCATCTGATCTTTGAAAGCGTCGTTTCGCAAGCTATCGCGTGAAAGCGGCATCGTTTTTCTCTCAACAGGTTCGCCTTTGTGGATACCAAGAACGAACCATCACGCGCCAGCACTATTACCACCCACCGCAAATCACATTGCGCCATCAAACGTCAGCGGCATTAAGTAAATCCGACGTTTCCGTCCCTCACTACGTCGATTTCCCCTTCGCAAGACGCGGCACAGTGCCTAATGTCCCTCTCATGGATAACACACCGCCCCTGCCCCATAATGCCCAGAACTGGCCCGAATTCGAGGCCGGATGGGTCTGGCTGGTCGGGGCGGGGCCGGGCGATCCGGGCCTTCTGACACTCCACGGCCTCAACGCCCTGAAACAGGCGGATGTGGTTGTGTATGATGCGCTGGTGGGCGAAGATATTCTCAACTGGGTCCGCCCCGGCTGCATCATCGAATACGCGGGCAAGCGCGGCGGCAAGCCATCGCCGAAACAACGCGATATCTCGCTTAAACTCGTCAGCTACGCCCAAGAGGGCAAGCGCGTGCTGCGCCTAAAGGGCGGTGACCCGTTCGTGTTCGGACGCGGCGGAGAAGAAGCGCAAACCCTGATCGGTCACGGCGTTCCCGTGCGCATTGTGCCGGGAATCAGCGCGGGGATCGGCGGCCTCGCCTACGCGGGCATCCCCGTCACCCACCGCGATGTGAATCAGGCCGTTACCTTCGTCACCGGACACGACCAAAGCGGCAATGCCCCCAGCCGCGTTGATTGGGGCGCGCTGGCCAAAGGCTCGCCCGTCATCGTCTGCTATATGTCGATGAAAACGCTACCGAATATTGTCGAGAGCCTGATTGCGGGGGGCCGCGATCCGCATGATCCGGTCGCCGTTGTCACCAATGCCACCCGCCCCGATATGGCGGTCCTCGAATCAACGCTGTCGCAAGCGGTTGCGGACATTACCGAAGCCGCGCTGACCCCGCCCGCGATCATCTGCATAGGCCGCGTCGCCCTGATGCGTCAGGCACTCGACTGGATCGGCCAGATGGCGGGCGAGCCTGTGCGCAACATCGACCCCTTGGGCGTGCGAGAGATACAGGAGCGCGAGGTGTCGTGAACGGCCTCGTCCTTTCCGCGCCAAGTTCGGGTGCGGGAAAAACCGCGCTGACCCTCGGCCTGCTGCGCGCCCTGCGCAATCGCGGCGTTGCTGTGAGGTCGGCCAAATCCGGCCCCGACTACATCGACCCCGCCTTCCATGCCGCCGCGTCCGGCCAGCCCTGCGTGACGCTGGACCCGTGGTGTGCGTCGGCGGACCAGTTGCGGGCGCGGGTCTTTAGCCCTCCCCCCGCATTTCAGGGAGAGGACAAAAACCTCCTCCTCATTGAGGGCGCGATGGGCCTGTTCGACGGGGCGCTTGACCCGCACACCCCCCTCGGCCACGGCAGCACAGCCGACACTGCCGCCGCCCTCAAACTGCCTGTCATCCTCGTGATAGACGCAGCCAAAACCGCCCAAACCAGCGCGGCCACCGCTCACGGCCTCAAAACCTTCCGCCTCGACACCACCATCGCGGGCGTCATCCTCAACCGCATTGGCAGCGCAAAGCACGAGCGGATGTTGCGCGGCGCGGTCGAAACCGTTCTCCCCGTCCTCGGCGCAATCCCCCGCGATGCGGCACTGGCCATGCCAGACCGCCATCTCGGCCTCGTCCAAGCGCAGGAAATGGCGGATTTGGAAGTGTTCATCGCCAATGCCGCCGCGCTGATTGAGGCACATTGCGACCTTAACGCCATCACCGCCCTCGCCAGCGCCCCCGGCAAGCCTACCGCCCCGCTCCGCCGCATTCCGCCGATTGGCCAGCGCATCAGCGTCGCCCGCGATACCGCGTTCAGCTTCGCCTACCCGCACATGTTGTCCGACTGGCGCGCGCAAGGGGCCGAACTCACATTCTTCTCACCCCTCGCCGATGAGGGGCCACACGCAAACGGGGACGCGATCTACCTGCCCGGCGGTTATCCTGAGCTACACGCGGCCACGCTCGCCAATGCCGGAAATTTCCGCCAATCCATGCTGGAGGCTGCCACCCGCAACACGCTGATCTACGGTGAGTGCGGGGGCTACATGACGCTGGGCGCGGGTATGATCGACGCCGATGGAACCCGCCACGCGATGCTCGGCCTGCTCGATCTGGAAACCAGCTTCGCCGCCCGCAAACTGCATCTCGGCTACCGAACTCTGACGCCCGTTGACGACATCGGCTGGGCCGCCGCATTCAAGGGCCACGAGTTCCACTACACCACCACCCTCACCGAACGCGGTACACCGCTGTTCAGGATGAGCGACTCCCTCGGCACAGACCTCGGCACCACCGGATTAAGGAGGGGCCACGTCATGGGCAGTTTCGCGCATGTGGTGGAGGTGGCGTGACGCGCATTATTCCGCCTCTTTCACCGTCAACAAACAGCGCGAAAGTCCGGTTTGATCGGGAGAGATTGGTTCAGCAAAAGCAAGATGTATCTTATAAATCAATGACTTTTATAATCTCCTCCTATTGATCGAAGGAGCCGGGTTTAAATTGTGATCCCTTGCCCGGCATGGAAAAAATAGCCGGGCAAGTGCGCTGGACGGCTGGAACAGGTTGAGGTCGTATCGGACCTGAATTCACACCAAGACGTGTGTAAATTCAGATGCTCTCGTCTCGACCAGACCTCAACGTGCTTTAGTTGATCCAGCTATTGACCGTATCCATGTTATCTTCGACCCATGCTTCCGCAACGTCCTGCGGGTCTTCCTTGTCGCGACCGATTTGCAGGATCCACTGGTTCACAACCGCAGGATCAAGCTGCATTTGGCTCAGGAATTTCGCAACCGCAGGGTTCCGCTCTTCCAGCGATTTGGAATATGCCACGTAGATCTCGGCGTCCGATGCCGCACAGCCGTAATGCGAGACTTCCAGCCAATCTTCGGCATCGAGATTGTGATCTTCGCAGCCTTCGATCCGCTCAAGTTCCTGGATCGGCGTAATATCATAGGCGGCGTGAACCCATTCCGGAGTCCTCACCAGAAAAACTGCTTCGGCCTCTTAATACGCACCATCGGCATCGCCCGGGCCGAGGCCAAACTGACGCTCGCCAACCAAGGCACATGACCGGCAAATAAGACCAAACCCATGCCCCCAATCCAAAGGGGACGCCAAAACACGATCAATCTAGACAATTAATGCGGGTCTCCAGCTGCTATCGACACAATTTTGCTGTCTTTCTTTAAACTTTAAGATTTCATGTTATAGTGTAAATCATTATTACTGCATTCAAGAGAGTATTGTCGCATGAAAAACATTTCGTCGCGCTGTCTGTTTGTAAATACAATATTTTTGGGCGTATTGTTCTTGAGTTCTTCAAAAGTTCTTGCAAGATGTGTATCTGGTGACTGTCAAGATGGTTATGGAACTTACGAATCTTCAGATACAAATCCGTTTGAAGGGCATTTGTATATTGGAAATTTTTGTGACGGCAAGCCTGACGGTTATGGTGTCTATACTTGGCGTCAAAGCAAATCGCGTTACGAAGGAAATTTTTTAGATGGTGAAGAGCATGGGCATGGAAAATGGAATTATGGCAATGGGCATATCTACGTTGGTGAGTTTCGTAATGGTAAGCGTAATGGATATGGTCTTTATACTTGGGCCGAAGATGGGTCGAGTTATGAAGGTGAATTTGTAAATAATGAAGAGCATGGAACCGGCGTTTGGAAGTATGGCAATGGAGATGTGTACATAGGCCAATTTGAAGACGGGAAGCGAAATGGAACTGGCCGATTTAAGTATGCAAACGGCGATTATTATGAAGGTAAATTTTTAAATAACAAGAGACACGGGTATGGAACTTATGTATACGCTATTGGAAGGAAAATTCAAGGTGAGTGGCGTTTTGGCAAACGATACTACTCAACGAATTCTATTCATGAAGCAGAATTTTATCAATATCTTTTCAAATAAGCGAGTTGAACTAAATTTTAATGAAGTAAACGGCGCACAATAATGAAAAAAACTCTGGCGATCTGAAAAAGACATATTTTTTAATAAATAATTCTAGCTTAAATTTAAGTCGTGTGCTTGCTAAAATATGGTATTTTAGTTTTGTATCTCAATCCATGACTTTAATTTTTGCCACAGTTTTCTTTATATATTTTCCAGCTTACGAAAAATTTTATTTTTTAAGCCTAATTAATGAAAATCTTCCCAAATATAGTTTAGTTTAAGTGGCAGAATATAAATTTATATATCCTTACATGAATCATCACTCTTTTTGTATTTTGATTTTAACTTCTGGATTTATTGTTACTCTGATTGCATACTTATTTTTCTATCCAAATGAATTGCCTGTAAAAAATAAAAAAAATCTTCGTGGCAATGACATAATGGCAGTTATTATTTTTATATTTGCACTATATTACATATTTTTTGGAATTTTTCCTAAATATTTAATTATTTTTTACTTAACTGATAGGGGGCTTTATGCTTTTGATTTACTTATTTTCTTTGTGTTTGTTGAGTCCTCTAATTATGTAATCATTCTTTTTTACACGGCAATTACATCAAAATTCAAAGGTGGGAGAGTATAATGCAAAATAAAACTGAACCTAATGAAAATATTGGTGCTCAGCCCGAAGTCGGTTTTGTGGTTGGGATTACACGGGGTGTCACTGAAGTGATAGCTGATTTCAATCCCGGTGACATTGGGCGTGTAGGTAGAGCCATTGGACCAGCGGGAACTTTAGCCGTGGGTGCTGTGGATATCGTGTCCGCAGCCCGGCGCGGAACTGCAGTGGATGTTGCAGTGCAAACTGTGGGTCTTACGGCTGGGTTTGCTATTGGAGTATTAGGTTTTGCAGTTTTGGGTGGTGTTGCAGCTCCTCTTGGTGCTCTTAGTGCTATCGTTGGTGCAGCGTCTGCGACCACGGAACCGAGCTGACATCGAATGCGATCCTGTCCTGGTGCGCTGACCATCAGATTAAATGGCACTATATCGCGCCGGGCAAGCCCCCTCTCGGCGTTTGCGGGCAAACGCCTGTCGGCAATGATGCAAAACGGTTTCGTGGAAAGTTTCAATGGGCGCATGCGCGACGAGTTGTTGAATGAGACACTGTTCCACGGCCTGCGCCATGTCCGCTCAGATATCGCAAGATGGATCGCCGATTACAACACCGAGCGGCCATACTCAGCGCTCGGATACCAAACCCTGCGGCCTTTGCCGCCAACATGAATACCGCAAACGGGCAACCGCTTGTGTCAACCCCGCCTGCAGAAGCATGAGGTGGATGACATCCTCAAAAACTGCCACGAACCCGCGCTCTACGCCCTGCACGATCCGCCGAATACGTCGTGAATTCGGTTGGAAATTTAAGGGCTTGCCCATGCCTCGCACGTGATGCGGGGTGCGTATCGTCCTTCGCGATTGACAGGCCAAATAGACGCTGACCTGAAAGATTTTAGCAGTCATTATCGGACTTGTTCCGATGATCCGGAACCGCATTTGCATCTGACCGGATTGCCGGAACAAGTCCACGAGTGTCCGGCAGTATGCCGATTTTATAAAGTCTTGTCTTACCGCGACTTGATCGCGGTATCCATTGGTCCACACGCCTTGCACGATGGACCCCGCGAACAAGTCGCGGGGTGACTTCCGGTTTGAAATTAATATTTTTCAGTAAATGTGAAGTGCTAGCTTCATATGAAGCATTTTCCGAAAATAGTGACCAAGAAACTAAAAAGTAAAAATTGCCAGACACTCGTGGGACAGGCCCGACAATGACGCTGATAGATTGGCTCCCGCTTTCAAGCGGTCACCCTGCGTTTCGATCTTTCAAACAGAGGTGATGATCGGCACGCCCCTCCTTCCAACCTCCCCCGCAAGCGGGGAGAGGGGTTTATCGTTATCGGCGGGCTGTTTTCTTTCGAGCGATTGCTTTGGTGTTGGGGTAAGAAGGCTTATGAAACAGAAAATCGCGTTGATCGGGTACGGGGCCATTGCCGGATATGTGGCGGAGCGGCTGTCGGGGGATGTTGATCTTGTCATCAGTCATGTGATTTGTCGCGCGGGACGTGAGGATGCGGCACGGGCGGCCCTTGGCTGTGGCGCGTTACCTGTGACGGAGGCGGCGGCGCTGTCCGATGATGTGCGGGCGGTGCTGGATTGTGCCGGACATGCGGGGCTGCATCAGCATGGGGAGGCTGTGCTGCGGCGCGGGATTGATCTGATCTCGGTATCGAACGGGGCGCTGGCCGATGCGGAATTTGCACTGGCGCTGGAGCAGGCCGCGCGCGATGGCGGCGCGCGCTTGCGGCTACTGCCCGGTGCGATTGGTGCGATTGATGCGCTGTCGGCTGCGGCGGTCGGCGGGCTTGAAGGCGTGCGTTACACAGGACGCAAACCACCAGCCGGATGGGCGGGGTCAGCGGCGGCGGGGGTGCTGGACCTTGATAATCTGAGCGAGGCGGCGGCGCATTTTGAAGGCAGCGCCCGCGATGCCGCGCTGCGCTATCCGAAGAATGCCAATGTGGCGGCGACGGTGGCGCTGGCCGGAATCGGGATGGACGCGACAGAGGTGGTGCTGATCGCCGACCCCGCCCTGAGCGCCAACCGCCACGAAATCGAGGCATGGGGCGCGTTCGGGCGGTTCAGCTTTACGATTGACGGCAACGCGCTGCCGGGGCGGCCAAGCTCTTCCGCGCTGACGGCGATGAGTGCGGTTCATGCGCTGCGGGGGTTGGTGGCGCGGGTTTCGGTTTAGGGTGATCCGCGATTCTGACATTTTGTATGTGCCGTTTGATCGCTGGTGAGCGTACAATGCGGGATGGGTTGTCATTTCACGCGCAGGCGTGGAGACCGGCTTCGTGTCTTGTGCGTTGCTGTTGGAAATTTCGCGAGGCTGGACGCCAGCCTTCGCCGGGGTGACAGATATTGCGATGCGGCGTTTTTGAGGATCAGCCACCAGGAGTTGAATTCATTCTAAAGCTCTGAGGGGCGGCAAAACAACTCAGAGGAGAGTGTCTGTGGTCGTTTGAGCCGGAGCGGCATTCATACGTGTCGCAGTGGCAAAGAAAGGGTCGCGGATTGGCGCTTTTGCGTGTTTTGGTGGTGGTGGCCGGACTGGTGGCGTTGCGGCTTAAGATTTTGAAATATAAGGGTTAACTTACCTTAATCGCCTTTAGGGAGAGTAATCGGTTTGGCACCGCTGCCGCCCACGGCAGAGCTTTTCGGCTCTGACGCGGGATTTTTCGCTGTTTCACGTGAAACATTGCAGAACAAAATTAGAATAAGTGTGCTGTTCAGCCTTTGCGGGACTGCATGTACATCAGGTAAAGCCCCGCGCCTATAGCCATCAGAATCAGCGTCTTGATGAGCCAACCAAGGTTCGCGCCGACCAACAGGCCAACAAGCGCACCCGCCGCGCCCAGCGCAATTGGCGGGACATTGCGGATGTATTGCGGGCCGACGAGAAATCCGGCGGCGGCTCCGGCGATGGCGAGGATCAATGCGAGCATGTCTGTATTCCTGAATATTGCGTTGGCCGGAATGTGAGGCTTGCGGAGGCGTTAATCAAGGTTAATGCCTTTCGGCAGATCAAAACCGCGCAGGAAAGCGTCTATCGGCAACGCAGGTTTTCCGGCCCTTTGAACGGTTTGCAGCTGGAGCGCGCCCGTGCCGCAGGCGATGAGGCCCGTGTCGTTGAGAGCGGTTCCGGGTTTGCCGCTGCCCTCTGCGGGGATGGCGAGGAGCACTTTGACCCGCTCGCCCGCGATCTCGCACCATGCGCCCGGGAACGGGGAAAGGCCGCGTATATGGGCGTCGAGGTCGGTGGCGGGGCGGGTCCAGTCGATGCGGGCCTCGGCTTTGTCGATCTTGGCGGCATAGGTGACGCCGCTTTCAGCCTGTGGCGTGATGGTGAGGGCGCCCGTTTCGAGCAGGTTCAGGGCTTCGCACAGCATCCGCGCGCCTTGGACGGCGAGGCGATTATTCAGCGCGCCCGCCGTCTCATCCGCGCCAATCGGGCCTTGCTCACGCAAGATGACGGGTCCGGTGTCGAGACCTTCGCCCATCTGCATGATGCACACGCCCGTTTCGGCATCGCCCGCCATCACGGCGCGCTGAATCGGCGCCGCACCGCGCCATCTGGGCAGGAGCGAGGGGTGGATGTTAAGGCAGCCGTGCTTGGGGGCGTCCAAGATCGGCCGGGGCAGGATCAGGCCGTAAGCGGCGACCACGGCCACGTCGAGATTGAGCGCGGCAAAGGATGCGGCGGCATCGATGTTGCGGAGGCTGACGGGGGTGCGGACCTCCAACCCCAGTTCCAGCGCCCGCGCGTGGACGGCGGTGAGACGGTCTTTCTTGCCGCGTCCGGCGGGGCGGGGCGGCTGTGCGTAGACGGCGGCAACATCGTAGCCCGCATCGACCACCGCGTTGAGGGCCGGGACGGCGAAATCGGGGCTGCCCATGAAGGCGAGGCGCAAACTCACGCGGATGCCGTGGATTTCGCGCGCTCTTTCTTGCGCTTCTTCATACGTCCGGTAATCATCTGCCGCTTCATCGGGCCAAGATAGTCGATGAACAGCTTGCCGTTGATGTGATCAATCTCGTGCTGAACACATGTGGCAAGCAGTCCTTCGCAATCAATCTCATGCTCCGCACCGTTCTCGTCGAGATAGCGCACACGAACGGCAGCGGGGCGCTCGACATCGGAGAATTCTTCGGGGATCGAAAGACAGCCTTCCTCGTAAACGCTCAGCTCGTCCGAGGACCATGTGATTTCCGGGTTGGCCATGCAGTAGGGTTGCGGCTCCTCATCCTCGCTCTTTGCACAATCCATGACGATAACACGGCGTAACACGCCGATTTGCGGGGCGGCGAGGCCAATGCCGGGGGCATCATACATCGTCTCCAGCATATCGGTCATCAGGGCGCGCACATCATCATCGACCTCAGCGACAATCTCACAAGATTTCTTGAGGCGGGGATCGGGATGGTAAAGGATGTTTCTGATAGCCATAAAAGCGATGTAGAAAAGTCCGGCGCATCACGCAAGGAGGGACAGGGCTTTGACCCGTGTTTTATTCGTTTGTTTGGGGAATATCTGCCGCTCGCCCACGGCCGAGGGTGTACTGCGGCACATGTTGGATGAGATGCCGGACGCGCCGGAGGTGGAGATTGACTCGGCGGGAACGGGGGGCTGGCATGTTGGCAATCCGCCCGATCCGCGCGCGATAGAGGCGGCGGCGCGACGGGGGATTGATCTGTCAGCGCTACGCGCGCGGCAGGTCACCGCGGCGGATTTTGATGCATTTGATTATGTGCTGGCGATGGATCGCGACAATCTGCGAAATTTGAAAGCCTTGCGCCCGGCACAGGGCGGCGCGGCCTTGAAATTGTTGCTGGAATTCGGGGAGGGCGGGGAAGTGCCTGATCCGTATTACGGCGGCGAGGCCGGGTTTGACCGTGCCTATGCGCTGATAGAGGGTGCGTGCCGGGGGCTTATTCGGGAAATTCAGGCGCGGGAGTGAACCGTCATTGAGCCGGCGTCAATTTATAAGCGGCGTCCCGGATTGTGGGGAATTTTGTCACCCCGCGGCTTGACCGCGGGGCCCATGTGTCAATACGCGTTGATCTATGGATTCCGCGCCTTCGCGCGGAATGACAGTTGTTTTGACTTCGTTAATCCGCAGTGCCGCAATGAAATGTGCGAAGTATCAGCGTCAAAACATCAAGTCATAATGCATCAGCTCGGTGTAAACGGGCATCCCTGTGCCCAAATCCGAGCGGAAGAGGCCAAAGCCGTGGGCTGTGACAGGGGGCAGGGAAAACAGGTTGTTGCGTATCGTCCACTCGATGGCTTGAGCCGGAATCACGCCGCCGCCGCACCGGGCCAGCGTAATGTGCGGATTGTATTTACGGCGTTCAGTGCCGATCCCGGCGTCATCGGCGAGGCGTTGGATTTTACTCTGCAAACGGCGCAACGGCTCACCGCCATCCACTTTCGCATAGAGGACATGTGGCTTACCGCCGCCGAACGCGCCTGTGCCGCTGATATCGAGGTCAAACGCATCCATTGAGATCGCGCTGAGGCCCGCATCAAGCTCTAAAAGCTGATTCCGCGTACAATCACCCAAAAATATCAGCGTCAGATGCAGGTTATCCGCCTCGATCCAGCGGGCATTGCGGACGTTATCTTGAATCTCCATGAGCGATTCTGTCGCAGCATCAGGGAGTGAAATTGCAATAAAACTGCGGATCATCGGGCCTTACCATGTCAATCTGATAAAAATCGTCGGAAAATGCTGAAATGCACCTTGAACGTTAGGGTCACAACAGCGATATTTGTCTCAGTCTTCACAAATGCACCAGGAGTGGGTGGTTACAATGGTTCAACTTAATCAAGCAACGGCTCAGTCAACTGGCGCGCGGGGTCGCGCCGCCGCTATTGACCAAGGTCTACGGAGTCACATGAATTCCGTTTATACCTATCTGTCAGGCGGCCTGGCCATCGCCGGCGCAACAGCGTTTGCATTCGGCAACACGCCGGCATTGGCGCAAGCCGTTCATGGAACCCCGTTAAAATGGGTTGTCATGTTTGCGCCGCTTGCGCTGATCTTCTACATGAGCTTTCGCATCCAGAAAATGAGCTTGGCAGCCGCCCAGTTCACTTACTGGTTTTTCACGGCGCTGATGGGTGTATCGCTTTCGTATGTGTTCATCCGCTATGCGAACCAGCCGATGGCGGTTGTTCAGGCGTTTATGATCACCGCCGTGGCTTTCATGTCTTTGAGCCTTTACGGGTACACCACAAAGAAAAGCCTGTCCGGCTGGGGTTCTTTCCTGCTGATGGGTCTTGTCGGTCTGATTCTCGCTTCAATCGTAAACATGTTTCTACAGTCTGGCGGTCTTGCCTTCGCGATTTCTGTGATTGGTGTTCTCGTGTTCGCGGGCCTGACGGCATATGACACGCAGCGGATCAAAGAGGAGTATCTCTACTTTGCGACTGCAGGTGCTGAAGGCGCGGCATGGCTTGCAAAAGGTGCTGTTATGGGTGCGCTGGGCCTGTTCCTGAACTTCGTGAACATGTTCCAGATGATCCTGTCGCTGATCGGTATGGACGAGTAAGATATCGCTTCATCGAAGCGCTACAGGAACCCCCGCTCCGGCGGGGGTTTTCTTTTGCTGTAAATCGTGGTGTTGCGATCATTTATTGACACCACTGGCTAAGGATCGCCCCTCACTCATGATTCAAAGGAAGGTCAAGAATGGCCTTATTCGGACGCCGCAAATCAGCCGATGCACAGCCAGATCCAAACCAATTAAGCAAGGTGCGATCACGACCCAAACCCTCACAAGCGGGGATTTTGGGGACGGTGATCGTTCCAGGCAGACCATCCGCTTCGTTTTGCGATGTAAGGTTTCGCAAAAAATATCAGCGAGCGGGGAACCATTTTGTCACCCTGCCGTTAACTATACGTCATGCGACACATTTCTCCCTCCCAGTCGGATCGCCCGACTGTCCCCTCTAAGCTCTGCCCTCACCCGGCGGGGCTTTTTTTTTGCTCTGCATGGTGCGAAGGCGGTTCAGTTTGACGGGGGGAGGGGGTAGCCTTTTACCGACGGCACTTTGATCGCAGGTATACACATGGCCCTCTCTGATGATGATCTTGAACGCTATGCCCGCCATATTGTGCTGCGGGAAATTGGCGGGCCGGGGCAGGCGCGATTGCGCAAGGCACGGGTGCTGAGCCTTGGCGCGGGGGGCTTGGGATCGCCGTTGTTGTTATATCTGGCCGCTGCGGGCGTGGGAACGCTGGGGGTGGTGGATGATGACAGCGTTGATCTGTCCAACCTGCAACGCCAAGTGCTGCACGCGACGGGGGCGGTGGGCTTGCCCAAAACCGAGAGCGCAAAGCGGTCGCTGGGCGCGGTGAACCCCGGTGTCGAGGTTGTGGCGCATAATGTGCGGCTGACGGCAGAGAACGCGGGCGAGATCATCGGCGGCTATGACATCGTGTGTGACGGATCGGATAATTTCGACACCCGCTATCTGCTGAACGAAACCTGCGCGCGGTTGGGGCGACCGCTGGTGGCGGGGGCAATCGGGCAATGGGACGGACAGTTATCGGTCTATGACCCTGCGAACGGCTCTCCCTGCTATGTCTGCGTGTTTCCCGACCGCCCGGAGGAAGGACTAGCCCCGACATGCGCGGAAGCGGGGGTTGTAGGGGCTTTGCCCGGTGTCATGGGGTCGCTGATGGCGATGGAGGTCATCAAACTCATCTGCCGGGCGGGCGAACCGCTGACAGGCCGGATGCTGGTTTACGATGCCCTGTCGGCGGAAACACGGACCTTGAAGCTGAAAAGTGATCCGGGCTGCGGGGTGTGTGGCGGGTGAGCGCCCACACTTATTCCGCCCGATACCCCGTCATTTCCAGATACCCGATGCCGCCATGCGATCCGTCAACATGGATCGGACCTTCCCAATAGGGGAACAGCGTCTCGTTCCAGCTGGCGGTATTCACCGCCGCCACGGTCACATCCAGATCCCGCGCTGCCACCTGCAACCACCACCGCGTGGGGACTTCGCGCCCCGCAACCTTTGATTTCTCCAGCGGGGTCATGCTGATCGAATCGGGAGCCAATGCTGTGCTCTGCCCGTCCGGCGTGATCCAGTTGCCCGCGAAATAATCCGCCCCCTCCGCGTGGCGCAGGCGGAACAGCATAACCTTCTCCCCCGTCTCCAGATGCAGCGAGAACCAGTCCCACCCCTCCTGATCGGCGGCCAGCGGCTGCGAACTCCATTCGCGGTCCATCCAAGCGGGGCCGGATACCGCCCGCGCCTCGCCGTCAATCGTGATCGTGCCCTTCGCATCGAAAAACGGCTGGCTAACATAATACGACGCCTGCCCGCGATCCGACTTGCGGCTGAATCCAACCTCCCCTTGCAGCACCATCGGCGCATCGGTCGCAAGCGTCAGATCATAGGCGAAATCCGCCCCGCCCGCGCGCAACCAAAGTGGCGCAAACCCCGCGCCCTTACTCTCTAACGTACTGTCATCGATCCACGCAGCGAAAGGTTCCGCTGACACGCCCGCTTGCCCGATGCCCCCGCGCGCAAGGCTCTCGCTGTGGTAATGCCCCGTTGGCGTGGTCAGCGCGGCGTGGCCCATCCAGAATTGCTGCGACTCCCAGCCCTGCCGCTGCGGGCTAGGGGCGGCGGCTTGGCGGAACAGGGTCCACTGAACCCCGTAATCCGTGCCGTCCGCGTCCTTGAGATTGGCCGTCAGATACCACCACTCGATCCGGTATTCGGGATGCGCGCCGTGGTCTTGTGGAAACGTGATCGCCTGCCCCGGCGTGACACGCGCGAAGCCGCTGCCATCACTGCCCAGCCCCGCGAAGCCTTGCGGGCTGGCGGGGGTGGTGAGAAATGCTGTCAAAAGCGCGCCAAAAAAAACTCTACCGCTCATCCGTAAACACCTTCACTAGGCGCACCGGAGGCATCCGGCGCAAGGTCCACATCGGCCATGCGGCCGCAATCGCCGCTGTCAGCAACGCCAGCCCGATCAGCGCCAGCCACTGCATCGGGAACAGGTGAAACGGCAGCCGCCAACCGAACGCCTGCACATTCACCACCGCCACCAGACACCACGCCACCGCCAGCCCCAGCGGCACGGCCAGCAACGCGGTAAACAACGCCATTGCCAGCGTTTTGAGCATCTCAATCCACGCCAGCCCCCGCCGCGTCACACCCCCCGCCCATAACGGCGCAAGCTGTGGCAGGCGCATCTCGGCCAGCGTCAGCAGGCTCATAAACAGCGCAAACCCCGCCACCAGCATTGTCAGCACATTCAGCGCGGCGGTTACGGCGAATGTCTTCTCAAACACCCCTTTCGAGAACGCCTTCAACCCCGCCTGATCGATGATCTGAGTGTCATCTAAGCCGAACTGCACCCGCATCGCTTCAATCAACGCCGGAACCGCCTCCCGCGTCGTGCGTATGCCGTAGCCGCCGCTTTGCGCGCCTGGAAAATACGGCTCCATCGCGCTCATATCCGCGCTGATCTGACCCTTCGGATTGCCGTAATCGGGATAGATCCCGCCAACCGTCACGGACCAGCCGCGCAGGTCAAGCGTATCACCGACGCTCACATCCATGCGGCGCGACAACTGTTCGCTGACCAGCACAGCCTCACCCGCGACCATCTGGACCCACACACCGTCCACCACATCGATAAAAGGCCAGTTATCGCGATAGGTGGCATGATCGACATGCCCGACCACCTCCACCGGCAACCCGTCCAGCCGCAGCGTCGCGCGCACCGTCGGCAGCACTGCATTCACGTCATCACGCGCCGCCAGCCAGCGCGTGATCTGCTCACCTTGGGCATCGCTGGGAGTGTTGAAATAAATCTCGGATACCAGCCGCTGATCGAGCCATGTGGTGAATGTGTCGCGGAACCCGTTCACCATCGTCCCAACGCCGATATTGGCCCCCAGCGCCAGCAACAGCGCCATCAGCGCCATCGACAGGCCGGACAGTTGTTGCTGTGCATCCGCCCAAAACCACTGCGCCAACGTCCCCTTTGCAAACCGCTGGCCCAGACCCAACACCACGCTCAGGACAGGCGGCAACAGCAACGCGGCCCCCAGCAACAGCGCCGCGAGCCCCGCGAAACCAACCACCAGCCCGCTGCCGAATCCGAACAAGATGCCCGCCAGCGCTAACAGGCCCAGCGCCAACACCCCTTGCGCCCGCAACCACCCCCGCTGTGCCTCGCGCCACGCATAACGTTTGGCGGAGGCAAGGGGGGGCATCCTGTACGCCTTCAGCAGCGAATACCCCGCCGCCGCCAGCGCGCCGATGACGCTGATCGCAATGCCCGCAATCCACCATGAGGGGTGCAGTGAGAGCGTGCCCGGCACATCGGCCCCGTACAACCCGCCCAAACTCGCCGCCACATCGGGCATCAGGGCGGAGGCAATGAAATAGCCGCCGACCACCCCGGCAATCCCCGCCAGCAGCGACAGCGTCAGCAACTCGCCCAGCAGCACGGCGGTCAGCATCCGCGCCGAGACCCCTAGCGCCCGCAAGGTGCGCAGCATCGGCAAGCGTTGCTCGAACGCCAGTGCAATCGCGGAATGAACGATGAAGAGGCCGACCAGAAACGCCAGCAACCCGAAAGCGGTGAGATTAAGGTGAAAACTGTCCGTCAGGCGGCCCAAATCGCCCTGCACATCGCTGGAAACCCGCTCAAGCGGAACATTCTCAGGCAGCCCGCCCACAGGCTGTACGGCATCAGGGTCCAGCAACAACCGCGAGACCATGTCCCCCGCATCTAACAGGCGTTGAGCCGCGCCAATATCAGTGACGATCATCCCCGGTGCCAGCCCCTCCCGCGCCGTGAGTGGCGGCAGGGCGCGCCCGTCTTCGGTCAGAGGCCGCGCACCCGCTTCGCCAAGTTCGACCAGCGTTTCGGGTGCGATCAGCGACAGGTAGGGCGGCGTCAGAAACCCCGCAAACCCGCCAACCCCGCCATCATCCCCCGTCACAGAGGCGGCGGGGGGCATCGTCAGCGGCTCAATCCCCAACACGCGGATGCTACGCCCGTCCATCCGCACACGCCCCTCCAGCACGGGGGATACTTTCCACCCTGCCCGGCGCAGTGTGACAAACGCATCTTGAGAGAACAGTACCCCGTCAGCCCGCGCAAGGCTTGGCACCCGAGTACCGCCCAGCATCTGCGCGGCACGGTCATAGCTGTCACGGGCTTGCGCATTCAACGCCTGAACCCCGCTCCACAGCGCGGTAGCGATCATCAGGCCGGAGACGAGCGCGAACAGCTGTAACGGCTTGCGTCGCCAATGGCTCATCAACGCGCGCAGGGTGTGAAGGGCGCGCGGGGCAATAGCGTCTGAGTGACTGGAAATGTGAATCATACAACGCAAAATGCGGCGGCAACGGCATCGAAGTAAAGACCAAGCTCACTCCAAAACCGTGCCACCGCATCTGTCACATCATCTGCTCACAAATCCCACTCGAAGAGCGGGCCGCATACCTCTATTGTGTCATCCGTGGCGGATCTTCAGTATAGATCTCATCGAAGATGCTCTTGAATGCAGCTTCCATTTCGTCTTCTTCCTCGACCGAGAACAACAGCTCAGGCTTACTCGCGCATTTCGCCAGTTCCGGTTCGATATGAGGTTTCAGATCGTATACAATCTGCGTCCTTTGTGCGTATCCATAAGCAATACTCGGATCATTGAAACGGATGATCTTATCATCACCGGCATCATAAATATCACCTGGAACACCATATTCGATGTTCATCACAACGATTTCGACCCCTTGATCTTTCAGCTGCTGGCATGCGGCGGGATCGAGCACTTGCAGGATGTTCGCTTGCTCTTCAAAGCCGTTATCGACGCCCCAGTAATAAAAGTTGCCCCAACCGCCACCGTTGCGGTCTCTAACCTCGTAGAATTTATTAATGTCATTCTCTTTCAGGTAATTGGCCGCCCTATTTAAAAGGTCGTGCGTGTCAGCCTCACTGTAAGGTCCGACCCTAAAGCCGGGGGCGGTTTTGTGCCCGTGCTCAAGACCATCGGTCATCAAAATGAGGATTTTTTTCCTGTCATTCTCGGTATCACCGGAACCGCTGACGCCCATAGCGCCCTCAAGATGCTCTAATGACCGCGCTATCTGCGTCTGTGTTGAAGTCTGTTCGTCGAGCCACTTATCCAAAGTAATATGACGCACTTGATGTTTGGCATTGCCGGGGCCGAAATAGACCGGACTTTCTGAATGATCCAATTGGCTGGTTGTTCGTAAGCTGACACAGGTATTTTCTGTGCGCGGCGCACTCCAACGCAAACCGACGCGTTGCAGAAACCCGAACAATGCATCTTTGACCGCATCGATGCGCATACGGACGTCTTGGCTTTGATAATAAGGGTAAGTATCATCACTAGGCGCGATGGGTTGGATCTTGTGTCCGAAATGACTGTATCCGTCGAATACTCCAGTCTTTTCAGTAGTTTTCTGCCCGACTTTATGAATACGGTAACTGTGACAAGTGAGGTTGTGAGTTCAGAACGGGCGAAATATGTCGATCTGTTCGTTTTGGTTGATAACTCCATGTCGATGGGGATCGGGCAAACGAAAGCCGACCGCGACAAAATGCTGAACGATCGCAATATGCTGGATGAAGGTCTCAAGTTTCTAAATAATTAGAAGTCAGATACATCACCCGTCCATCTTCAGCGCATTAATAAATGCTTCTTGCGGAATATCGACTTTACCGAATTGCCGCATCTTCTTCTTACCCGCTTTTTGCTTATCCAGCAGCTTACGCTTACGCGTCGCATCACCGCCATAACATTTGGCGGTCACGTCTTTGCGCAGGGCAGAGATTGTTTCGCGGGCGATGATGCGGCCCCCGATGGCGGCCTGGATCGGCACTTTAAACATGTGCTGCGGGATCAGCTCTTTGAGCTTCTCACACATCGAACGGCCCCGGTTCTCCGCCTTGTCGCGGTGAGTGATTGTAGACAGCGCATCAACAGGCTCATCATTGACCAGAATGCTCATCTTAACGAGGTTACCCGCCTCGTACCCGTCCATCTGATAATCGAACGACGCATAGCCGCGCGTCACCGATTTCAGGCGGTCGTAGAAATCGAACACCACCTCGTTCAACGGCAGTTTATAAACCACCATCGCCCGCGTGCCGGCGTAGGTGAGGTCAAGCTGCACCCCGCGCCGCTCCTGACACAGTTTCAAAACGTCGCCCAAGTATTCATCCGGCACGAGAATGGTCGCCTTGATCCACGGCTCCTCAATCGCCTCGATCTTCATCACATCGGGCATATCGGCGGGATTGTGCATCTCCACCGTCGTGCCGTCGCGCATTTGCAGGTGATAGACCACACTGGGCGCGGTGGTGATGAGGTCGATATTGTATTCGCGCTCAAGCCGCTCGGTGATGATTTCAAGGTGCAGCAGCCCCAGGAATCCGCAGCGGAAGCCGAAGCCCAGCGCGGCGGATGTTTCCATCTCGTGGCTGAAGGACGCATCGTTGAGCGCCAGCTTTTCCATCGCTTCGCGCAAGTCTTCGAACTCATTGGTGTCGACCGGGAAGATGCCGCAGAAAACCACGGGAACACTGGGTTGGTAGCCGGGCAGCGCCTCCTCGCAGCCGCCCTTTTCCAGCGTAATCGTGTCACCAACATTGGTATCACGCACCTGCTTGATTGAGGCGGTCAGGAAGCCAAGTTCGCCCGGCCCCAACATATCAACATTTTCCATTGCCGGGCGGAATACGCCGACGCGATCCACCGGATAGGTCGCCCCAGCGCGCATCATGCGGATGCGCTGGCCTTTTTTCAACGTGCCGTCTACCACGCGGATCAGGACGACAACGCCCAGATAAGCATCGTACCACGAATCAACCAACAGCGCTTTCAGCGGCGCATCTCTATCGCCCGACGGCGCAGGCAGGCGCGTGACAATCGCCTCCAGCACATCAGGGATGCCGAGGCCGGATTTGGCCGAGATATGGATCGCCTCGGACGCATCGATGCCGATCACGTCTTCGATTTGCGCACAAACCCGTTCCGGCTCTGCGGCGGGCAGGTCTATCTTGTTGAGCACGGGCACGATCTCGTGGTCCGCCTCCATCGCATGATAGACATTGGCCAGCGTCTGCGCCTCAACCCCTTGGGAAGCGTCAACAACCAGCAAAGACCCCTCAACCGCCTGCATCGAGCGGCTGACCTCATAGGCAAAGTCCACATGCCCCGGCGTGTCGATCAGATTGAGAATATAGGTGTTGCCGTCATTGGCCGGATACTCGATCCGCACGGTCTGCGCCTTGATGGTGATGCCGCGCTCGCGCTCGATGTCCATCGAGTCGAGCACCTGCTCCTGCATCTCCCTGTCGGAAAGCGTGCCTGTGGTTTGGATCAACCGATCCGCAAGGGTGGACTTCCCGTGGTCAATATGCGCCACGATCGAGAAGTTCCGGATGTTTTCTATCTTCGCCATATTGCGGGTTATGGGGCGGGTTTGAGGCCCGGTCAAGCGGCTGTAAGAGCGGCATTTTTGCGAGCCTCATGCCGCCCCGTCGAAAAGACCTAAATTTCTTGCGATTCCACCGTTTCGGCATCCTTCTGAGCGTTGGCCTCAGCGGGTGCTGCCGCGATGGGTTTCACTTTCAGCCACACGCACAGTTTCCGGTTCGCTATCCGTGGCGCGTTGACCCTCTGACGCCTCAACATCGGTCGGTTCAGCGCTTTGCTGTGCAGTTTCAGCCGGAACCTCAGGCGTGACAGATGCCTGCGGTTTCATCTCCTCGACCAGATCGCTCAGCTTTTCATAGGCTTCGCGCGCCATTTCAAGGATCGGACGCGGCGGCAAGGCGACCTCGTCATACATGTCGAAACTCTGCTCACCAAAGCTGACCTCCGGCACCCGTGAAATCTTCTGAGTGGTTTCGGTATCGCTCGAAAGGGCACCAACGAAACGATCCGCTCTCGCATCCGTCCCCCCGACTTTACCGCTCGCCGCGTCATTGCGCGTGCCGTAGAGAAAGATGGTCCCGTTGCGCACACCCATTCCCACACCATCGTTCAGCACACCTGCCGCCGCGTGTCCGCCATTACCGCCAACACCACCGTGACCGTCAGGCCCACCCGCCGAACCATTTCCACCCATCGCCGTGTTAGCGTCGAAAACGGAGTCGATTATCGCCGCCGCGCCGTCGTTGAGCATCCCTCCGGCGGCATCCCCGCCATGATGTCCCCACTCGCTGCTACGCACGACATTATAAAAATAGATCCCCACAGTTCCCGCGTCCCCACCCGTCGCATTGTTGAGATAGAAAGACGAACCTTCGGCACTCGCCGAATTATTGTTGAGAACTGTGGCCGCCGCTCCCCCATCGCTGCCCCTGCGCAGAAGCCCAAAATCACTTACAGCGGTGCCATCGAACCCATCGCCACCATGCGAGACATTACGCTCCAAGCGGGTGTTGATAAGCGTCAGCGACGCGTTGTTAAACACCACCGCAGCATCCCCGCCACCTATCGAAAGCGCCGTCGGCGAAGCCCCTGCCGAACCTTCACACCCCTGCGCGAACCCATTGGATATCACCGAATTTTGCAGCGTCAGATTACCGGCGTTGCGAATGCTGGAAGCCGCATCACCCGAAGGATCGCCCGCTTCCGGCGCAGCGTATCCGCCGCTGAAGTTCAGCCCCTCAATCACAAGCCGCGTATTGGCTTTGACCTCAAGATGATGCGTATCCCCCGCATCAATCGCACCACTGCCATTGCGATCGCCAAACAACGTGATATCAGCAACACCGTCATTATCGATATCGCCATCAATTGTTATGAACCGTGTAAGGGCTGGCGTTCCCGGCCCCGCCTAAAGCGCGCCGCTTTGCAGCCTGATCGTGCCGCCGGCAAGCGATGGATCAAAGCTGATTGAGTTTGAAGTACCTGAAGCTCTTGCCAGCGCATCGCGCAGACTTCCCGTACCACTGTCCGCCGTTGTCGTCACCGTCAGGATAGCCATAACCCGTCCTCCATCGATGAATGCAACATTCAACATGCGGGAAAGCGTGGTTATTTGACTTGATTTAAATCAACCAGATTACAATTTTCCACATTTACGACGAGTTTCAGGCTTCACTCAGCCGATACACCGCTTTCTCCAGCCACTCCGGCGCGATTTCAACGCCCCAGCCCGGCGCGTCGGTGACTGTGGCGTGGCCGTCCTCAATCGAGTAGGGCGAGTTAACGAACAGCCCCTCCTGCCACGGATAATAATCCGCGCCCTCAATCGAAAATTCGAGATATTTCCCCGCATTCGGGATCGCGCGCAGCAGGTGCATGGTGAACAGTGTCACGAGTGACAGGTTCGCGCAGTGCGGCGTGACGGGCAATCCCGCCGCCTCAGCCATCTTGCAGACCCGCAGCGTCCGCGCGATGCCGCCCAGATAGAGGATGTCCGGTTGCACAATATCAACCGCCCGCATGTCGATCATCCGTCGCCACGTCGGCAAATCGCAGTCCTGTTCGCCCCCTGTCACGTCAATATCCAGCGCGTCGGTGACTTGCTTGGTCTGTTCCAATTCCCAATAGGGGCACGGCTCCTCGAAATGGCAAAACCCGTTCGCTTCCAGCATCCGCCCCACCTCAATCGCCCGATCCGGTGAGTAGCATGAATTCCCATCGATCAGCAGGTCGGCACCCTCCAGCGCGCGGGCGATTGTCGGGATGATCTCTTCTGTGCGCCCTGTCCATTCGTCTTGATTCCGGCCAACCTCGGCCCCCGCGCGCACTTTGAAAGCGGTGAACCCGTCGCGGTCCCTGAGCATTTTAAGACGATCCGCCTCGTCCGCTGGCGTAATATCGCGCTTCATCGACGACGCATAGGCGCGCACCTTGCCAGCTGACCCGCCCAGTAACTCAGCAACAGGTTTACCCGCCAGCTTGCCGCGCAAGTCCCAAATTGCGGTATCCACCCCCGCCATTGCGCGGCGCAGGTATGATCCGGGATATTTATGCTCACGCTCAGCAACCAGATCGAGCGCGTCATCGAGATCGCTGATATCCGCACCCAACATCCAAGGCGCGACCTGACGGTGCAGCACGGTGCAGGTTATGTCGGAATTATAGGTCGAAACCTGCCCCCATCCCTGCCTGCCATCCTCATCCGTCACACGGACAAAGCCGACGAATTCATTGGTAAACGTCTCGATCTTGCGCAGTTTCATGGCATTAAACCACCGTCACTTTCAGCGAACCAAGCCCTGCGATTTTCGCCTCCATCACATCGCCACGCGCGACCGCCGCAACACCCGACGGCGTGCCGGACAGAATCACATCACCCGCCGCCAGCTCAAAATATTCGGACAGATAGGCGATCATCTCCGGCACTTTCCAGATCATCTGGTTCAGATCACCCGTCTGCCGCGTCTCGTCATTCACACTCAGTTGCACAAGCCCGTGGTCGGGATGTCCCACAGCGCTGACGGGCATAATCGGCCCGCATGGTGCAGAGCGCTCGAACGCCTTGCCAATCTCCCAAGGCCGCCGGGCCGCTTTGGCATCGCCTTGCAAGTCCCGACGCGTCATATCCAGCGCGACCGCGTAACCGAACACATGCTCCAACGCGTTGGCTACAGGAATGTCCGTACCACCCGATTTCAGCGCGACCAGCATCTCCATCTCATGATGCACATCGCCCGATTTCACCGGATACGGAAACTCCCCGCTTTGATCGAGGTTATCGGGGTTTTTCTGGAAGAAGAACGGCGCCTCCCGGTTCGGATCGCCCCCCATCTCAATCGTATGCGCCGCATAGTTCCGCCCGATACAATAGACCCGCCGGACCGGAAACCGGTCACTGCTGCCGTCAATGCTCAAAGAAGGAATGGCCGGTGCGGGAATGGCGTAGCGGGTCATGGTCATCTTTCCTTCTAAAGCGGGCGGTTCGTGGTCCGGCGCAGGCTTAGCGTGGTCCACTCGTTCAGGCGGATGCGCCGTTCGGCACGCATCCCCCAGCCCGCAAACACGCGCTCCACACCGGGTGCTTGGCGGTGCAGCAAGCCGGACAGGATCACCGCGCTGCCACTGATCGTAACGCTGGCGATTTGCGGGGCGAGGCGCTTGAGCGGGGCTGCAAGGATGTTCGCAAAGACGATGTCATACGGCGCATTCTCCGCCACCGCACCCCCTGTCGCACGGCTGGCCTCCACCGCACGCACCATCGCGCCCGTGCCGTTAAAGCGGATGTTCTCGCGCGCTGTCATCACCGCCACGGGGTCAATATCCGTGGCGATGCAGCGCGCTTTCCACAGCTTTGCCGCCCCCATCGCCAGCGCGCCCGTGCCCGTTCCGAGGTCCAGCACATTGCGGGCGTAAAACCCTTTGCGCGCCAGATGATCCATCGCCATCAGACAACCGCGCGTCGTACCATGATGACCCGTGCCGAACGCCATCGCCGCCTCGATCTGCAAACGGATCGCCGATGGCGGGGCATCGCCCAGATCATGCCCCCCGTGAAGAGTGAAACGACCCGCATCAACAGGGCGCAACTCGCGGCGCACCTTGGCAACCCAATCCTCCGGCGGCACGTTCGAGATTACGAAGGGCGAGCAACCAAACCCCATTTGCAACAGCGTCAGCGCGATGCCTTCGGGGTTTTCGGAGAAATAGCCGCCAACCTCCCAGAGATCACCGTCATCCTCAATCTCAAAGCAGCCGACGCCCGTGGGCACAGGCTCCATCCGCTCCATCGCTTCTGACAGCGCTTGCGCATCGCTTTCACCCTTGATGGTCGCGAATGCTGTGTAAATCTCGCCAGCTTTGGCCGTCATAATTTTCGTTCCGTTGTTATTGTGATGGCCATTCAGAAAGGGATTGCATCGCCGCGATAATCCTCAAACACGCCTGTCGTCCGCATCGACAGCGCATCGAAACGTGACAGCAGCCCTTCGGCGCTTTCCTCCGGCGAGATGTCCGCGCTGTCGCCGCCCATATCCGTGCGCACCCAACCGGGGTGATATGCGCCCACCGCAATGCCACGCGGTTTCAGCTCAGCGGCAAGATTTCGGGCCAAATTGACCGCCGCCGCCTTGGATGAGCGATAAGGATAGGCGTTGCCGGGCGCGCGTTCGCTGGACCCCATAATCGACGAGACAATCGCGATCTTGCGCCCCTCGCTGCGTTCGATATTCGGCAGTAATGCGCGCGTTACGAGGAACGGCCCCGCGACATTGGTCATCAGCGAATCCCGCCATGCCTCAACGCTGTGACCGGGGTCTTCAATCCCGCCCCGCACGTTGAACACGCCCGCATTCAGGATCAGCAAATCCGGCGCTTCAGTGGTCGCTGCCGCAAAGGCCGCAACGCTATTCTCGTCCACCACGTCCAATTCGCGAATCGTGATACCGCCGATTTCCTCGGCCAACAGCATAAGCGCCGTGGCCTTTTGAGCATCGCGCACCGTCGCGATAACACTGTCCCCGTGCCGAACCGCCGCCCGTGTCATCGCCAAACCGATGCCGCGATTGGCCCCTGTGATTAAAATACACGCCATATTGAGCACTCCCCGATTGCCGCGCCGCTTTGGACCACATATCTATGAGTCTGTCGAGAACATCGCTAAAGTTGTGTTGCGTAGCAGGAGTGGCAGGAGATGCCTAAAATCGAGATCAGGGAAGCGACAATCGACGATGTCGAGGCCATGCGTGGTCTTGTGAACGACGAAATTCGCAATGATGTGAATGTATGGGATGAAACACCCCGCACCAGCGCGCAAATGCGGGCGTGGCTTTCGGAGCGGCTGGACTCCGGCATGGCTGTGCTGGTGGCAACACGGGCGGGCGGTGTGATCGGTTACGCGGGATACGGCCCGTTCCGCCCGCATTCAGGCTACATCCACACGGTCGAGCATTCGGTCTATGTCGACCGTGAAGAGCGGGGCAGCGGCGCGGGACGGGCCTTACTGCGGGCGCTGGTCAAAATCGCAGAGGAGCGCGGCGTCCATGCGATGATCGGCGGGATTGAGGCCGGAAATGCGGCCAGCATCCACATCCACAACGAGATGGGTTTTGTAGAGACCGGACGGATGCCCGAAGTGGGCAAGAAGTTTGATCGCTGGCTGACATTGGTTCTGATGCAACGGACCTTTGATGAGGATATTACGGCCAATCGCGAATGACTCTGATAGCCCGATGCCCTAAACAGGCTGGATCGCTTGGATAAAGGACGTATGCCGTGAAACTACTCGAAGGCCGGGTCGCCATTGTAACGGGCGCCGCCAAAGGCATCGGTCTTGCCGTGGCACAACGCTTCTTTGACGAGGGCGCGGCGGTGATGATGGCCGATGCCGATGAGGAAACGGTGCTGTCCGAGGCGTTGGAACTTGACCCTGACCGCATACGCACCGCCGGCTTCCGCTGCGATCCGACACAACGGCTGGACATCAACAACCTGATGGCCGCAACGCTGGATGCATTTGACAGTGTGGATATTCTCGTCAATGCGACGACGCTGGCCGGAATCGGCGATGCGATTGAGGTGAATGAGAAAGATTTCGACGACACAATGAGCGTCAATCTGAAATCCGCGTTTTTGCTGACCCAACTTTTCGCGAAATACCTGGTCAAGCGCGCGGAGGAAACGGAAAGCGGCAAGGTCCGCGCCAGCGTCATCAACGTCTCCGCCCTGACCGGGGACAGCTCACGACCCGATCGGTTTTTGCTGGGCGTGACAATGGCAGGGTTGGATCAGCTGACCCGTGGATTCGCGGTGTCGCTGGCACCGTTCGGGATTCGTGTGAACGGGATTGCGCCGGGCGGAATTGCGGGGCGGTTCTCCGGCATGACAGATCCGGGTGTTCGTAAAGACGTTATCGCACGCACCCCGATGGGGCGTCTTGCCGAGACGACCGAGGTCGCGGGCATCGCGGCAATGCTGGCCAGTGACAATGCCAGCTATGTGACGGGCCAGATCATGGCGGTGGACGGTGGCCGCTCGATCTTTGAGCAGCCATTGGTGAAGGTTGAGGAGTAGCGGTTACGAAACCTTATCTTTTTCACCATCCTCATCACTGTCATCGCCCGTTTTCTTGAGATTGAAGAAATCATCCGGCGCGGCGTTTTCGTCCATCTCCGGAACCACTTCCTCTTCACTGAGCGATTCATCGGTGCTCAGCAGAGCGCCTTCGGGGCGCATTTCTTCTTCCATCGCAGCACGCTTCGGAGCGGATTTGGCAACGGCTTCGTCCAACTCGATTTGCTTACACATGCCCAGCGCAACCGGATCAACAGGGTTGGTATTGGCGTAGTTCCAGTGCGATTTGTCACGGATCGACCCGATTGTCGGCTTGGTCGTGCCCACAAGGCGCGAGATTTGCGCGTCGGTCAGCTCGGGGTGATTGCGGATCAACCACAGAATCGCCGCCGGACGCTCCTGACGTTTTGACAGTGGTGTATATTTCGGCCCCTTGCGCTTAACTTCAGGCATTTGAACGCGTGGTTTCAGGCGCAGGCGGGCGGTCGGGGTTTGCTCGCAATGTTCGATATTCTCGCGGGTCAGCTCGCCGCTGTCGATCGGGTTGCGCCCTTTAAGACCCTGCGCCACTTCACCATCAGCAATCCCTGAAATCTCAAGAGGGTGCATTCCCACAAACTCGGCGATCTGATCAAATGTCAGCGAGGTGTTGTCGACCAGCCAGACGGCGACAGCTTTTGGCATCAGGGGCAGAGACATCTTGAAACTCTTTCGTTAAGACATGCCGCGAAAGCGCGCGCTCCGCTATGGGGCGCGTCTGCCGGCAGCATATGTTTTCCGGGAGACTTGCTTTCGTATATAGTCAAACGGGGCGGTTTGAAAAGGCTTAAGGCAGGAGTTTGAGCGTGAACTTGAAGAAAATCCTCGGCGTCATCGGCGCGATTATTGTGGCTGTTATCGCAGCGTATCAGGAGGGCGGGCTGGATGCGATCATCGGCGGGCAGTCTCCCCAACGCGGCGAAAGCAATAGTAACGCTACGCGCACCGCGCCGAAAAATGCCAATTTCGATTACTATGTACTGGCCCTGTCCTGGTCACCCAGCTTCTGCGAAGACAAGGGCGATAACCGCTCACCCCAGTGCAATGGCTCGCGGGATTTCGGCTTTGTCGCCCACGGATTATGGCCGCAATACGAGACGGGCTGGCCGGAATTTTGTGACATCAGCGCCCGTGTGCCGGACCGCACGGTCGATAAGATGCTGCCGATTATGCCCGCCAAGGGGCTGATCTTCCATCAGTGGAAAAAACACGGCACATGCTCAGGCCAAGACCCGCGCGGGTATTTTGAGACGGTCAAAGCCGCTTATGATTCTGTGGTCATACCCAAAGAACTGCGTAAGCTGGGCAAGACGCTGGTGATCGACCCGCGTGTGATTGAGGATGCGTTTATCGAGGCGAATCCGTCGATTGAGGCGGATGAGATCGTTATCAACTGTCGCAAAAACCGACTGCAGGAAGTGAAGATTTGCTTCGACACCGCCCTGAACCCGCGCCGTTGCGGCAGTGATGTGAACCGTGAATGCCGCTCGAAAACGGTACGGATGCCCCCCGTGCGATAACCTGGATTTTCTGGGCTTAGGCTGACCATGCGCAACAGGTACACGCTGCGCATGGTGCGCTCGGAAAGACCGGATCAGAAAATACCCACCCTGAGCCACAACCGAGATTACTTATAACACGAACACCACCTACCCGGAAGGGTGTTCCTTGTCGTAATATCGCGGTCTATTTGATCGCGGCGGATTTTAAGCACTGTCCGAGTTCTTGTCCGTCAAGCCGAGAAGTTTATTCACTTCGTCGGTCAGCTCATCAATCAAGAACGGCTTATGAAGCACAACCTCAGCGCCGAAACTTTTCGCGTAAGGAAGATAGTCAAGCGTCACAGTTCGCCCACCACCTGAAAATGCAATGACTTTAATGTCAGGGTTAACTTTTTTTATAGCCAGAACAGCCTCAAGCCCATCTACTTCAGGCATTATGAGATCCGTAATCAACACATCAAAATCTTTGATCAACGAAATATCACGTATGACCCTGCCATCGGGGTGATCAACAACTTCGTGCCCTTGCTCCCTCAATACTTCAGCCATCAACCGACGAAGCGGTCTTTCATCTTCCAAGAGCAAAATTCTAGCCATCGTCACGTCCCGTTATCTGCCACGTGCCAAAGAAGAACATATCCCGACAGGCATCTCAATATTGTTAAGCATCCATGATGCGGTACATAGCGGCAGCCTAACCTCACCCCAAACATCAGCCTACGGAAGATAATGTTGGGCGCTTTTTCCATAGGTAACAATCAAAACCGATCATAAATAAATCGATTTAAAACACAAAACGTCTTTCAAAGATTTTGAATGCCGATATTGCACGATTTCCGCACCATACTGTCGCAATACGATGTATTGGCCAAAAATACCACCTGATATTTCAAATATCAGGCTTCATCGCAACGAGACGCTGTCCGACAACCCGCTCAATGGTCGCCTTAACAATACGGCCTCCGGGCGCATCCGCCCCCACAACAACTTCGGCAAAACTCTCGCTGTGGCCCATCCCATCGCGCTCGACCAGCACATTTTCAACCTTACCAATCTGGCTATGCAGATAGGCATCGCGGCGGCTTTCGCCCAACGCGCGCAGGCGTCCCGCCCGTTCTTTTCGGGTGGCTTGCAAAACCTGAGGCATCTTCGCAGCAGGCGTGCCCTTTCGCGCCGAATACGGGAAGACATGCAGGAAGGTGAGGCCGCATTCTTCGACCAGCTTCATCGAATTCTCGAACATCGTCTCAGTTTCGGTTGGAAAGCCCGTGATAATATCCGCGCCGAACACGATGTCCGGCCTTTTTGCGCGAATTTCCTCACAAAAGCGGATCGCGTCATCACGCAGGTGGCGACGCTTCATCCGTTTGAGGATCATGTCGTCGCCGGATTGCAGCGACAGATGCAGATGCGGCATCAACCGCCGTTCCGAGCCGATGGCTTCGATCAATGCGGGATCAGCTTCAATTGAATCGATGGAGGAAAGACGCAACCGCGGCAGGTCCGGCACATGTTTAAGGATCGCCTGCACCAGATCGCCCAGTTTCGGGCTGCCCGGCAAGTCGGGGCCGTAAGATGTTAGATCGACGCCCGTGAGCACCACTTCCAAATGCCCTGATGAGACTAATCGCTCGACCTGCCGCACAGCCTCGCCAATAGGGACGGAACGGGCGTTGCCACGTCCAAACGGTATGATGCAAAACGTGCAACGGTGATCACAACCGTTTTGCACCTGCACAAATGCCCGCGTCCGCTCGCTTAAACCGTCAATCATATGCGGGGCGAGACTGCGCACTTCCATAATGTCATTGACGCGCAACTTCTCGGCGGCCTCCACACCGAAATCGGGCGTATTGGCTCCGGCAATGCGCCGCCACTCTGCTAAATCAACCTTCTCGGCATTGCCCAGCACCAAATCAACTTCGCCCATCTCGGCGAATGTTTCCGGTTCCGTCTGTGCCGCGCATCCGGTGACGATGACCTGCGCGCCGGGATTTTCTTTGCGCAAGCGGCGAATCGTCTGGCGTGCAGAACGCACCGCCTCGCCCGTCACCGCGCACGTGTTAACGACAATCGCGTTGGACAACCCGGCTGCGTTAACATGAGATTCAATGACCGCGCCCTCATACGCGTTCAGCCGACAGCCCAGCGTCACAATCTGCGGTGCGCTGTCTTTGTCGCGGAATATGCTGTTTTTAGCGGTCATGCGGTTGCCTACGATGGATCTGCCCAGATGGGAAGCGCTCCACCTCAGAATGATTAAAACAATGTTACTGCTGTATTCAGTGCGGCAAGATTTCTTTAACTAAAATAACCGCAGTATGTAGCCGTGCTTTGTAGATCGAAAGCGGGACGAATCGTTTTGGGTAAAAAGCGCGACGTAGAGTAAGATACGCATGTGGAGCCTATAGTATGTCTGATGTTTTAGAACTCGATAGTATGGCCCTCGATTTTCGTCAGGAAATTGCGTTTGAGAATTGGAGAAGCCTTAAAACCACTGAGGCCGCACCACCGCGCAACAGTTTTAAACCAGAACTTATTTCCCGCGCTCTGCCCTCCGCCATGCTGCTACAAGTCGAACATGCGGAATCGGGCATACGGTTCCGGCAAAAGCTGGAAGGGCGTTTTGTTTCACAGGTTTTCGGCGAATCGTTCGGCCAATGCATTGATGAAATTTACGATGATGAGCATCTGTTCAAGGTCATGCCACGCCTGCTCGAAGTCGCGTTGACAGGCGACCCCGCGATGATGGCCGATTCCGCCAACACCAAGACCGGAACAGCGTTTCCATACACACGCATGATTTTACCCTTCGCAGGGGATAATGGTCAGGTGAACCGTCTGTTGTTGGTTTATGCGTTCAATCCCACTTTGTTGGCGCAGTTGTCTGCGCCGCTGCGTGTACGCCGGAACGATATTGTATCGCGCCACGACCGCTTTTCACTCCGCCGCGAAATAGTGAAAGCACGTGAAACCACCGGCGTGCACCATACGAGTCGCACTTTGAAGGCAGGGTAAGTGGCGGCAGTTATTGCCTGAATCAAAACATCCGCATAGGTGCAACGCACCATTTTTGATGCCGATGCAGCCCCTCGATGCTCGTAGCAGAGCTTCAAGGGCGTACTGTCTGACGTTTATGGTTGTGCATGATCATGCGCGCATTTAATCATCAGATATGGAATTTCGCGGCCTTGTGAAGTCCACAAGTGATTGCCCTTTATACAAAATATGCTTATGAGAGCGGCATCATTCGCTGTGTCCCGCCAGATATAGGGGCGCAATCAGCAGCGCCGCCGCTTCGCACGCTTTCGCAGTTGCGAAATGCCCCGGCGCTTCCAGCAGAGAGAGGAAGGGCTTCATGACCGTCTCCACAGGAACAGACTCGCTAAACACCCGCCGCAAACTGACCGTTGGCAAGGAAGAGTACCAGATTTACTCCATCGAAGCCGCAGAGGCCGCAGGTGTCGGTAATCTGCGCAAACTTCCCGCCTCGCTGCGTGTGGTTCTTGAAAATCTGCTCCGCAATGAAGACGGTGACACAGTAACGCCCGAAGACATCCACGCCTTCGCCGACTGGGTTGCGAATGGCGGTAAAACCGACCGCGAGATCGCGTACCGCCCCGCCCGCGTTTTGATGCAAGACTTTACCGGCGTTCCGGCGGTCGTCGATCTGGCCGCGATGCGCGATGCGATGAAGACGCTCGGCGGCGACCCGCAGAAAATCAACCCGCTCTCCCCCGTTGACCTGGTCATCGACCACTCCGTGATGGTCGATCAGTTCGGCACGCCGCACGCGTTCAAAGCCAATGTTGAGCGTGAATACGAGCGCAACGGTGAGCGGTATGAGTTCCTGAAATGGGGTCAGGGCGCGTTTAACAACTTCCGCGTTGTGCCCCCGGGAACCGGCATCTGTCACCAAGTGAACCTTGAATATCTGTCCCAGACGATCTGGACCGATGAGGACAAGGACGGTAACCGCGTTGCGTATCCTGACACGCTGGTCGGAACGGACAGCCACACGACGATGGTCAACAGCCTCGCGGTTCTGGGTTGGGGTGTTGGTGGTATTGAAGCGGAAGCGGCGATGCTGGGCCAACCTGTTTCGATGCTGATCCCTGAAGTCGTGGGCTTCAAGCTGACGGGTTCCGTCAAGGAAGGCGTGACAGCGACCGATCTGGTCCTGCGCGTTGTTGAGTTGCTGCGCGAGCACGGCGTTGTCGGCAAATTCGTCGAGTTCTACGGCGACGGTTTGGACAACCTGCCTCTCGCAGACCGTGCAACCATCGCCAACATGGCACCGGAATACGGCGCGACTTGCGGGTTTTTCCCTGTGGACCGCGAAACGCTGCGTTACCTGCGCGTTTCAGGCCGTGACGAGGCGCGCATCGCTCTTGTTGAGGCATATGCAAAGGTGCAAGGCCTGTGGCGTGATAACAAATCCGGCGACCCTGTATTCTCCTCGACCCTAAAACTCGACATGAGCACGGTCGAACCTGCTATTTCGGGACCGAAACGCCCGCAAGACCGCATAATCCTCAGCGAAGCCTCCGGCGCATTCAACACAATGATCGCGGAGCAGGAAGACAAGGGCACGACGCAAAAAGTCCGCGAAGCGGATTATGAACTCGACAACGGCGCGATTGTTATCGCCGCTATCACTTCCTGCACCAACACATCGAACCCTTATGTGATGGTCGGGGCGGGTCTGGTGGCGAAGAAGGCCTCTGAAAAAGGCCTTAAGCCGAAGCCTTGGGTGAAAACGTCCCTCGCTCCCGGCTCGAAAGTCGTGACCGAATATCTGGAAAAAGCCGGACTGCAAGAGCCGCTCAACGAGCTGGGCTTTGATCTGGTCGGCTATGGCTGCACGACATGTATCGGTAACTCCGGCCCGCTGCCTGAGCCGATCTCCGAAGCGGTGAATGCGGGTGATCTGGTTGCGTGTTCGGTGCTGTCCGGCAACCGTAACTTTGAAGGCCGTGTGAATCCTGATGTGCGTGCAAACTACCTTGCGTCGCCACCACTGGTGGTCGCTTACGCGCTGCTCGGCACGATGACCAAAGACATCACGACCGAAGCACTGGGTCAGGATCAGGACGGGAATGATGTATTCTTGAAAGACATCTGGCCGACGCAAGTGGAGATCAACGAAGTTGTCGAAGCAACCGTGACCCGTGAGGCGTTCCAGTCGCAATACGCGGATGTCTTCGCGGGCGACGACAAATGGCAGGGCATTCAAGCCGAGGCCAGCGACACGTACGGGTGGCCTTCAACCTCCACCTACGTTCAAAACCCGCCTTACTTTGAGGGCATCACCCCGGAAGTGGGCGAGATCGAAAACATCAACAAAGCGCGCGTTCTGGCCCTGCTAGGCGACTCGATCACGACCGACCACATCTCTCCGGCGGGATCGATTGCCAAGAACGGTCCTGCGGCGACCTATCTGGAAGAGCGCCAGGTCGGAGTGCGTGATTTCAACAGCTATGGCGCGCGGCGTGGTAACCACAACATCATGATGCGCGGCACGTTCGCTAACATCCGCATCCGCAACCTGCTGGCCCCCGGCACAGAGGGCGGTGTGACAACGCACGTACCCTCTGGCGAAGTGATGCCGATCTTTGACGCGGCGATGAAGTATAAAGAAGAGGGCACGCCTCTCGTTGTCATCGCGGGCAAGGAATACGGCACGGGTTCCTCGCGCGACTGGGCGGCCAAAGGCACGGCCCTGCTGGGCGTACAGGCGGCGATTGCGGAGAGCTTCGAGCGTATCCACCGCTCCAACCTCGTCGGCATGGGCGTTGTGCCGTTGCAGTTTATGGAAGGCGAAGGCCGCGAGTCGCTGGGGCTGACGGGTGAGGAAGTTATCACCATCGAAGGGCTGGCCGGCGACATGAAGCCGCGCGCGACCGTGAAAGCAACCATCGAGTATGCGGATGGCAAGACGAAAGAGATCGACCTGCTCTGCCGCATCGATACGGCGACAGAGATCGACTACGTCAAGAACGGCGGCGTGTTGCACTACGTGCTGCGTGATCTGGCCAAAGACGAGGCGATTGCCGCGCAGTAACGTGATGCGATTGTCGTGAATCTGAAAACCCCGCATCGCTTGGTGCGGGGTTTTTTATTTGTGGAGCGCGAGAGAGGGCCGCTTTGCGACGCATATGTTCAGCGACGCAGCCAAGGCGGAGCGGGCGTGTGCGGGCATTCGGGAGCGGAAATCCTCGATTTGAGCATTCGAGAGTCATAATTTGGCCCCTCAAACGATCTTCAGTGCAGGACAGATCACTCATTTTACCGGGAGATTTTTATGAGAACAGCGATTTTATCCTGCGCAACCGCCTTGATGGCGTTGACCGCAATTCCGGCAGCAGCCGTTTCTGGCGGCGGCTTTTCAGTATCGGTTCAGAACAATGTGGCGGATTATAACGGCTACGTGCGTATGCGGCACGGGCAGGTTTATGCGGTTTGCTTTGCCAACAATCTCGACCGCCGCGCCGATGCGGAGGTCAGCATTGACGGCCTGAACATGGGCACGTGGCGTTTACAAGCCAACCAACGCGCCTGTGTCGAGCGGCCCGCGACCACGCAAGGGCGCTTCACTTTTTATCGCGCCGACAGCAGCGAAGGCTACGCGGTGGGATCTGGGCAGGTGAGCCGTGGTGACAAGGGCAAACTGTCCGTGTCTTTCTATCCCGAAGTTTTGGAACAACCCGTCTATGAACCGGAACCCGGTTTTCATTCCCGCAGTTACAGCAACGCCCAGCCGGAAGCGGAAGGTTATGCCGCGCCGCAGGCTCAGAAGCGTGCCGCGCCATCGCATGACGACCTGAACGCCGGTGTCACGGGCCTGACAGGTCGCTCTGACCAGCGTTTCGGCAGGGCCGGACAGATCGAGCGTGATTATGCACAGATGGTCCGGCTTGAACTGCGTCTTGTGCACGACCCCGCCTATGACACAGCTCCGGTAGAGCCGCGCCCCCTGCCGGGACGCTACATCCGCCCTGCGCCGCCGCCTGTGGGTTATTAAAGCATTTCCGCGATCGTTGATCGCTACTTCGCCACACGAACGACAACGTTATCGAACTCTTTCGGCGGTTCGGGTATGCGGGTGAAGTAGCGTACGCTTTGGCCGGGTTCGATTGTCGTCACATCGATATCCTCAGGGCCGACGCGCGTCTCATGCAACGCCTCTTCCTCCGCATCAATCACGCGAATGCCCAGCATTGGCGCATCCAACGCCTCTTGGGAGGTGTTCAGCAAATCCGCCTCGACCAGCATCGCGCTCTCTCCATCATATTCTTTGATGTCATAGCGGAAATTTGTCACCCGCAACGGCCTTGCCCGTTCAGTATTGTCACCAACAAGGCGTTGGGCCGTGCGGTCAACCTGTCCGGTGTAGCGCTCAAGCGTTGGTGCAAATTGCGGGAAGGTGCTCGCCAAACGGTCTTTGAAAACATACGCGAGGATCAGGCCCAGCAGGGCGAGTACCAAAAGCCAAAGCAGCCAGTTCAGAAAACCGCCGCCGGAACGACGTTGCTGATCAACCACCTCTTTGCGGATTGCCGAGGCTTCGTGCTTCTTTTTGGGGGCCGTCGAGACCGTTTCAGCGCCTGCGAGCGCGGTTTCTGTAGAACTGGGCGCCCCCTGAAACCAGGTATGCCGACAGTTGGAGCAACGCACCTGACGCCCGTTCGGGATGAATTTCTCCATCGGCGCGACAAAGCGCGTTTCACAATCAGGGCAATTGAGAACAATCGTTTCAGACATTATAAACTCCGCACGCGCCTAGCATCTGATTGAACCAATAACATTCTGTTTCAAAATGGATCAAATTCCAAGTTACATTAACGGCCATCCAGCCCTTGTCGCAAGCCCTTTGCTCTGCGAGATTGACGCGCGCGTGATCGAGGAGTGACGCTTTGATTCTGTTTGAGAATGCCGGGTTCCGCTATGGACGGGGGCCGGAAGTCCTTCAGGGGCTTAATTTGGAAATCCCTGCGGGGTCGTTTCAATTTCTGACCGGGGCATCCGGCGCGGGCAAAAGCTCGCTTTTGCGGATGCTGTATTTAGACGAAAAGCCGACATCAGGCCGGATTTCAATGTTCGGGCGGGATGTGACCACGCTGACGCGGGATGAGATTGCGTGGTTCAGGCGGCGCATCGGGGTCGTGTTTCAGGATTTCCGGTTGCTCGATCACCTTACCGCCGCCGAAAACGTGGCACTTCCGCTGACCGTCGCGGGAGCGCGGGAGAGCGCGTATCGGGATAACGTCGCGGAAATGCTGCAATGGGTTGGCTTGGGCGATAAAATGTCCGTGCGGCCACCGGAGTTATCGGGCGGAGAGAAGCAGCGCGTGGCGATTGCCCGCGCCGTTGTCGCCTCGCCGGACATCATCCTTGCCGATGAACCGACGGGCAGCGTGGACCCGGACATGGCGGAGCGGATCATGTCGTTGTTCATGGAGATGAACCGCCTCGGCAAAACCATCCTGTTTGCCAGCCATGACCTCGCGATGATCGAAAGCTACAAAATGCCGATCATCTCGCTGCATGGCGGCACGATTTCAGCAACGGCGGGGGCAAAAGCATGAGTGCGGGTGGACGCAGAAGCGGGTTGATCCCGTTTGAGGCGGCAAGCGGGTTTCTGATGCTGCTGATCGTGGCGGCGATGGCGTTTCTGGCTTGTTTTGCACTGGCCGGATCGCTGGGCACGTCGCGGGTGGCGAACAGTTGGACCGATGGTCTGGCGGGTGCGGCGACGGTGCGGATTTCGGCGGGCGAACAAGACCGCGCGCGGCGTGAAAGCCTTGCTTTGGATATTCTGCGCGCAACGCCCGGTGTGATTGATGCCCGTGTTCTGAGCCAAGCGGATGTGGCCGAATTGCTCACCCCGTGGTTCGGCAGCGCGCCGCAGATGGGAGAATTGCCCACACCGAGCATCATCACAATCAAACTCGACCCTGAGTTGGAGCCGGACCCCGAAATCGTACAAGCACGCTTGGACGGGGCATCTTCCGGCGCGGTCTATGACGATCACGGGCGCTGGCGCAACCGGGCGGCCTCGGCGGCGCGTGCCGTGGGCGGGCTGACGGTCTGGGCGCTGGGCTTTGCGGTGTTGGCGATTGCGGCAGTGGTTTATCTGGTGGTGAGCATCGCGATGGCGGCGCATAAAAACACGATCTCCGCGCTGCGACTGGCCGGAGCCGAAGACAGGTTCGTGGCCGGTGTCTATCAGAAGCGCTTCTTCTGGTTGGGTTTGCTGGGCGGATTGCTCGGCGCTGTTCTGGCGCTGGTCGCGTTTTTCGGGATGGATGCGCTTTCAAGCATCACGTCTGCCCTGCCGGGGATTGAGCCGCCTCATTATTGGCCGTTTGTGATGGGGGCCGTGGTGTTATCATCGGGCCTTATCGCGTTGCTGTCGGCGCGGGTTGCGGTGCTGACAACGTTGAGGCGGCGGGCATGATGTTATTTATCCGCTCGCTGATCTTCAATGTCTGGGTGTTTGTCTGGATGGCCGTGATCGGCATCCTGTTTTTGCCCGTGGGCCTGTGGTCCCGCGACGGTGCGTATTGGGTGACAAAGCTGTATGCAAAGCACGTCATCTGGATGCAGCGCGTGTTACTCGGCATCACTTTCGAGGTCCGTGGCACGCCGCCAACTGATGACGTGCTGATCGTCTCAAAGCACCAATCTTTCATCGACATGATCCTGATCCATGTCAGCGTGCCGCGCACGAAATACGTGATGAAGTCCGAATTGCTCTGGTCGCCTTTCCTTGGCTGGTACGCGATGCGGATGCGGACGGTGGCGGTGAAGCGGGGCAAGAAAGGGGCGGCTGTTTCGGCAATGACCGCTGCGATTGCCAAAGAAATGGATTATCCGGGACAGGTTTCGATCTTTCCGCAAGGCACACGGATACAACCCGGCGTTGATGCACCCTATAAGATCGGGGCATGGCGAATCTACAAGGCATTCAACTTCACCTGCCATCCGGTTGCCCTGAACACGGGCCTCTTCTGGGGCAAGCGTAGTTTTCTGCGCCCGCCGGGAAAGATGGTGCTGGAGTTTCTGGAACCGATTGAGCCGGGGATGGAGGCGCAGCCGTTTATGAATTTGATCGAAGAGCGGATTGAGACGGCGTGTGCCGCTATCTACGCGGAGAACGCCGCGCGCGGGGAAGGGATCAAATGGCAACCTCGGAACGGGTAAAAAGCGGCGTTGCGCTGGGGATTTTCCTCACCTGCGCGTTTTGTATCGCGGCGGTTGGCGGTACTGCGACGCAATCGGCGCTGACCGAGTGGTATCCGACACTCAACAAATCAGTGCTGAATCCGCCAAATTACGTGTTCCCGATCGCATGGACGATCCTTTTCACCTTCATGGGTGTGGCCGCGTGGCTGGCATGGCGGCAGCGCTTGGTACAGCCGATGGCGGTGCGTGGTGCGTTGTTTATCTATTTCGTGCAGCTGATCTTCAACATGGGTTGGTCGGTGGCGTTCTTCGGCATCCGCAGCCCGCTGGCCGGATTGATCGTGGTCGTGCCGTTCCTGATGCTGGTGACGCTACTGGCGAAGCGGTATTGGCCGATATCGCGCGGGGCGTTTTGGCTGACTGTGCCCTATGTACTGTGGATCGCCTTTGCGACGTATCTGAACGCTGTGGTGTTTTGGCTGAACTGATACGTACCGGCGATTGTACCCGGAACCGCGGCGTTGGATGCGCAAACGGCCAATGATTTGATGTGGATGCGCGGGACGCAGGGGCGGTTTCACCAAACCCGCCGTAACGTTCGTGTATCGGTCTGCGGCCTCTTCCTCTACGCTTCAGGGGCCGTCAACAATGGTGCGTCATCGACGCCCGCGCGACCCCGGCCCGAAATGCTGGGGTATTTCATGAAAAACTCATGGCAATCAAACGGTTCGACCTCCATCGACTCCGCACCGCGCTCATAAA
>CALFAK010000064.1 GCA_937948985.1 uncultured Neomegalonema sp. | reverse complement strand
CTGTCGATGAACGTTCTTGTGCTGGACCCGAAAACCGTCTGCGTCGAGGCGTCTGAAGTCTATCAGTGCGATCAACTCGACAAACTGGGCGTCGAAGTCGTCCCTGTTGACCTGCGCGATGCCTATGCGTTCGGCGGCGGTCTGCATTGCTGCACGGCGGATGTGTACCGCGATGGCGGGTGTGAGGACTATTTCCCGACGCTCGCGTAGCGCCCGGCTGACCCTGCCGCGTGAAAACCCTCACGCGGCAGGTGCAGTGTGCCGCACTCACCGGGAGCTGGCGCGCTCAGTCTACACACAACACCCCCAAGCTCGGTTTTGACGTGCCGCCGGATAGATGTCTGCGGTTCTGTTGCTGTGTGAATTGGTGTAGAGGATTAACACTCACACTGCTTCGTGTGATTGTGATGCATCAAATCTCACGCACTTGCAGTTTCGGATCGATACCCGTTATGCTTGGTGCGCGCCGCGATATAAGGATTGGTGTTTTGAAGTTGCTTTTATACGTGATGATTTTCGCGGGTCTTCTCACCAAAGCATCAGCCAATGAAACAAATCGCGCGGATTTAACAGCGCGCATCATCGCTGCTGGAACGCACGAAACAGAAAACCGCCGCACGGGCATTCGGATTGATGATTGCAGGATCAACACATTCGTTCACACACTGAACAAGGAACACGGGTGGATATTATATTCTAATTTCGTGTTTGATCTGGAAAGTGTGGAAGTGAGGGATATGGGCAATAACTCTTATCATATCTATACGGGCGGCTGGGGCGCGGTCTTTTTTCGTCCACTGACGCCTTACACAGTGCCGCATGAAGTTCCGGCCTTCCGCTATGAAAACAGAGAAAGCGAACCATCCAAACCCCGTGGCGAACTGGATTATAAAATAGTCCAGAGTAAGCGGTTTTTCGTTTGGATGGACGGCCTTACCTCTGAAGACAAACCACGTGCATTATCGACCGGATTGAACGAATACCGGAGGCGCTATTGTTTGCCGGTCGGATAGACCCTCCAACGCCGCGTTTAACGGTCAACCTCACAGCGCCGCAATCTCCTCCAGCACTTTGTCAGACACCTCTACGGGGCCGCTTTTTGCGCGGTTGATATGGCGGCGCGCACCGGGGAGGCGGGCGCCGTCCATGTTTTCGATCTTCGTCAGAATTGCATCGCCATGCGCGGCCCATGCGTCGCCACCACTGGCGAGTGCGGGATCAATGGCCATGACAAACTCGCCGCCGATGGGCGGGCCGCCATCGCCGTTATGCGCCGCCTTAGCCTCGGCGCTGGAGCGCTCCCCGATCAGGCTGGAGGACAGCAGTTCGACCATGAGCGCGATAGCGGAGCCTTTGTAACCACCGAATGCCAGCTGCACTCCGCCATCAAGGATCGCGGCGGGATCGGTGGTGTCATTGCCATCCTTATCGATGCCAACGCCCATAGGCACAGGCTGTCCATCGCGGCGGTGGATCATCACATCGCCCCGCGCCATCGTCGAGGAGGCTTGGTCGAAGGCCAGCGGCGGCTTGCCGGGGCGTGGCCATGCGAAGGCTTGCGGATTGGTGCCGAACAGCGCCTCGCGCCCTCCGGCGGGCGCAACATAGGGCATGGCTTGGGTGGTGGCCATCGCGACAAGCCCCGCATCGGCCAGCATCTCAACCTCCGGCCACAGCGCCGCGAAATGGTGGGTACGTGTGATGCCGCACATCGCAATGCCTTGGGCGCGGGTCATCTCGATCAACGGCTCGCGCATCATCTCAAGCGCCAGCGGTGCGAAGCCCTCATCCCCATCCACGCGCAGGATCGACGGGGCCGCAATCGTGATCTTCGGCAGCGCCTTGCCGTTCACGCGCCCGCTCTTGAGGGATTTCACATAGCCCGCCATGCGAAACAATCCGTGCGAATGCGAGCCGTCACGCTCGGCGGTGGTCATGGTGCGCGCGGTGGCGGCGGCGTTGGCCTCGTCACAACCGAACTGCTCCAATTTGGTTTTCGCGAACGCGAAGATCGCGTCAATTTCCATCTTTGCCATGCGAATTTCCCCCTCAAACTTTGTGATTTGCGTTGTTTCATACAGGCTACGGGCGTATTTGTCCGCCGGAGTTTTCAGTTGGAGCGGTCTGATGCCTGAGCTTTTTGCCTATACCGACGGCGCGTGCAGCGGCAATCCCGGGCCGGGCGGTTGGGGCGCGCTGTTGATCGCACGTAACGGCGCGGAAGTGATTAAAGAACGCGAACTGTCCGGCGGGGCGGAGGACACCACCAACAACCGCATGGAATTGATGGCGGCAATCTCGGCACTCGAAGCGCTGGAACGGCCCACCGCGCTGACGCTGGTGACAGACTCGGTCTATGTGAAAGACGGCCTGACGAAGTGGATTCACGGCTGGAAGCGCAACGGCTGGAAAACCGCCGCGAAGAAGCCCGTAAAGAATGAAGAGCTTTGGAAACGCCTCGACGCCGCCGTCGCCCGTCACACCGTGACATGGGAATGGGTCAAGGGCCACGCGGGCCACCCAGAAAACGAGCGCGCGGATGAATTGGCACGGATGGGCATGGCGCCGTTTAAACCGTAATTCCGGTGAAGCCCGTCACTCCCGCTCAAAGTTACGTGACATAGAGGTTCTGTTAACCATACAGCACAGCTTTTGACGCTAAGAGAAGACATCCCTGCAATCATAAGCGGTAATTCTCATGAAACGCTCAAAACGCGTCCAAAAGACGAAATCGAAGAAAAAAACGCCAGCTGCCGCAGTCGCGCAAGGCCCGGAAATCTCGCGGCGCGATATGCTGGGTAAGCTGAAGCGGATCGGCATCGGGGTTGCGGTTGTGGGTGGCGGCGGGTTTTTCGCTGTGCGCTCCGTCAAAGCGAGTATGTACGAGCATGACCTGACCCGCATCGGCAAAGGGGTGCCGATGGTCGTACAAATCCACGATCCCCAATGCCCCAGCTGCCTCGCGTTGCAACGCAATGTGCGCAAAGCGATGCGTGGTTTCGGGGATGATGAGCTGCAATATGCTATCGCAAACATCACAGAACCCAAAGGCCGCAGTCTCGCGCTGGACCATGATGCGCAGCACATCACGTTGTTGCTGTTCGATGGGGATGGCAACCGCCAGAGCGTTCTGACGGGTATTATCGACAGCGCGGTGCTGGAGCAGCGCTTCAGCGCTCATGCAAAACAGTATTCCGGCAAGTGAACGCATTTCGATGCTTTGACCCTGTGAGCATACCGCGTATGTAAAGCGTCAACGGATGCGGCGAAGGTTTTCGCGCGTTGGCGGGGGTATGAGATGCGCTTTTTCCAGAAACTCAAGGATCGGCTTACCAAAGCCAGCAGCAAGATTGCGGGCGGGGTCGAGGCGATTGCGGAGCGCAAGGTGCTGGATGACGCGGCACTGGAGGAGCTGGAAGACCTGTTGATCCAGGCTGATCTGGGCGCCGATGTCGCCATGCGCGCCTCCGCCGCCGTCGCCGAGGGGCGCTTCGGCAAGAAAATCGCGGCGGATGAGATCACCCGTCTGTTGGCGACCGAAGTGGCGGGCATTCTGGAACCCGTGGCACGGCCCTTGCCTCTTTTTTCTGAAGCAAAGCCGCAAGTGGTGCTGGTGGTCGGGGTGAACGGGTCCGGCAAAACGACGACAATCGGTAAGCTGGCCTCACAGCTGAAAGGCGCGGGCAAATCTGTAATGATCGCGGCCGGCGATACGTTCCGCGCTGCGGCGATTGAGCAATTGCAGGTCTGGGGCGAACGGGCAGGGGTGCCTGTCATTGCCAAGGAGGTCGGCTCGGACGCTGCCGGAGTTGCCTATGACGCGTTGGAGCAAGCGCGGGCGGCGGGGGCGGATATTCTGATGATCGACACGGCGGGGCGGCTGCAAAACCGTGCTGACCTGATGAGCGAATTGGAAAAGATCGTTCGCGTGATCCGCAAATTCGATCCTGAAGCGCCGCACAACACATTGCTGGTGCTGGACGCGACCGTGGGGCAAAACGCCATCTCTCAAGCAGATGTGTTCACCAAGGTTGCCGATGTCAGCGGGATTGTGATGACAAAGCTGGACGGGACCGCAAAGGGCGGGATTCTGGTGGCTCTTGCGCAGCGGTTTAACCTGCCGATCCATGCCATCGGTGTGGGTGAGCAAATTGACGATCTGGCCCCGTTTGATCCCGAAGAATTCGCAAGGGCTTTAACCGGGGCGAAAGAGGGCTAACTTAGGTTGAACTCTTAATTCCTTTTTGGAGAAAAACATGGCTGTCACGCCTGACGATGCTGCGCCGATGAAAGCCGAAGGCCAGGTCAAAGAGAGTGCGCTCTTAAAGCTGATCCTTGAGATCGGGCCGTTGATGGTGTTTTTCTTCGCCTATAACAAAGGCGCGGCATTGGCCGAATGGGCCGGGTTTCCCGACACGAAGCCGATTATTGCGGCGACGGCGATCTTCATTCCGACAATGGCGCTATCTGTGTTGGTCTCCTACATCGTGACGCGCAGCGTGGCGGTGATGCCGCTGGTCAGTCTTGTACTGGTGGTGGTGTTCGGGGGGCTGACGATTTGGCTGAACGATGACACGTTCATCAAAATGAAGCCGACAATCCTGAACATGATCTTCGCCATCGTGTTGATGACGGGCCTCTACTTCAACAAAATGTTCCTGAAAATGATCTTTCAGGAGGGGTGGTCAATTACGGATCGCGGGTGGTTCCTGCTGACGGTGCGCTGGTCCGCGTTTTTCGTCTTCATGGCCGTGTTGAATGAAGTGATCTGGCGTAATTTCTCAGAAGAATTCTGGGTCAATTTCAAAGTCTGGGGCAATTTGCCGATCACGATGATCTTCGCCATCTTCCAGATGCGGCTGGTTTTTCAACACCCGATGCCTGAAGAAGAGGATGAAGTGGCGGGCTGATACGCGCTCAAGCTGTTTGAGATTGCTTATTTATTTAGCGCGTACGCGGACATATAGCCGTCTTTCACCGATAAAATCCCATAACGGGACATCTTGCCGCGAACGGGAATTCGCGCGTGGCTAAGTGTCAACTCACGAGAAAGCATTCAAAAAAACCGTCCGTGAGGCGAAGAATTTTCTCGCCTTCACAAAATTTATGTCCTAATTTGGCACTGGAGTGGAAATTTAAGTTAATAGTTGTTTGTTGGAGAACTCTCGTATGACCAAAGTCAAGGCGATCAGGCCTTCAGGGAAAAAACCGACATATTCATTGGATAAATCCCCTTCTCATTTGTTGCACCGTGCACAGCAACGTGCGGCGGATGTTACGGCGCAAGCATTACGTGCTTACGGGCTTACCGCGCGGCAATATGCGGTACTGTTGGCCTTGCGCGGTGAGGAAGCGGTTTCACAGTCTGATTTGGTGCGGCGCACAGGCATTGATCGCAGTACATTGGCGGATATGCTGTCACGGATGGGCAAGCGTAACCTGACGCTCAGCAAACGCACTGACGCGGATCAACGCGCCAATCTGGTCACCATTACACCCCAAGGCACACGCGCACTAGAGGCGGTGGCACCGAAAGTGGCGGATGCCGAGCAGCGGATGCTTGAGACATTGCCAACAGACATGCGCGAGAATTTCGTCAATGCTTTGCAGGTTTTGGCCGAGCAAGTACGTCGGTAAGGGTATCGCGATAAACCTGATCGCGGTATCCTAAATCGCACGGGGCTTACGCCAAGGAAATCGACCAAAAGCGCATGAAGCCAATGTCTTCATGCGCTTTTTGATTCAGATCGATTATCACGATACGCCGATCATTCCCCGATTTTCGCCAACCTGCCCGCGATGCAACAGCATGTGGTCCAAGATCACGCACGCCATCATCGCCTCACCCACCGGAACCGCACGGATACCGACGCAAGGATCGTGACGGCCTTTGGTGATGATCTCGGCATTCTGGCCGAACTTGTCGATTGTTGAACGCGGGGTAAGGATGGAGGAGGTCGGCTTGACGGCAAAGCGCAGCACGATGTCTTGCCCCGTGCTGATCCCGCCAAGCACGCCGCCCGCATGGTTGGAGGTGAACTCAGGCCCGTCCGGCCCCATCCGCATCTCATCAGCATTCGCCGAACCGCTCAGCGCCGCCGTATCGAAACCGTCACCGATTTCAACGCCTTTGACGGCGTTGATCGACATCATCGCGGCGGCCAGATCCGTGTCGATCTTGCCATAGATCGGCGCGCCCAACCCTGCTGGGACACCTTCGGCTACCACCTCGATCACCGCACCGACAGAATCGCCGGATTTGCGCATGGCATCAAGCTGTGCGGCCCAATCAGTCGCCGCTTGCGGATCAGGGGTCCAGAAGGGATTGCGGGAAACCTCCTCCCAATCCCAGTTTTCGCGGGCGATTTTCGACGCGCCCATCTGCACCATCGCACCCCGGATTTTGATACCGGGCAGCATTTGCGTCAACGCCGCTCGCGCGACACCGCCCGCCGCAACCCGTGCCGCTGTCTCACGGGCGGAGGAGCGCCCGCCGCCCCGATAATCGCGAATGCCATATTTTACGAAATAGGCATAATCGGCGTGGCCGGGGCGGAACTTGTCTTTGATATCGCCGTAATCTTTCGAGCGCTGGTCCGCATTGCGGATCATCAGGCTGATCGGCGTTCCGGTCGAAACACCCTCGAAAATACCTGACAGGATTTCAACCTCGTCCGGCTCGCGGCGCTGGGTCACGTATTTGCTGGTCCCCGGTTTACGCAGATCGAGCCAATGTTGCAGATCCGCCGCCGCGACGGGCACACCCGGCGGACACCCATCAACCACACAGCCTAACGCAGGCCCGTGACTTTCGCCCCAAGTGGTAACGCGGAAAAGGTGGCCATAGGAATTAAGCGACATGGGGAGCCTCACGAGCAAACGACTGCGCCTTATATAACGGGGCGCGTCAGTCTTGGCGAGGCAGATCGGAGCGCGGCAGATCAGCTCGTGGTCGCGCGGAATACGACGCCCCGGCACATGCCATCACGACCAGCCCGATTGCCAGGATTTGTTGGCTCGCCAGCGCTTCAGTCAGAAAAACAAACCCCACCAGCGCACCGATGGCCGGCTCTATGCTGAGCAAAACACCGAAAGTCCGGGTCGGCAGGCGCTGGAGCGAAAACATTTCGAGACTGATCGGGATGGCGCTCGAAAGCAGGGCGACGATGAAGATGAGCGGTATGATATCCACGCGCAATACCACTTCGCTTGCCTCAACGGCACCAAATGGCAGCGCGATCAAGGCGGCAACCACCATGCCCAGCGCCGGGGTTTGTGCGCCGTGATGCTTTCCCGCACGCAGGCCGAACACGATATAAAGCGCCCAGCAAACCGCCGAGGACACGGCCCACATCATCCCAAAGGGATCAAGTCCCGCACCCGCACCCGCACCTGTAATCGGCATGAGTAACAGCAGACCCGCAGCGGCCAGTGCCGCCCAGAAATAATCTTTGCGGCTGTTTGAATAGAGGATCGAGACAGTCAACGGCCCCATAAATTCAATGGCTGAAGCGATACCGAGCGGGAGAGTCTTCAGGGCCATGTAAAAGCTTAGATTCATTCCACAGAGCGTCACGCCGTAGATGGTCAGGCTCGGCCAATTATCCCGCGTTATCCGGGCGCGCCATCCCCGCAGCACAATCATCATGATCAACGCGGCCACAACAAAACGCACTGCATTCGTGCCGGGTACACCAAGAACCGGGAACAACCCTTTCGCCAGCGCCGCCCCGGTCGAAATCGAGAGCATTGCGATCAGCAAACAAAGAATAGGCAGCAGGTGATGAGAGGTTGGCTTCATGGACCACCGTAATGAGGACATGCCGTCCTCACACGGGGCCGTCTGCGCCGCAAGCCCCCCCAATTGTTGGCGGGCTTGCGCGTGATTATTTATACGCGAAGTCGATCAGGGCGCGCATCGACATGCGGGGGCCGAACTTCATGCCCGCCAATTGCACCCCGTGCGGAACGCCGCTCGGGATGTCCGGGTCATAGTCGAGTCCTTTGCCCGTCGCATCGCGGTAATGATCGAGCAAGCCCATCAGGACTTCACCGACAATCCGCCCGCCAACCGGGCCGAGACGATCGCCGCCTTTAGAGGCTTTTTCCTCCGGCGTGAAGATTTCGGGGCTTGAGAAGCCTTTGCCAAAGGTCGCCGCCTCCATCAGGACATACAGCCACAGCGGCGTTTCCGTCATCGCGTATTCGGAGGTGAGCTTGCCAAAAAGTTCTTTGACCTTGGCGGGCATCTTGGTCTCGGCGCTGAGGATCATTTCCGGTCCCATCGCCTCGCGTGCGGCGATATCGACGCCCTCATCCACCATGCGCTGGCCGATGGTTTCGCCTGATGGCAGGCGGAAAATCCGGCCCCGCATCAGATTGCGCGAAGGCAGCGAATGCTCCGGCGCGGCGAAACCGGGGAGTTCAAACAGCGGCGCGGGCAGGAACGGGTCAATCTTATGCGCGAATTGCTCAGCAATTTTATCCTGCGCGACGAAATACCAGTCCCAATCGAGGTGACAGCCTTTTGGCAGCGGTTGGAAGCCGCGCAAGTCTTTGTCAAAAAGCGGTTTTTTCTTACCCGCGTTGAGAACGTATTCATCGCGTACCGTGCTGTGGCCATATCGATAGGCGGCAACGGAGAATTCAACGGGCATGAAAGGCCGCTCCGGCCAGCCGTCATCGCCGTCGTTGAAGCCGTTGGGGAAATAGAATTGTCGCCCCTGTGTCGCGATGGCTTGAATCATCTCCAACCCGATGATGCGATAGAGCAGGTCTTCGAGGACGATCCGGTGATAATAATGCGTCGTGGTATCGCGGGCTTTTTCGTACAGCTCCTCGGTGCCATGCACAGCTTCACGAACAGGCTTGCCATCCGGGCCTTTGGGCGGGTTGGATAGGTAATCGACACAGGCATTATGGAAGCGGATGAAGGCGGCCTGAACCTGTCCGACAAAGATGTTTTCATCATTGCGGGGGTCACCGATGATCGCGCGGCCATCAATGTTACGCTGCAAGTCAAAGCGACCCTTGGTCCCCGCCCCTTCCAGCGGCTTGCCCTCAATCAGTTTGGCCTTGTTCGCGGCGTCCCCTGCATCGTGATAGAGATAGGGGCTGGCCTCACGGCCTCCGCCATACACACAATCAAGGTCGAGATTCGGGGTGCGCCCGTTCTCAAGCGCCGCATTGATTTGCGGGCGTGAGAATTTTGAGCTGACATCCAGTGTGATATCGTGGTCGATGAACTGACCCAGAAAGGTAATCCCGGCGGGCGCGAGGGAGTTACGGTTTGTCGGCCCCTGTTCAGCATCAAGCGGGCCGTCCTTCGCGCCCAAACGGCGCAGGTCATAGCGGGGCAGCGGGTTGGGCTGCATCCGCTCACTGCCATCATCGCTCCAGCCGTCGCCAATGACGAACAGGCGGCCAAAGCGGCCATCAAGGCTTTCGTCGATACGTTCCGGTGAAAAGTCGGTGACTTCGTATAAAGACGGGTTTTTACCCGGTGCGCCATGTGCGCCTGCTGGTCTTTCTGACATGGTGGACTCCCTTTAATCTGAAACACGAAAACACGCGGGATGACCCGATTAATACTCTTCGGATCGCCGTCCCGAAATAGAGCATACACCATAAAGTGACCATAAGTGAAGTGACATACAACACAGGATTGTAAAGCGCTCAGGAAAAATGTTGATCGCATGACCGGACGATGCGCTTATACTGTGCAAAAGGAGGCAAACATGCATCTGGCACAGATCAATGTGGCGCAGTGGAAAATCTCGCCGCAAGACCCGCGTGCGGCGGGGTTTATGGGCAATATCGACCGCGTCAATGCCCTTGCGGCACGCACGTCGGGCTATGTCTGGCGGCTGGCTGATCATGCGGAAGAGATGCGCGCTTTAAAGGTCTTCGGCAATGATGCGCTGATCATCAATATGAGCGTGTGGGAAACGCCCGCAGCGCTGGAGCATTTTGTCTGGAACACGGTACACAAGCAGATATACGAACGCAAAGATGAGTGGTTCGGCGCGGCGGGTGACCAGCGCTTTGTCATGTGGTGGATCGAACCGGGAACCATCCCGACGATTGATGATGCCAAACTGCGCCTTGACCACCTCAATAAAAACGGCGACAGCGATTTCGCCTTTGGCTGGGCGCATCTGCCCCATATCAAGCTGTGGCAGAAACAACGCTGCGGATAAGGAAAACCGATGAGCAAACCGCCCCTGAAACTTTATCTCGCCGCCCCGCGCGGGTTCTGTGCCGGTGTCGACCGCGCCATCAAGATGGTTGAGATGGCGCTGGAGAAGTTCGGCGCACCCGTCTATGTGCGGCACGAGATTGTGCATAACGCCTTCGTCGTGGACGGCTTGCGGGATAAGGGCGCGGTTTTCGTCGAGGATTTGGATGAATGTCCACTTGACCGTCCGGTGATCTTCTCGGCCCACGGCTCGCCGAAATCAGTGATTGAGGAGGCGAAACGCCGTGATATGTTCGCGGTCGATGCCGTGTGCCCGCTCGTCACGAAAGTGCATATGGAAATCGCGCGTCTGCATCGGCAGGGCTACGAAATCGTCCTGATCGGCCACAAAGGGCATGTTGAGGTGCTGGGCACAATGGGGCAACTGCCGCAAGGAGCCGTTGCGCTGATCGAAACGGTGGACGATGTGGCGGGATTATCGCCCGCGAACCCGGAGAAACTGGCCTTTGTGACGCAAACGACGCTGTCTGTGGATGACACGGCTGATATTATCGCGGCGTTGAAAACGCGGTTCCCGTCCATCCTCGCGCCGGGCAAGGAAGATATCTGCTACGCCACGACCAACCGCCAGACCTCGGTCAAAGCGATCGCGCCGAAGATTGATGCGCTGGTGGTGATAGGGGCGGAAAACTCGTCAAACTCCAAACGGTTGGTTGAGGTCGGGGCGAAGGCCGGGTGCGATTACGCCGTACTCGTCCCGCGTGCGGCGGCGATTGACTGGAGCAAATTTGCGGGCGTGGGTGCGGTGGGCATAACTGCGGGGGCGAGTGCGCCTGAATTGCTGGTCAATGAGGTCGTGGATGCTTTCAAGGCGCGTTACGACGTGACGGTTGAGGTGGTAGAAACCGCCGTTGAAAACATCGAGTTCAAAGCGCCAAAGGTGCTGCGCGAGCCAGCGTGACGGGGGAGCGGTTTTCTGGAGTATAGATTCATAAACCCGCATGTCACCAATTGCTGATACGATGCAGAGCGAGGGAGAATCGCAAATTTGGGATCGTTTGTTTCCTGTTGAGGCCCGCGCAGCCTGTCGCTTACTTTCCCATCGTGATTTATCCCATGTCCGACCTCTCTGCGCATGACACGTGGAGGGGCGTTTCCATCCCCTTGCTGACGCAAGCGATTCCATTACGGCACACGTTTTTTCTCGACGCACCTCTGCCGGGCATTAGGTCTTTGCCGAAATGCATGAAAGGGCGACACTCATGGCGATCAAACTGAAAATCAACGGCGAGGAGCGCGATGTCAGCGCCCCGCCATCCACGCCGCTTCTGTGGGTTTTGCGCGACGAATTGGACATGACCGGTACAAAGTTCGGCTGCGGCGTTGCATCCTGCGGGGCGTGTACGATCCATGTTGACGGCGTTCCCACCCGTTCTTGCCAGCTGACCCTTGAGGGCGCACAAGCCAGTGAGATTACCACGATTGAGGGCGCATCGGGCAAGGTCGCCAAAGCGGTGCAAGACGCATGGCGTGAATTGGATGTGGTTCAGTGCGGCTATTGCCAGTCCGGTCAGATCATGTCCGCCATCGGCCTGTTATCCGAAACATCCAAACCCACCGATGAGGATATCGACGACGCCATGTACGGCAACGCCTGTCGCTGCGCGACCTATGTCCGCATCCGCAGCGCTATCCACCACGCTGCCAAGACGTTGGAAGGATAAGCAATGACATATCAAACCTCCCGACGCGGTTTTCTGACAGCCGCCGCCGCATCCGCCACAATTCTCGCAGTAGGCTATCGCCCTGACGGCGTGCTGGCGGCCACCGGCGAAGCGGCCAGTCTCAATCCCTTCGTCAAAATCTCCGGCGATGGCACGGTGACAGCCGTTCTTAAGCATTTCGAGATGGGGCAGGGGACCACGACGGGTCTGACCACGCTCATCGCCGAAGAACTTGACGCCGATTGGTCAGCGATTGAGTTCGAGTTCGCCCCCGCCGACAACAAACGCTACAAAAACCTCGCATTCGGCTCACAGGGTACCGGCGGCTCCACCGCCATCGCTAACTCCTTCGGCCAGTATCGCAGCGCCGCCGCCGCCGCCCGCGCGGTGATTGTGCAGGCCGCCGCCGCCGAATGGGGCGTAAAGCCTGATGCGATCAGCATTGAAGACGGCGTGTTGAAATCCGGCAACCGCTCCGCCGGATTCGGCGACTTCATCACCGCTGCCGCCAAACTCGATGCACCAGCCGAACCAACACTGAAAGCTCCCGAAGACTTCCGCCTGATCGGCAAAGCAACGCTCCCCCGCAAGGACAGCGCGGCCAAAACCGACGGCAGCGCAAAATTCGGCCTCGACATGCGCGTCCCCGGCATGGCGCGCGCCGTCATCCTGCGCAGCCCCAAATTCGGCGGCACGCTCAAGTCCTTCGACATTGGCCGCGCAAAGAAAGTGTCCGGCTTTATCGACGCCAAAGAAATGCCCGGCAAATCCGGCGTCGCGATCTTTGGCGAAACGACATGGGCGGCGCTTTCGGCCCGTGGAGAGATCAACGCGGAGTGGGATTTCTCCAAAGCCGAAACACGCGGCACAGATGACATGCTCGCCGATGCCATCAAATCGCTGGACGCCCCCTCATGGCAAGCGGGCAAGGAAAAAGATGCGGGCGTTTCCGCCAAGGCGATCAAGGGGGCGGCCAAGACCGTTGAGGCGGAATTCCACTTCCCGCTGCTCGCCCATGCCCCGATGGAGCCGTCAAACTGCATCATCGAGAAAACCGCCGGGGGCGTCACCGTCCATGACGGTTGCCAGTTCCCCGCGCTCGCCCAACCTACTGTCGCGGCCATTTTGGGCCTCAAACCTGAGCAAGTTACGGTCAACACCGTCTACGCGGGCGGCTCTTTCGGGCGGCGCGCGAACCCCACGGCGGATTATCAGGCCGAGGCGGCAATGGCATTCGCGTTGCTGGGCGGCGAGCGGGCTGTGCAACTGGTCTGGAGCCGTGAGGACGACATCAAGGGCGGCTACTACCGCCCGATGGCCGTCCATAAGGCGCGGATTGGCGTTGACGAAGACGGCAACATCACCGGATGGGACCACCGCATCGCCTCCAACTCGATCATGAAAGGCACACCGTTCGAGTCCTTCCTCGTCCATGACGGCGTCGATCACAGCTCGGTCGAGGGCGCGGCGGATACGCCCTATGCGATCCCTGCTATGACTGTTGGCCTTAGCGATATTACCACGCCTATGAGAACGCTGTGGTGGCGCTCGGTTGGCCACACCCATTCGGCCTATGCGATGGAGTCGCTGGTCGATATGGCGGCGGAAGCTGCGGGCAAAGACCCGCTCGAAATGCGCCTTGAACTGCTCAAAGACGCGGGCGCTGACGGAAAGCGCCTGTCAGCCGTACTGAAACTGGCCGCTGAAAAAGCGGGTTGGGGCGGGACACTGTCGCAGGGGCGCGGGCGCGGTATCGCCTTGCACAAGTCCTTCGATTCATACGTGGCTGAAGTGGTTGAGGTGTCGGTCGATGACGGCGATGTGCGTATCGAAAAAGTCACCTGTGCCGTCGATTGCGGCATTGCAATCAACCCCGATGTGATCAAAGCGCAGATCGAAGGCGGTCTCGGCTACGGCCTCGGCGCGATCATGCGTAATCATGTGACGATGACGGATGGGGTGGTCGATCAATCCAACTTCCCGGACTACGAACCGCTGCGCATCACAGATATGCCGGCGGTCGAGGTGCATATCGTCGAGTCAGCCGAAGCTCCCACAGGTATCGGTGAACCCGGGACGCCCCCCATCGGTCCTGCCCTCGCCAACGCCATCTATGCGGCGACGGGTGAGCGCATCACCAGGCTGCCGATGTCTGAAAACGGCATCAGCTTCGCCTGATCATGACGCCGAAACCGTCCCGCATATTCGCGCGGGACGATTCTGAGGTAACAACTACAGCCCCTTCAAAACCGCACCCAGCGCCTCTTGAAACGCCTCCGGGTCTTCGATCTGCGGGATATGCCCCACATCGGGGAGCACGGTCAGGCGCGCGCCGGGGATCAGGTCGCGCAGCTCTTCCCCCTGCGATAGCGGCGTGGTCGTGTCCTCCGCGCCCCAGATAATCCCCACGGGCAGCGTCATCGCCCTGAAATTCTCCGCCCGCGTGCTCCTCGCTTCCGTCGGCGGGACCAGCAATTCCGGCAACCACCGCGCCAATTCCGCTGTTGATCCGCGCAATACGCCCGGTCTGCGCAGCACATCCACATACGCCGCCGCGCGATCTTTGCGATACATAAACGCCGCCAGCAGCGTTCGCGATAACAGCGGATTGGTGATCGTCGCCGAGACCGCTGCCTCACGCACGATTTGCGGGCGCAGCACGACGGGCAACCGCTTGCCGCTGTCATGCGAGCCAACACCGATTGCCCCGTCCACAATCACATAGCCCGCGAACGCGTCCGGTGCAGACATCACCGCTTCCGTCGCCAGCCCCGCCCCGAACGAATGCGCCACCAGAACAGGCTTCACCGCCAGCGCCTCAACCAACGCCAGCAGCCGCATTGCCTGCGCTCCCCGTGAATAATCCGCCTCCGGATCACGATCCGAATACCCCATCGGCGGCGTGTCATAGGCGATTGCGCGATACCCGTCCCGTGCCAGCGCCTCCACCGTTTCCCGCCAAAATCCGGCCCAGCCAACCGAACCGTGGACCAGCAGGACGGAGGTGCCATCCGGCGGGCCTTGTTCCTGCACAAAAAACCGCCCCTGCACAGTTTCGATCACACGGCCCTCTGCCGGATACGCCTGCACCAAGTCTTGCGTCTCACGCAACGCAGCTGCAAAGCGAAAGCACACTAACGCGATAATCAATAAAGAAAATAATATAGTTAAAACTTTGATTGTCGTTCGTAGCATTTCAAATCCATCACAATGCCAAAGAATAAGTGTACTTAAAAGTTAATCTATTTTCCGGTGTGTTTACATTATTTATTTCCAAAAAATTCAACGTATCCGTGGATACTGAAAGTGAGGCTCAACTGCAGAAGCCAATTTGTAACCCTAAGGCGCTTTTTGATGGTGAAAACATTCGGAAGTAATAGAAGAACCGTCGTGCTTCTGCTCTGTGGTTTTTCCCTGATTATCACGCTGATGGTCGCCATTGCGCATCAAGGCCTCTCGCAGTTGGAGCAATCCAAATCCCGCCTCGACAATAGCATTCTCGTCCACAGTCAGAAAGCGGCCTTGATCGGACAGATGCAACAGGCAAACCGCGAGCGGGTCATCAATCTGCAATACATGCTCATCACAGATGACTTCTTTGAGCTTGATGAAGCGGCGCAAAACAACATGCGCATGGCGAATCTGTTCATCAAGGCGCGCCGCAAACTTGAGGAATTGCCCAACACACCGGGTGAAACCGCTTTACTTGAAGATCTGCGGCGCTTTGCCAGCGAAGCCGCGCCGATGAATGACTATGTGCGCGACATGCTGTGGAACGAGGAAGATAACGCTGCTGAACGCGGCAAAGAAGCGTTGATGAAAAAGGTCATACCCGCCCAAAACCGGATTTTTGAGGTCTTCGACGAACTCGTTACGCTTTATTCTACCGCGAACGGGGAGGCGATCCGCAATTCCAATCAGGAATATGATTTCTCGCGCACCTTCATCGTCCATATGCTGCAACTCGCGGTGTTCCTGGCCATTGTGACAGGCTTTTGCGTGACCCGGTTTATTGTCCTGAACGAACGCGCTTTACAAACGCATCGGGACGAATTGGAAGTGGAGGTATCGCACCGGACCCGTGCGCTTGAACTGACATCCTCCGAAGCGGTCATGGCCCGGCGGGAGGCGGAACAGGCCAACAAAGCGAAATCAACGTTCATGGCGAATATGAGCCATGAGTTGCGCACGCCGCTCAACGCGGTGCTCGGTTTTTCCGAGGTCATGGATTTGCAGGTCTTGGGACCGTTATCAAAGAAATATCGCGAATACGCCCAACACATCCACGGTTCCGCCCAGCACCTTCTCCAACTGATCGAGCAATTGCTTGATTTGTCGCGCATCGAGGCCGGACGTCTCGAACTTAATGAGGGCGAGGTCTGTTTTTCAGCGATTCTGGATGAAACCCTCATGGTCGTTCGCAGTGCTTTCCAGCGCGAAATATATGAGATTTACCTCACCCCCGACAGCGCCCGAATCCTGGTGCGCGGTGACGAGCGCCTCCTGAAGCAAACCCTGATCAACATCGTCAGCAACGCCGCGAAGTACAGCAGCCCTGGCGACCCGGTCGAACTGCGGCTATGCATCATTGATGAAAATGCCGTCCTGACCATCCGCGATGAAGGCATAGGTATCGCGCCAGAAGAAATCCCGCGCCTGTTTAATCCCTATGAGCGCAGCGAAGCTCAGACCGCGCGGGCCCATCAGGGTACGGGTTTAGGGTTGGCTATCGCCCGTTCCCTGATTGAGGCGCAT
>CALFAK010000063.1 GCA_937948985.1 uncultured Neomegalonema sp. | reverse complement strand
CCAACGGGCACATCGGCGCTGTGTTCAGTACCGTTGAACTCGATATAGGTAATCTTGGGCATCGGGGCGTCTCTCTTGTAAGTAAGTCTGCCACGCATTTGGCGTTTCAACGCCGCAGCGTCAAGGTCTGATTGCGATACCACCGGCAATCGCCCCATACATCCGCAGGCCATCGCCACCAACAAATGGGCGCAACAACAGGCCCGCCGGAACCCGTCCGGCGGTCATGTCGAAGTTGATTTGCCGCCCATATCCGGCGGATCGTGCAGCGCATAGAGCGCCATCTCGTGGCAATCCTTGAGAACAAAATCCACCGGATGCCGCCCGCGATCTCTGTTACCGGGCGGTTTTCCGGGCCGCATCGGCGCGATATAGCGACCCGTTTCAGCCCTGACAGCCTGACGCTTCGCCTCCCATCGCGCCAACCGCCGCGCCTGTTTCGGCACATCGCCCAGCGCCAAATGCAAAGCCTTTAAGCGCCGCATCAAATGCGCCGCACTCACCGCATCATCGGGCGAGATCACGACGACAGGCTCAAACACCTGCACCTCGTCAAAAAACCGGATGCGCGGCACAGGCTTTCGTCCCTTCACAGACGAACGCGCCTTGAAAGATTTGCGCGCATCGAACAGCGCAAATGCCGGAACCCGCGCAGCAGCATCGCCCGAAACGCGCGGAATCGCGGGCACAGGCCCACGCCGCACAGCCACACCCGCCTCAATCTTGAAAACCACCTTCACCACAACGACCAACCGCCTGAACGCGGCTTCCGCAGGTCGCAAAACCCGCCAAATCCCCGTCCGCACATGCCTCGGCAAGACACCGCCATCGCCCGCCATAACGAGCAACGCGGCGACCATCCGAACCAACGCATCGCGCTGACGATCTATGCCCAGTGTCCAATCCATGCAGTGCTAAATATGTCCTTCTTCGTAGCCAATTCCACATCAATAAGAACTATACAGGAACAAATGTCAAGCGTACGCTGAAAAAATCCTGAAAATTCCATGAATTCACTACAAACGTAAAGGACACATAGCCTCCGGCCAGGGTTTTATTCCCTTGCATTGCCGTCTTGCGATGCCCCTATTCCGCCGCCGCTGTTTGCGGGGCGGGGCGGGCGAAAACTGTCTCCATACCATCATCGGGATGGCGGGGGATCATACGCGCCAAGATCAGCGAGACAACAGCCATAGTCGCGCCCAAAACAAACACGCCGGACGGGGCGACGAGATAAAGATAACCCAGTCCTGCGGGAAGAAAAACCGCTGCGATATGGTTAATTGTGAACGCCACCGCCGCCGTTGGCGCGTGATCGGAAGGATCTGCAATCTTCTGAAAGTAAGTCTTCACCGCAAAAGACATCGAAAAGAAAATATGATCCGCAATATATAAAAAAGCGGCCCACAAAGGGTTAACATCAACGTAGTAAATCAACGCGTAGCCTAAAAACACAAATGTTAAACCCGCATATTCAAGCGTCAAAGCGTTACGCTCTCCAAAACGGATAATCAATTGGCCGACAAAAGGCGCAACCAACATTGTAACAAACTGATTTAACAATAACAATGCCGCCATATGATGCAAAGCATAGCCGAATTTCTCCACCAGCATAAACGTTGCAAAGACAAGAAATATCTGCCGCCGCGCTCCACTCATGAATACTAACGCATAATACAACCAATAGCGCGACCGCAGCACCAGTTCGCGACGCTGTACATGCGGAGACTCAAAACGCGGATACAAAAACATCGCCGCAACGATCAAGGCCACGGCCAGCAATCCCGAAATCAGATAGGGCCAGCGGTAATCCAATGCCACTTCAGCGCCACTGCCCTGCTCGGCAAAGCCCCAATACAGCAACACCGCAAACACAATGAACGCCACCCCGGCACCAATAGCACGCAGATTCCCCAACATTTGCGGGGCGCGGGTTTTTGACAGCCATTGCAGTTGCAAAGACTGATTCACCGTCTCAAAATAATGATACCCGATTGAGCTTACCATCGTTGTCAGGGCCAGCCCCCAAAAGCTCGGCAAAAACCCTGTCAACGCCGCCCCGATCGCCAACAGCAGCAAAGAGACATAAGCCAGCGTCTGTTCGCGCATGAACAACAGCGCATAGACCGCCCCGAATGCCAAAAATCCCGGGATCTCCCGAATCGTCTGCATCCAGCCGATATCGGACCCGTCAAATTGCGCCGCCTCAACCGCAAAATTGTTCAGCAACGCCATCCATACGTTGAACGTGAGCGCCATCGCCACTGTCATAACAATCAACAAGGCTTCGGGCCGCCGCCACACGGGCAGGCTGTCACTATCACCAATCGCGATCATACCATGCGCCTCCCTGTGCTTTATAAGCGCTACACGAAAGCATCGGATGAGCCAAATTTCTTATTTTCACAAATTTATATGTAATATATGATATTTGACATTTTGAATGTGATAATTATATTGATCCCGTCACTTTCGGGGAGAATGTTATGACTACAGGGTTTGAAGCTTTTGAGGATGTGGACGTCGCGACGCTCCTGCCATTTGCGGGGCTGTTGATCGGCCTTGCATTCGGTTTTATCGCTCAAAAATCACGGTTCTGCCTTCGCAGCGCGGTCATATCCTCCACACGTTCCACCCTCTCCCCGATGGCGGGCAGCTTCGCTTTGGCGATGATCATGGCGATCATCGGCACTCAAACGCTCGGCTATCTCGGCATGATTGATCTCGAAGCCACCCGTTTCATCAGCGAAACCATGCCCTTGGGCGCGCTGGTGCTGGGCGGAATGATGTTCGGCGCCGGCATGGTGCTGACACGCGGCTGCGCCTCCCGCCTGACCGTACTGTCTGCGCAAGGCAATCTGCGCGCTGTGACCGTTCTGATGGTCTTCGCGATCTTCGCCTATGCCACGCTGCGCGGCGTGTTCGCCGCTCCCCGCGTCGCCTTCACCGATGCCACAAGCACCGAAATGATGGCCCAACTCCCCCCGATCGCCGCCACAGTGCTGATCGCGTTGCTCGGCATCATCGCATGGCGCAGCCGCGTGCGTCCGGGGCTGGCAATCGCGGGCATACTCGTCGGACTGCTGATCGTCACAGGCTGGTTCGCGACGGGCGCACTGCTTGTCGATGAGTTTGACCCCCGCGCCGCCGAAAGCCTTGCCTTCACCTCCGGCGCATCCGACGCCCTGTTCTTTACCTTGGCCAGCACCGCCATCGACGCCAGCTTTGGTGCCGGCCTGCTCGGCGGAACGGTCATTGGCGCGTTCCTCTCGGCGGCGCTGCACCGTGAATTGCGGTTGGAAAGTTTTGAAGACCCGCAGCAAACCCTGCGTTACTTCGCGGGTGGTGCGCTCATGGGCTCCGGCGGCGTCTTGGCGGGCGGGTGCACCATCGGCGCGGGCCTGACAGGCGTGTCCACACTGGCCTTCGCTCCAATGATCGCGCTGATCGCTATCGTTGCGGGTGCTGCCGCGACAAACGCACTGCTCACGCCTTCCGGACAGCGCGCCTATGCGGCGGTGGCGGCGGAATAAAAGTAACAAAACCTACCTGAATCACTCTGACTCGTATATGAGCGAACGCGCCCTTCTTCACTATTGAAAGCCGCACGCTCATGTCGACAACACCTCTAAGCCTCGCTCAAATCAACGATTTCTCGCGCAGCCAACTCATCCGCCACGGCGCGGCTGATTGGGTCGCTGATCTGGTTGCCGACGCCATCACCCGTGCCGAGCGGACGGGCAATGTGGTCTGTGGCCTCTACTATCTCGAAAGCTACTGCCAACAACTCGCATCCGGGCGCGTTAAGGGGGATGTTGAGCCGGTTGTAAGCCGCCCGAAACCATCAACAGTGCTGGTCGATGCGCAATTCGGCTTTGCCCAACCCGCCTTCGCACGCGGTTTGTCTACGGCATTGGATGCGGCGCGGGAGACGGGAACGACCACGTTCGCCGTTGCCCATGCCCACACATGTACAGCGCTGGGATACTTTACCGAGCAGATCGCCCAAGCCGGCCTGATCGCGCTGGGTCTGACCAACGCCTCCGCCTGCGTGGCCCCTCCCGGCGCGACAAAGCGCGTTCTGGGCACCAACCCCTTCGCTTTCGCCGTGCCCGACGGCCGAGGCGGCGTGGCGATGCAGTTTGACCAATCCACAACAGCCATCGCCCTTGGCCGCGTCACCCAAGCCATCGCGGCGGGAGAAGACATTCCACTCGGCTGGGTGATCGACAAAGACGGCAACCCCAGCACAAACCCCAATGATGTCACCGAAGGCTCAATGGCCAGTTCCGGCGGCTATAAAGGCTGGGGTATCGGCTTGATGGTCGAGGTTCTGGCCGCGTGCCTGACCGATTCCACGTTGTCAGCCGAGCTGCAGCCCCTCAAAGCGCCGCAAGGCCGCCCCCATAACCTGGGCCAAACCTATATCCTGATCGACCCGGACAGCTTTGCGGGCGAGGCTTTCTACACACGCCTGAAAACACTGGAGGACAGCGTCACCAGCCAACCCGGCGCACGCCTGCCCGGCTCCGCCCCGAAGACGCTCGATCCCGTGCAGGTGCCAACGGCATTGTGGGATAAGCTGCAAAATCTGTGAGGAAAATCTTGGAGGCGACACCCGGAATCGAACCGGGGTACACGGATTTGCAATCCGCTGCGTAACCACTCCGCCATGTCGCCGGCAAGGCGGTTTCTCTAGGCTTTGTGTTAACATCAGTCAAGAGGGTTTGCCTGAAGATACGCAACGTTTTCATGCCGCGTCTTACCCGCGCGGCTCCGGCAAATGACGAAAGCTGACGGCAAGGCGGTTCCAGGCGTTCATCAAAGAGATGATCAGCGTCAGATCGACGATTTCCGCTTCTGAAAAATGCGCCGCCAACGCGTCATAGAGCGCATCGGGGGCGTTTGTTTCAGACACATGCGTCACCGCTTCGGCCCATGCCAACGCCGCGCGCTCGCGGGAGTCAAAGAACGGGCACTCCTCCCAAACGACCAGACAATCCAAACGCTGTTGCGTTTCCCCGGCGGCGCGGGCTTGCCGTGTGTGCAGGTCAACACAATACGCGCAGCCATTGATCTGAGAGATGCGCAGCTCAATCAGCGCCTGAAACTTCTTATCGATTGAGGTGACATGCTTTTTGACTGCCGCCAACGCGGTGATCGCCGCCGCGTTGGTCTCAACGTAATTGAGGCGGCCCGTTTTCACTGTTCCGGCCCCGATTGCGCATCATCTTGCGCTTTTTTCTCCCGCGATTGGTCCTTACGCCGACGCAGGTTTTGCCGCAGCGCCTCGGCAAGGCGCTGTTTTGCTTCATCGGTTTTGCGGTCGGGTTCGGTTCCCATATCGCAGCTTACCCCATCGCTTCCAATTCGTCGATCATACCGGAGATGACGGACAGTCCCTGATCCCAGAACGCGGGATCAGCGGCATCGAGGCCGAAGGGGGCCAGCAATTCGCTGTGATGCTTCGCCCCACCCGCGCGCAGCATGTCGAAATAGCGCTTCTGGAAGCCTTCCGCGCCGTCCTGATAACGGGCGTAAAGCGCATTCACGAGGCCATCGCCAAACGCGTAGGCGTAAACATAGAACGGCGCGTGGATGAAGTGCGATACGTAGGTCCAATAGGTCTCATACCCGTCCGCAAGGTTCACCGCAGGGCCAAGGCTCTCGCCCGCGACTTCCATCCAGATTTCGCCAATGCGCTCCGAGGTCAACTCACCGGCACGACGTTCCGCATGGACGCGGCGCTCGAAATCGTAAAAGGCGATCTGGCGGACCACCGTGTTGAGCATATCCTCAACCTTGCCCGCGAGCAGGGCTTTACGGCGGCCCGGATCGCTTTCCTGGGCCAGCAGCGACTGAAAGGTCAGCATTTCACCGAACACGCTGGCGGTTTCAGCCAATGTCAACGGCGTGGAGGACAGCAACTCGCCCTGCTCAGCCGCGAGCAATTGGTGAACCCCGTGGCCCAGCTCATGCGCGAGGGTCATCACATCGCGGGTTTTGCCCAGATAGTTGACCAGCACATAGGGGTGCGCGGAAACAACGGTAGGGTGTGCAAACGCGCCCGATGCCTTGCCGGGGCGCACAGGGGCGTCAATCCACGCGTTATCGAAGAATTTCTTCGCCAGATCAGCCATTTCCGGTGCGAAACCACCATAGGCGTCGAGCACAGTGTCACGCGCCTCCGACCACGGAATCTTGCGATCGTCTTTCTCCGGCAGGGGCGCATTGCGATCCCAGTATTCCAGCTTTTCAAGACCCAACCACTTCGCCTTCAGCGCATAATAACGATGCGAAAGGCGCGGGTAAGAGGCGGTGACAGCGGCTTGCAGCGCGTCCACCACTTCCGGCTCGACATGGTTGGCGAGGTGACGGCCCGCCTCTGCGGTGGGCAGATTGCGCCAGCGGTCGTCGATCTCTTTTTCCTTGGCCAGCGTGTTGGTAACGCGGGCAAACAGCGGCAGATTATCTTTGAACTTGGCGGCCAGCGCGTGCGCGGCGGCTTCGCGTTTGGTCCGGTCCGTATCCGACATCAGGTTCAGCGCGGCCTCGATGGGCAACTCCTCGCCATCCACATCGAAACGCAGCGCCGCCAGCGCTTCATCATACAGGCGCACCCATGCAGAGGAACCGACAACACTTTGATCGTGCAGGTATTTCTCCAACTCATCGGACAGCTGATAAGGCTGCATCGCGCGCAAGCGGTCGAACCACGGTTTAAAGCGCATCAGCGCGGCGCTCTCATCGAATTTGGCGGCCAGCGCGGCTTCCTCAATCCGGTTGATCTCCAGTGTGAAGAACACCGTTTTCGCGGCAGTGTCGGTGATGCGCGCCTGGCAATCACCGAGGAACTTGCCCGCAATCGCATCGCTGGTATCGGAATAATAGCGCAGGCCCGCGTAAGACATGATGCGGCCCAGCACCTCCGAAAAGCTCTCATAAACATCCATTGCCCCGGCCATCGCATCGCCGGACAAGCCCCCCAGCTTACCCTCAAACGCGGCGAGTTCAGCGGCCAACGCATCCGCGCGGTCGAACGCGGCGGCGAGTTCGGGGGAATCGGGGCCGGGATAAAGATCGTTGAGATCCCAAATCGGCAAATCGCCGAGTTCAGCGTCGGTGGAGGGCAAGGTCATCGTATCGGGCATCCTTCTGGATAATATGCTTTCGTCAGGTCTCGGTCGCGTCATCAGCTTTCTTTGACGGGCGTTGTCCGGGCAGGTCAGGCAGATCATTATCGTGTTTGCGGCGCATTATGATGTCGCCGTTCGGTAAGATTTCAGGGGCGTGATAGGCGGGCAGGTCATTTATCATGACAGAGAACCGTTCAATCATCGGCCCGATTATCTTAATAAAGTCTTCAATCGTCTCACGCGCAACGTCACTTAGTTCATCCGCTTTGCGTTCCAACTCCTTCAGGGTGTCGGTTTCGGCCTGAACGGGCGTTACACGCTGTTGCTCCGCAAGGGCCGGGGCAGTGGTGGTCGCCAACAGGGCGGCGGCGAGCATGGCCGATTTTGAAATACGCATGGGATGTCTCCACTCATTGTGACTGCTGAACATTTAGGCGCGCGCTGTGTCAATTTTGAGAGGCAAATGGTTTGGAAAAGAAAAAGCCGCCCCGAAATCAATCGGGACGGCTTAAAATTGTCAGGCTCAGTATCTTACTGAACGATCGAGATCGTCACACGGCGGTTGAGCGCCTCGCGAACACCGTCACCGGTGGTCACTGCAGGGTCAAGCTCGCTGCTTGCCGATACACGAAGTGCCGAACGATCCACACCGCGCGATGCAACCGCACCGGCAACCGCATCCGCACGACGCTGTGCAAGGCGGGTGTTGTAGGACTTCGAGCCACGCGTATCGGTGTGGCCGATGATGTCCATGAACGGTGCCGCATAAGCGCGGAACGCTGCAACAGCTTCATCAATCACCTGACGGGCTTCTGCGGTCAGATCATAGCGATCATAGCCGAAGTAGATCGTGTAGTTGGCAGGTGGAAGTGGCGCTGCAGGCGGCGCTGCTGGAGGCGGTGCAGGCACGTAGGGTGGCGGAGCCACGACTGGTGCAGGCACTTCAACCGTGCGTACGACTTCAACTTCTTTGATCACTTCCACAGGACGATCAACGATGCGCTCACAGGTGAGGATCGCATTGCCCGTAGAGCCGTCACATGTACAGTTCGCAGGAACCGTGGCAGCCGAACATGCGTTGTATGGCTCTGCTTCAACCACAGGAGCTGGTGGCGTATATGGAATAGGCTCAGGCAGCGGAGCCGGAATCGGCGCAGGCAGCGGAGCCGGAATTGGCGCGGGTGGAGGTGGTGGTGGTGGTGGTGGCGGAGCAACCGCGAAGCCACATGCTCCAAGCGCGTCATTCAGTTCTGCAAGAACAGTTGCCGGATCGGTGCAGGAGTGTGCGCCTTCCGAAAGCTCTTCAGCATAATTGTCATAAAGTGCGACAACACGGGCACAGGCGACAGGGTTGCGGCTTGCGTTCGCGTTGACGGTTGAGATGACGCGTTGGAACACAGAATCGATTTCGCCCGAAAGGCCGAGAACCGATGGCGCCCAAGGCTGAACCTGCTCACCGCGAAGCGCCGACATGCCTTTACGCATGTAAGCCGAAGCGTCGATCCAGTTCACATCTTCTGTAGCAGCAATACGGGCAAGCGTTTGATACTCGCGCCCGAGGGCTGCACTATATGTCTGAGCCGGGAAATCAAGACCTTCGCTTGGGATGTTAAGGCCGAGGAACGGCCCCGTAAGGAATGTCCCGCCAAGGCTGGCTCCAGGTAGTTTTCCGCAGCCGGCTACGCTGACAAGCGCAGTGACGGCCATTATGCGGGATAATGTTTTCATCCCTCTCTCCGTAAAACTGTAGTGTTACACCACGTGTGGTTCAATTTATACGCTAGAGGCGATACTTCGCCGCGACGCGCCTGTGCCACATGATTGTCACGTTTCAGAATGCAGTGCAAACATTTCAATGCTCTCCCGCCGACAATGAATTGGGTTTTTATGACGGCGTAGCATTCATAGCACAGTACGCGAATCAACGCCGCACCTGTCGCCTTGTGGTACAGTGTTCGGAAATTTTGCTTTTCTTGATGCCATTTTGGCGTCGCTAACGATTTGTTAACCTTTTCAGTGCTGTGTCGTTTTGACATTATGTGTTGCGAAATGCCTCACATCAGTGCAAGAATTAAGGCTTCTGAGGGGTATAACTTACTTAATGTGTACGACTTTGAAAATACTGCTGATAACGTGACGTAATCAAACAAGAAACCCGATTGTGCGACTTTCCACATTAATGAAATATGTTGCATAACGAAACTATGAGAGCAGGCGAGCAATGGCACAGACAATTTTGATCGTGGATGATGACCCGGCGCAACGTCGCCTTTTGGAGTCCGTCGTCGGATCGCAAGGATACCGGACACTGACCGCATCGGATGGCCGTCAGGCTCTCGAAACACTGCGCGGCACCAAAGGCGGCTCGGTTGATCTGTTGCTTCTCGATCTGGTGATGCCCGGCGTCAGCGGTATGAATGTGCTTGAAGAGATTCGCCCGGAAATGCCGGGATTGCCGATTGTTGTGCTGACCGCGAACGGCTCGGTGACAACCGTTGTGCAAGCGATGCAAGCGGGCGCGAATGATTTCATCGTCAAACCCGCCAGCCCTGAGCGCCTGCAGGTCTCGATCCAGAATGCGTTGAAAATCAACGTCCTCGCGGGTGAGCTGTCAAAACTCTCGCGCAAATCTGACAACCGCTTGCTGTTCAGCGATCTGATTGCGAAAAGTCTGGTGATGCGCCAGTCGATCATGCTGGCAGAGCGCGCGGCGCAGTCGAACATCCCGATCCTGATCGAAGGCGAGTCAGGCGTCGGTAAAGAAGTGATGGCCCGCGCAATCCAAGGCGCGTCTGACCGCTCAGGCCGTCCGTTTGTGGCGGTCAACTGCGGCGCGATCCCAGAAAATCTGGTCGAATCGATTCTTTTCGGTCACGAGAAAGGCTCGTTCACGGGCGCGACCGCGAAGAAAATCGGCAAATTTCAGGAGGCTGACGGCGGCACGCTGTTCCTTGATGAGGTTGGCGAACTGCCCCTGAACGTGCAGGTAAAGCTGTTGCGTGCGATTCAGGAAGGAGAGGTTGATCCGGTCGGCAGTGCCAAGCCTGTCAAAGTCGATATCCGCCTGATCTCCGCAACGAACAAAAACCTGCAACAGCTGGTCAGCGAAGGCACGTTCCGCGAAGACTTGTATTACCGCTTGAACGTCTTCCCGTTGAACCTGCCGCCGCTGCGGGACCGCAAAGACGACATTCCTGAGTTGATCGATTATTTCGTACGCAAAGTCGCGGCGGAAGAAGGCAAGCCTGTGCGCGGGATCGAAGCCTCGGCACGGGATATGCTGACGGAATACCGCTGGCCCGGTAATGTGCGACAGCTGGAAAACGCGGTCTATCGCGCGGTTGTGCTGTCTGATCGTGACCTGCTCACACTGCATGACTTCCCGCAGATTGTGGGCATCGGCGCACAGGACGAGCAAGCGATGTCCTCCGGCGGCATGGATGGCGAGGGGCTGCACAGCGGTGCGGGCGGCAGTGGCGTGAGTGCTTTTGATGCGGATGGCCACTTGCGCACGCTTGCCGAGGTTGAAGCGGAAATGATCCACCTCGCGATCCACAAATACTCGAACCACATGTCCGAAATCGCCCGCCGTTTGGGGATTGGACGCTCAACACTCTACCGCAAGGTACGTGAATTGGGCCTTGATGTGCGCGAAGCGGGCTAAGCCTGTCAGATGAGAGTTCTGAACGATATTGACCCCCGGCGGATTGAGACATCCGGCGGGGGTCTTTCTGTGAGAACAGTTGGCAATGGCCCTGCCCTTCTGCTGCTTCACGGATTTCCCCAGACGGGCATGATGTGGGATCCGGTCGCGGTCGCGCTGGCGGCGCAGCATACGCTGATCATACCGGATTTGCCCGGATACGGCCTCAGCGATACTCCCGTTTCGGTTGATTCGGCCTCAAAACGGCAGATGGCCGTGCAGATGATCGAAATGATGCGCGCGCTGGGGCATGAGCGATTCGACCTCGCCGGACATGACAGGGGCGGGCGTGTCGCGTATCGCTTGGCCCTGGACCACCCTGAAAATGTGCATCGCCTTGCGATCCTCGATATTTTGCCAACCTCGGAGTATTGGGCAAAGATGGATCGGGCCTTTGCCTTGAAAATCTATCACTGGGCATTTCTTGCGCAGCCCTACCCTTTCCCGGAAACGATGATCACCGCCGCACCCGCGCATTTTCTGGAAACCACACTTTCAAGCTGGACACGCACGCAATCGCTCGACTGCTTTGCCGCCGACGCGCTTGCTGAATACAGGCGTAATTTCAGTGACCACAGCATTCTCAAGGCGATGTGCGATGATTATCGCGCGGGCGCATCCATTGATGTTGAGCATGATCTGGCCGACCGCGCGGCGGGACGCAAAATCACCGCACCGACGCTGGTGCTCTGGGGCGCGACAGGCATTGCGGCGAATGCCAGCACACCGCTGGACGTGTGGCATGATTGGGCAACCGATGTGCGGGGCGCGCCAATTGAGTCGGGGCATTTCATCCCTGAGGAAAATCCGTCGGCCACAGCAGAAGCATTGAACCGATTTTTTGACTGAACCTGATAACCGCCTCACTGACCTTATAATCTTTCCCCGCCCCCGCACTCCGATGCTACCGGATTCTCACATCTAACCCGCATACCGAAAATCATGTTGTCATTCCGCGCGAAGGCGCGGAATCCACCGGTCCACAAGCCTTGTCCTCGTCATTCAAGTCACTGCGGGCGCCAGAGAATATGGAAGAATGGATACCCCGCCGTCGCGGGGTATG
>CALFAK010000062.1 GCA_937948985.1 uncultured Neomegalonema sp. | reverse complement strand
CCGACGACAAGCGCGCCTGTTTCGTTAGCCTCAAGGCCATAACGGGCGTTTTCATCGGGGTTGATGGCCGCAAGCTCAGCACCCAGCATTCCCGATTGCTCAGGCACAGGTGCGATGACGGTTGGTTGGGCGGCGCTGTTAACCACCTCACCGGGCAGCGTGCCGATGCGCAGGAAGATCGATTGCGGCACACGGTCCCGCAGAATGGTTGCCGGGATCGAGGCGCCGGGCTTGGTCCGCCCGACGTAACGGGGCAAGTCGCGGCTTTTGTTTACGGACTGATTATCGAAACTGATCAACACATCGCCGGGGCGCAATACATTGTTGGACGGGCCGTCCGGCGCGACTGAGGCGATCAATGCGCCCCGTGTTTCGGCCATGCCCAACGCGCTGGCGATGGCGTCGGTCACAGGTTGGATTGCAACGCCGATCCAGCCGCGCTCAACATTCCCGTCATCCCTGAGATCATTGACGATGCGCGAGACGATGTTGGACGGCACCGCGAAGCCGACACCGACCGAGCCGCCTGTGGGGGAGAAAATCGCTGTGTTCACACCGATCACCTGCCCCGCTGTGTCAAAAAGCGGACCGCCGGAATTGCCCTGGTTAATCGCCGCATCGGTCTGGATGTAATCAACATAAGGACCACCAACACCGATATTACGGCCCTTCGCAGAGACGATGCCGCGCGTAACCGTGCCGCCCAGACCGAACGGGTTGCCGACGGCGACAACATCCTCACCCACGCGCAGGCGGGAGGAATCGCCGAAGCTGACGTAAGGCAATGCACCGTCACTTTCGATTTTCAGCAAGGCGACATCGGTTGCCTCATCCGATCCGATCACGCGGGCGTCGAACTCGCGCTCATCATTAAGGCGGATTTTGATAGATTGGGCGTTATCGACGACGTGGTGATTGGTGATCACGAAACCTTGCGGGTCAAAGATAAAGCCTGAGCCGAGCGAACGCTGTGGCTCGGCGTTCCGGCCAAAGCGACCCGCACCGCCGCCGAATCTGTCAAAGAACTGTCGCAAGGGATGACCTTCCGGCAAGCTGTCCAATTGTGCGCTGACATTCGAGGCTTGCTCGGTGAAGATGTTGACGACCGCCGGACTGACCCGCGCGGCCAAATCGGCGGTATTCGTACCATGCGCATGCGCGGTATTATGGGCGCCAGGTGCAGCGGTGAGCAGTGCTGCGGCGGCGAGGACGGAAAAGAAAGCTGTTCGCATGATGCCTCCGGTAATTACGATATCTACCGTGATACCTGTGTTTTGGGCGATTTATTGACAGCGGTGCCTCATTGGAAAACAACCCGAAGGCGTTTTTACGCACGCATTGCGCCCAAAACCCTTACGCTGTCATCCAATTCACTGTTAAAGCTGATTTAACCACAAGCAGAGCAGTTGGTGTCATGAGTAAAACTACGAACCCGCCCTCGCATACCGTGAGCTTTCAGGATGCAGTTAAACTGCATCAGGAAGGCAAGTTTGAAGAGGCCGCCGCCGCCTATCGGGCGCTTTTGACCGTTAAGCCGGATAATCCGCTGGTTTGGACCAACCTTGGCGCGGCGTTGCGTTCATTGGGCAAGCTCGAAGCGTCGATCATCTGTCACAAACGCGCGCTGCATCACGATCCGAAAAGCGCGACCACGGTGGCCAATCTCGGCAATGCTTTGCGCGAGGAAGGCAGTTATCGCGAGGCGCGGGAGATGGCGCTGGTCAATCAGATCGGGATTGAGACCGGGCCGGCGGCAACGGTCGCGCGTGACCTTCAGGGAATGGGGCGCTGGCGGGCGTCGATGAAAGCGTTCAATCAGGCTGTGCGGGACAAGCCCAAAGATGGGGAGTTGCGAATCCTGCGGGCGACCTCGCATTTTATGATGGGTGAGTATGATAAGGCGCTGATCGATTATCAGTCGCGGTTTTTATTCTCTCCGAACAGCGAGCCGAAGCGGAAATCACCGCGCTGGGACGGGACGACAAGCGGGAAGCGTATATTGGTGATGGCCGAGCAGGGGCTTGGCGATATGGTGCTTATCAGCCGTTTTTTCCCCGCCCTGCGTGAGAAGTTCGAGGAAATCTGGATCACTTCGCGCGGGCCGACGATGCGGTTGTTCGAGGATGTGCCGTATGTGGATAAGGTATTCCCGAAGGACTCGCCGCCCGAAGAGGGGGTTGAAGACGCGTATATTCCGGCGATGGACCTGATGAAAATATACGGGTTGCGGCCTGATAACTGCCCTGCCCCACCGACGCTGCATATCCCTGATGAAGCGCGGCAACGGGCGAAGCGGTTGACCGCCCCCTACAAAGATTTCTTCAAGATCGGCATTTGCTGGGCGGGCAGTCCGACTTTTGTGCAGGCCAAACGCAAGGCGACGGAGTTGTGGCGGTTCCTGCAACTGGCGGAAATCCCCGGCGTGCAGCTGTTCGGGATGTGCAAAGGCGAGCGGGAGGCGGATATTGCGGAGCTGGGGGCCGAAGGGTTGATCCTCAACACCGCAGCGACCGACAAGGATTTCGCCGATGCCGCCGCGTTGGTGGAACAGCTTGATTTGATTGTGACGGTGGACACAGGGCTGGGCCATGTGGCCGCTACGGTGGGTAAGCCGACTTGGGTACTGCTGCCGCGCCCGCCGTTTTGGTATTGGGGCACGGCGGGAGAAGGCACGTATTGGTACAAGAACATGCGCCTGATCCGGCAAACCACGCCCGGCGACTGGTCCGCCCCGTTTGAAATGGTACGGGCGGATATTGAAAACGCGATTTTGTAAGGATTCAAGATGAGTGGACTGCTGGTAGAGACCCCGATTTCCGTGGGTGAGCTGATCGATAAGATAACGATTTTGAAGATCAAACTGGAGCGCATCAGCGATGAGGCAAAGCTGGTGCATGTGCGCAAGGAATACGACCTGCTGACCGCGCGGCGGGATGAGGCGGTCACGGCTTCGGATGCGCTGACCGCGATGACGGACGAGATTCAGGGTGTGAACGAGGCGCTCTGGGTGATCGAGGATGACCTGCGCGATATGGAGAAGGTCAGCGACTTCGGGCCGGACTTCGTCGAGAAAGCCCGCGCCGTCTATAAAACCAATGACGAGCGCGCCCGTATCAAGACACGGATCAATGATCTGACCGGATCAGCGCTGAGTGAGCAGAAAAGCTACGTTTGAGGTGCATATAGTTATCCCCGCGCACGCGGGGATTTCTCAAATCGATAAGATCCCCGCGTGCGCGGGGATGACTTTTATATGCGGGGATGACTTATATGAGAGATCGCTCTCTCCATATACAGACGCCTCAAATACCCTTGATCACGGTTGCGACGGTTTCCAAGGCCGTTGCGGCGCGTTGGGTGCGGCGGGCGGCATCGACGCAAACGGGGGCATTGTGGATACCCCGTGCGCATTCGACCGCCAGCAGCGCGTCCGCTTTTTCAGTGTGCACGCGGCGTTTAAAGCGGTTGAAACCACCCGTTGCTTGTGACGCTTTGATCTTGTTGTCCACCTGGGCACAGGTAACACCCTCACCGCGCAGCGCCTCACCCAATTCGCTGGGAACGGATGTGCTTTGACACAATTTCCAGATCAGGTCGGTTTGAACCGCCGGGAACAGGCGAATGATCGCGCGGTATTGCTCATCGATCACGTCATAGATTTCAGCAACGGCGTTCGGCTCCCAAAACTCATAGCTGCGCAGAAAAGAACCCGGCTCGAAGCGGCGCGTGCCGGGGGGCGGTGCGGGGACAAAGCCGGCGGGCTGTGCGGGCAGCTCTAGCGATTGCCGGCGAAAGGCGAACACCACATCAGCTCCGCCAGTGCGGTTGCCGTTCTGATCGGTCGGACTCCATATCATGCTCAGGCCAAGCCCCTTGGGCGTGAAGCGGGCGATGCCGTGCTGTCCACGGAAAATCAGCTTTGAAAATGCCGATCCGCCTTCGATATCGCCGGAAATCGCTTGCCCGCTGCCATCCGGTGCGGAAACCCGCCCTGTGACGCTGCGCCCGTTGTCCTGAAGCTGGACGCTTAACCCTTGAGCATCATCAAGACCCAGATATGTGCCATTCAAGCGATCCTGCGCCGCAACCGTGCCGCTGACCATAAGCAACAGCAGGCAGAGCGCCGCCGCCACCCGCTTGCAAAGAGACCGACCCAAATCACGCATTTAAACGCTCCCACAATTGAACATTCACTTTTAAACCGCATCAATACGGCACTGATAACCGCTTGATACAAGGTAGCGGGCATTGTGTCACGATTGAGAACAATACGGAACGATTCTCGCTTTACCTTCAAAAACATACACAGCTGCAATTTCACAGAAAAATTCTGCCCGAAAACCCGTAAACATCCGTACAGTCACGATCCGTTTGAATCCGCATGTAAAATTTGAAGTTAACTAAGAAAATAAACCAATACTATTAACTAAAAATCAAATATACGTATCTTGTAAATAACAAAAACGTATTGAATAAACAATATAACAAGATCACTACTATAGCACACAAGTAAGTTTGTTAGAAGTTAATGGCCCACACTTTGCAAAGCCATTCCCACCTACTGACAACGATCCGATAAAGAATAAAGAGGCGACCATGTTTGATTGGAAAATGACAACATCGCGAACAGCGCTCGGGGTCGCCGTTACGGCGGCGACTCTTGCGACTACGCTTGGTGCATCTGCTGCGCCTATTAACTCTGAGAGCGACAATGCTCTCTTTAAACTGCGTTATGCCGCAAAAGCCGCGCCACACGCACGGCAAAGTGATCCGCTGGATCGCGCTCTGCTGCCGCTGATTGATGCGTCCGCAGAAGACGAATACACGCTGGAGCCAATGCTTCCCGCTGTGGACACGATGCAAAACTTCGGCGGGCAGCCTGTTGAACCGATGATCAGCGGCACGGTTGGCCCTGTCACACCTGCACCGCGGATTGCAATCGAGCCGCAAAACCGCGCAACGATCCCTGCCCCTGCAAGCAGCAGCTTCAGCACAACCAACTACGAGCCATCAGCAATTGGCGGTCAGTACGTTGTGAACAGCGAAGCATCGTCCGATTTTGGCACATACGGCGTGTCCAATTCCGGGATTGTTGAGACATACGACATCGGCGCAGCCGCAGCGACGAGCTATGGTTACAATGACAGCTTCGCGTCTTCGTCGTTTGAAACGGGCACGCAAGGCGTTATCCAAACGCGTCCGATTACGGCACAGGAAAGTTTTGTTGCGGAAGCCTACAATCCGGGCGCTCTGAACATCACCGGATCGGTTCATTCCGATTGCGGGACCGCCGTTGCGGACTTCACAAATGTTGAGCCGTTCCTCGGCCCGATTGAAATGGTTGGCGAAGAGCGCATCATCGACACCATCGTTGCGCAGCCCGCACCGGTTGTGCAGACGCAAGTGATTGAGCGTGAAATCGTTCAGCAAGCGGCTCCACAGATCATTCAGACGGCTCCCCAGACGGTTGTTTGCCCGAATATCCCGGCAGCACAGCCTTCTAACACCATCGTCAACATCACGCCTTCGCAAGCGGCGGCTCCTGTCTTTGCGGCAGCGCCTCAGCAAGCGGTGATCGCTCCTGCACAGCCTGCTTTCTTCGGCTTCAGCGGCTTTGGCGGTTTTGGTGGCGGGTCCAGCTCCAGCTCGACGATTATTCTTGATGCCGGAGCAGGTGGTGGCGACATCATTGACAACCGCGTATTTGATAACCGCGTGTTCGACAACACGGTCGTGAACAACGACAACCGCGTGACGAACAATGATAACCGTGTGACAAACAACGATAACCGGACGACCAACAACATCGACCGGACCGTCACAAACAACGACAACCGGACAACCAACAACATTGACCGGACCGTCACGAATAACAATGACAACCGTATTACGAAAAACATTGATCGGACCGTCACGAACAATGACAACCGCATTACGAAAAACATTGATCGGACCGTCACCAAAAATGACAACCGCATCACCAAAAATGTCACGAACAATGCGATTGATAAGACGGTTACGAATAACGACAACCGTACCACAAACAACTTCACGACCAATAACACGAAGAATGTTACCAAAAATGCGGGTAACACGATTAATAACACCACCAACAACACGAGCAACAGCATCACGAACAACAAAACCGTCAACAAAGGCACCGCGAGTGGTGGCAATGTGAACGTTGATGTTGCCGTGAATGTCAACGGCACGAGCAGCAGCTCAAGTTCCTCGTCGTCTTCCGGCGGTAACGCATCAAGCGGTGGGAACACCGGGTCGAGCAGCTCTTCTTCAAGCAGCTCTTCTTCCAGCAGCTCCTCGAGCAGCTCTTCCTCAAGCTCGTCTTCAGGCGGCAACACCGGGTCGAGCAGCTCTTCGAGCGGTGCGTCGTCAAGCTCTTCGGGTGGCAACACCGGGTCGAGCAGCTCTTCAAGCGGTGCGTCGTCCAGCTCTTCGGGTGGCAACACAGGGTCGAGCAGCTCCTCTTCGGGCGCATCGTCCAGCTCTTCGAGCGGCGGTAACGCTTCGAGCAGCTCCTCTTCGGGCGCGTCGTCCAGCTCTTCAAGAGGCGGTAACGCTTCGAGCAGCTCCTCGTCAGGCGCATCGTCCAGCTCTTCGAGCGGTGGCATGACATCAAGCGGCATGACCTCATCGGGCATGACTTCGAGCGGCATGTCTTCGGGAATGACCTCCTCGTCATCCTCGTCGGGCGGCGCTTCTTCTTCAGGCGGCAGCAGCAGCGGCGCGGGCCAGGTTCCGGAACCTGCTCCACTGCTCCTGATCGCTCTCGCGGCTTTCGCAGGCTTCTTCCGCCGCAAGAAAGCCTAAGGGTCAGATAGAGCTGATGAAAAGGGGCCTTTCGGGGCCCCTTTTTTATGCGGATTTCGCAACCCGATTTCGGCGCAGCGGGAAATCGCCTTATTGGATGAAATTCATCGCAGAACAGGCTATGCTGTATTCATGGTCACGCCCCGCAACAGAAACGCATTTTGCGCCGCAGAGTCGCGCTTGTCGGCATTGGTTGAGCTGTGCAAATCCGAAATGCACGCTTCAGAGGTCTGGCTTTTCGGCAGCCGCGCAAGGGGCGATAGCACGGATGAAAGCGATTGGGACATTCTCGCGGTGATTCCTGATAATGCGCCTGAAGGCATAGACGGCCCTCTTTCAGTATATCATTTGCGACGCAAGTCGGGGCTTTCCGCCGATCTGTTAACGGCGCGCGAAAGTGAATTTGCAAGCGCACGAGATACGGTGAATACAATCAGTTATGCTGTGCAGCGCGAAGGCGTGCGGCTGGATGTCTAAGGCGCGGGTCATCGGCTCTCATGCGAAACTTGCGCTGGATAATCTTCTGAGTGTCAAAACACTTGGACCATCGGACCGCAATTCAGTGATGTTGCTGTTCTATGCAGCTGAAAATCTGTTGATGGCGGTTCTGACTTCCGAGAATATCGATCTTGGCGTGTTGCGCCGGAAGACCGGAAATCACCAACTCGACCGGATGATTGATGCGTTGCCCGATGCCTGCACTGTGAAGACGGATTTTGCAGGGGTCGCAGAGCTGACCGCCTATGCGACGACTTTTCGATACCCCACGCCGGGCGGACGTATTCCGGTCTCTCCTGAACGTGGCGATGTGGAAAAATGGTATCGTCATTTGATCGGTATTCTGAACAGCTGCACGCAACACTTTCAAGTTGATCGAAAAGACACCGAACCTGTTGCAGGGTATGACGGCCCCTTCCGGTAAACTTCCAACGACCTTAATCTGAGCTATCCACAATCGCCGTGAGTTTTGCGGCGGTGGCGGCGTCGATGCGGTCTGCCGCGCGGGCGAGGGCGATGCTGCGGGTGGCGTGGGCGCGGTAGAAGGTGAGGGCTTCGGGGGAGAGGGCGGATAGCGCCTCGATATGGGCTGTCACCGAGCCCAGATCACCGCGCGAGATCGGGCCGGGCATGGTGGCCGCGATGCCGCCCCGCTCCATCGCGTCGGCGGTGGCGCGGATCATCGGCAGGGCGACGGCCAGCACGTCGGCTTCAGTGGCGTCCCATTGGCTCCAGACGGTCGCGATTTCGGCCATCAGGCCGTGGATGAAGCCCGCCGCGTAGCCTGCGCTGGCATGATAAAGCGCGCGTTTTCCGGGGGGCAGGCGGTTGGGTCGGCACTCGAAAGCGGTGACCATCCGGATCAGCGTGTCGATCAGAGGCGGCCCGGCCTCGATGGTGATGGTGCATCCGGCGAGGGGGGATTTGGCGGCGTCCGGTGTGACCTTGAACGAGAAACTTTGCAGCGGGTGGAAGCCGCCCGTCATCGCGCCCGCAGCGGCGGCGGGGGCCAGCGCGCTGACTTCGGTTGCGCCGGAGCAATGCACGAGCGACTGACCCGCACGCCATGTCAGCGATTGCGCGACAGGGGCGATGGAATCGTCGGGGACGGTCAGGAAGATGAAGTCGCAGGTATCAGCGAGGGCTTGCGGGGTCAGGGCGGCGCATCCGGTGAAATGGGCGGCGAAGTCTTGCGCGGAAGCGGTCGAGCGGCTGGCGACTGCGCTGACGGGATATCCGGCGCGGGTCAGGGCGACCGCAAGGCCATGCGCAATGCGCCCCGCACCAATGAAGCCGATTTTCTGAGGGGTTTGCTTCACATTGCACTCCACGGGATCGGCCAGTGCCACGCCCAACCCTTCGAAGTCTGCGGTATTGCGTGTTGCGGCGGTCAGGGCGCGGGTGGCGGCGGTTCCGGTGATGGGTCGATAGATGGATACCGCGGACAAGCCGCGGCATCACATGGCTGATTGAAGCCTGAGGCTATGCCCCCGCGTCGATAATCGCGTTCATCGTTGCGCTGGGGCGCATGACGGCGGCGAGTTTGGCGGGGTCATTGAGGTAGTAGCCGCCAGTATCCGCCGCGCCGCCTTGTGCCGCCGCGAGTTCGGCGATGATGGCGGCCTCGTTGTCGGACAGCGCCGCCGCGAGGGTGGCGAATTCGGCGGCCAGTCCGGCATCGTCCGACTGTGCGGCCAGCGCTTCGGCCCAGTAGCGGGCGAACCAGTAGTGGCTGTCGCGGTTGTCCGGCTCGCCGACTTTGCGGGACGGGGAGCGGTCATTGTCGAGGATGCCTTGGGTGGCGGTTTCGACGGCCTCGCCCAGTACACGGGCTTTAGCGTTGTTCTGAGCGTCGGCGAGGAACTTGAAGCTCTCGCCCAAGGCGCAGAACTCGCCCAACGAATCCCAGCGCAGGTGGTTTTCGGCCTGGAGCTGCTGAACGTGCTTCGGCGCGGAACCGCCCGCGCCCGTCTCGAACAAGCCGCCGCCCTGCATCAGCTTGACGATGGAGAGCATCTTCGCCGAGGTCGCCAGTTCCAGGATCGGGAACAGGTCGGTGAGGTAGTCGCGCAGGACGTTGCCCGTGATGGCGATGGTGTTTTCGCCCTTGGTGATCGTCTCAAGCGAGGCGCGGGTTGCCTCGCGCGGGGCCATGATCTCGAACTTATCGGCGACGCCGGCAGCCTCCAAAATCGGCTTCACATAAGCGATCAGCTCGGCATCGTGGGCGCGGTTCGCGTCGAGCCAGAAGATCGAGCGGAAGCCTGTGGCTTTCTGGCGGGCGATGGCGAGATTGACCCAGTCTTCGATAGGGGCTTTGCGCGCGGAGGCCGAGCGCCAGATGTCACCCTTTGCGACGGTGTGCTGATGCAGAACCGTGCCGTCATCGAGGATCATCTTAACCGTGCCGGCCTCCGGGATCTCGAACGTGGTCGGGTGCGAGCCGTATTCTTCGGCTTTTTGCGCCATCAGACCGAGGTTTTGGACCGTTCCGGCGGTGGCGGGGTTGAGCTTGCCGTTGGCCTTAAAGAACTTGACCGCCTCGTCATAGACGGGGGCGTAGGAATTGTCGGGTATCACGCAGTTGGTGTCCGATTCCTTGCCGTCCGGCCCCCAGCCTTTACCGCCCGCACGGATCAGCGCGGGCATCGAGGCGTCGATGATGACATCGGAGGGGACATGCAGGTTGGTGATGCCCTTGTCACTGTCAACCATATACATCGGCGGGCGGGCGGCGGTGATTTCGTCGATGGCGGCCATTATTTCAGGCTCGCCGGACACTTTTTCGAGCAGCGTGCCGAGGCCCGCGTTACCGCTGACCCCCAGTGCATCCAGCTTGTCGCCGAATTTGTCGAACACGGGCGCGAGCCATGCTTTGACGGCGTGGCCGAAAATGATCGGGTCCGAGACCTTCATCATCGTCGCCTTCATGTGCAGCGAGAAGAGCGTGCCTTCGGCTTTGGTTTTTTCGATCTCATCGGCGAGGAACGCGCTGAGGGCCGAGGCGGACATGAAGGTCGCATCGACCACGGTTCCGGCGGGGTAGGAGACGCCTTCCTTCAGGACGGTCTCGCCGGATGCGGTTTCGAGGACGATTTTCGCGGTTGCCGCTTTGTCGAGCGTGGCGGACACTTCGTTGGAAAAGAAGTCGTTGCCGTTCATCGAGGCGACGCGGGTTTTGCTGTCAGCGGTCCACTCACCCATGCGGTGCGGGTTGTCTTGCGCGAATTTCTTCACGGCGGCGGCGGCGCGGCGGTCTGAGTTGCCTTCGCGAAGAACCGGGTTCACAGCAGAGCCTTTGAGCGTGTCATAGCGGGCGCGGGTCTCTTTTTCGGCGTCACTCGCGGGGTTTTCGGGATAATCGGGGATCGCGTAGCCCTGATCTTGCAGTTCCCTGATCGCGGCGGTGAGCTGCGGCACGGAAGCGGAGATGTTGGGGAGTTTGATGACATTGGCGCTGGCGGTTTTGACAGTCTCGCCCAGCTCAGCGAGGTGATCATCGATGCGTTGTGCTCCGGTGAGGGATTCGGGGAATTTCGCGATGATGCGGCCCGCGAGCGAGATGTCCTTGGTCCCCACCGAAATGCCCGCCGCCGATGCGAAGCGTTGGATGATCGGCAAAAGCGATGCGCTGGCCAGCTCGGGCGCTTCATCGACTTTGGTGTAAATGATGTCAGGGGTGTTGGACGAATTGCTCATATGAACCCTCTTTCGAGTGCGCGCCGCAGGGCGCGGTTTACGTTGCGGCGCACAATAGTCATCGTACAGCTTTGCGCAAGAGGCGCGGTTTGAAGGTTTTGGCACTTATTGTGATCAAAAGGCACCGTGTCGGCATCGTGCGGGCGCTTGACAGTCAGTCATAAAATCTGCTTATGTTCTTATATTGTTTAACTAAGGAGCCTTATGGACTGGGCGCTTGCCATAGACCGGAACCGCGATGCGCTGCTGCGGATGCTGGCTTTGCTGTTTGTAACGGCGGGGCTGGATCGCGGTGGGGTGGCTGATGTGCTGCCGAGACGTTTGCACAGGCTGGTGCTGCGGGTTTTGCGCGCCGCTGAGGCGGCGGCGCGGCGGTTGGTTGTAATCGTCAAACAGGTTGAGGGGATTGAAGCGCGGGTGCCGATGGCACGGGCGGCGCGTCCGCTTATGGCTGCGATTCCACGAGGAACCGGGGAGAGAGTGCCGTCTTTTGCGCTGTTCGATCCGCGAAAATCCTTTGCCCTGCACAAGGGACGGCGGTTTGCGCGGCGGGAACCTTTTATCTGGTCACCGGGGATGAATGATCCTGTTTTTGTTGCACAATCTGAGCCGTCTCCGGATGATTTGGTCAGCGTGGAACAGGTCGGGCGACGCCTGAGCGCTTTGAAAGCCGCATTGGAAGATTTGCCGAAACAGGCGCGTAAGCTGGCGCGTTGGGAGGCAAAGCGTGAAGTTGGCCGGGCACAAACCGGGAAATTCATGCGCGCCATGCGACCGGGAACACCGCCCGGACATCGGGTAAAACATACGCATCCGGTGGATATGATCCTCAGCGATTGCCACGCACTGGCGCTATATGCGTTGCACGCGCCGCCCGAACCCTAACGCGCCTGAAGATCAACGATTTTACGCGCTCCCTTCAAGACCGGAGGGAGGGTGAAGACCTGTGCGCGCGGCCGACCTGCCGATAATATATCGAAAATTGTACATAATCCGCGCGGGCCTAACCTGCCTGAAATCTTTTTAGCGTTTTTAGTCTCCAAACAGTGTGTCGCCCCAAAGGGGTGGTCCGAGATCATGGAGAACCGGATGTCGCTACGTTCTATTCGCTCAAGTCTGCTTACAGGGGCCGCCATCGCGTCCCTTTCAACCGTTGCTATCGCGGATGGCTGGAACAGCTTTATCGTTTTCGGGGACCGCACATTGGATACGGGGCAGTATGTCTCGCAAGATTCGGTTTTCCTGGCACCCGGCGAGGAAATTGAAGGCGACGGGCGGTTGCGCAATACCAATAGTGTGACGGGCGAAGGCGCGGGGCAGCCTTATTCGCAGCTGGTCTCGGATGCGCTCGGCTTCGGGGTTCTCAACCCGTCGCAGCCGCAAACATTGGACGGCATTCCGACTCCGGAATCAGGCTTCAACTACGCCGCCACATTCTATCGCAGTCAGGATGTGCTCTCATCCATCGTCGGCACCGCGCGGACGGGCAGCATCCGCTATCGTCAAGGCGATGATGTGCGGGTGACGCCGGGGACATCACGACCCGGTTTGTTGAACGATCCGGATCGGGCGGCAAACGCGTGGGGAGCGCTGGTTCTGATCAATGGCGGCGTGCGGGATTTGCGCGAAACGGCGGATATCGATCTCACGTTGCAGCGCGAAGTGGACCTCGACAACACGGAAATCGTGACGAATTCAGGATTGCGTACTTCAAGGGCGACGGCGGCGGCGGATAATATTGCTGCGGGTGCGGCGGCGCTGAGCAATGCCGGGGCCGGGCTTGTGGTGGTCACGAATGCGCTGGATGTCGGTGCGATTCCCGAGACGCCGGGCGATGTGGGTTTGGTGGCACAGGCGGATGCGGCGCTGGTGGCGCGCGAAACCGAGGCGGCGAATGCTGAGGCGGTAGCCAATAATGCGGAAATGATTGCCAGTGCCTCAGCCTCGATCGCAGCCACAGCGGCGGTAGATGCGGCAGCCGCGAATCAACGGGTCTCAGATGCGCAAGCGGATCCTGCCACAACACCGGCACTGCTGGCTGCGCTGCGAGACATCGCTGCAACCGCTGATAATGTTGCGGTGGACAGTGAGGCGCTCGCCACCGCGCAAGCAGCAACCGCACGGGAACGGCGCTTGGAAGCGGATCAAGTCGCGCTGACGGCGCATGAGGTTGCGTTACGGCCTCAGCTTGATGCGGCAATCGCAGACCCGACATTGATCCCGACGATTCGCACGGCGGCGACGGATACATTCAACGCGCGGCTGACCCAAAACCTGCAATCCATTGACGGGAATATCGTGTTGGTCGATCAGCGGGCTTTGTTTGACCGGGTGATCGCGGAGCCGGAGTTCTTCGGCCTGAGCGCTGAATTCGATCAGGCTGTGGATTGCCAGTCCAGCAATGTCTTGTATCCGTGTAATTCGGTGGGCGCGCAGACGAGTGAAATTTTATTCTCGAACGGCATCGATCTGACAACCACCGGCCACCAACTGGCCGCCGATCAGATTACCGCGCTGGTCAGTGCACCCGCCGCATTGGGCGGTATTGCTCAAGTCGGGATTTCCGCCGCGCGCGGGATCTCGGATGCGGGCCGCGATCAACTTTCGACGGAACAGACATGGACGCCGGGGCTGGCCCCTTGGGCGAGTGGCGTTGCATCGCGCGTGAAGCTGAGCGATTCTAACAGCGGCGTGCAGCAGGAGGCCGGATTCTTCAGCGGTGTTGCCGGGCTGCGCTATACTTTTGGCAGCGGCTTTGCTGTCGGCGGCGGCCTTGGCTATCAGAAAGTGACTTCGCCAGGTGAGAAGAGCGCTGTCGAATATGACGGTTCGGGATATTTCGGGACGGTGTTCGCGGGCATCAACTCCGGTCCGATTTTCGCCAGTGCGACAGGGACTTACGGTAAGGTTGATTTTGGCGGGCTGGATCGTGTTTCTCAGATCGGGGCCGCGCGGATTATCAACTCCGCTGACGAGGATGCGACGGTTACGGGCTTTACCGCCGAAGCCGGGGTCCGGTTGGTGGAATATAAAGTGCTGCGCGCCGGCCCGATCGCGAATTTCTCGCATTGGAGTTCGGAAATCGACGGCTATACGGAGAACGGCTGGGCGGCAACGGCGGTTTCGGTCGGCGATCTGGAAGCGAAATCGACCCGTGCGGGCCTCGGCGCGTTTCTTGAAGCGGGCAAGCTGGTTGAAGGCAAAGGGTCTGTGTTCCGCGCGAAGATCCTCTACGGTTATGAATTCCAAGACCAGACCCAGACGATCACGGTCACGCCATTGGGCGGCAATTCAGTCGGCAGCTTCTCCGGTCTGGCGCGTGGCGCGGATAAAGCACCGCTGGAATTCGGTGCGGAGGTTGTGTTCGGCGCGGGCCGTGTGACAACCACGCTGGGCTATGATGGTCTGTTCGGCGATGTCAGCGACCACCGCTTCCGCATCGGTGCGAGTATGCCGCTGTAGTTTTTGCTGCCGCGATGATCGGCGGGGCCGCGCCTTCGGGGAGAGGGCCGGTCTTGCCCGTTGAGAGGGGAGGGGCAGTTGCAACCTGCGTATCCGATCTGACCCTGACCTACATCGGAACGCTTGGAGAGATCGATCTTGGCGGCAATACCATCACACTGAACACCTTGGCGGCAAGCGACCTCGACAGCACCGGCTTCCTGTTCTAGCTTCAAAAGCGCGGGATTATTCCCGCACTTATACTCGACGGGGAAACCAACGAAAATGCTGTCTACTCTGATCTTCCTGACATTGGCAGGTGCGCTCTCACTCGCCCTTTTGCGTCTCGCCTACTACCAATTCGTCATCATGCGCCGCTTTGTCCGGCCCGTCCTGCAAGCGGGCGAGCCGATGACCGCACGCATGACGCAAGTAATGAAAAGCCCCGAAGACAGGAAACTGCGCATCCGCTGGGCCTCCTCCTTCTTCTGGACCGCCATCTTCCTCTTCGCCTTCATCATGTGGGTGAACCGTTAAGCAGGAAACGGGAAAATGTTCCGGCGCGCAAAGACATGGCTGATCCGCGCCGCCCTCCTCCTCGTTCTGCTGTGGGTTCCGAAC
>CALFAK010000061.1 GCA_937948985.1 uncultured Neomegalonema sp. | reverse complement strand
CTCATACAATCGCCGTGGATATCAATCCCGCGCCGGAAAGGCTTTGCCCAAGACCCGCTCATAAACATCCAAAGTCGCGTCGGTCATGCGCCGTGTTGAGAAATGGGCTGCAACACGGGCGCGGGCCTTGAGACTGATCTGCGCACAGGTCTCGGCATCCAGATGCAGAAAAGCATCCATCGCATCGGCTAGCGATTTGGCGTCATCGGGCGGGATCAGCGCACCGGTGATGCCATCATCCACCGTCTCGCGCGCGCCGCCGTGATTGGTGGCAATCACAGGGCGGCCCATCGCTTGCCCTTCCACCGCGACCCGCCCGAATGCCTCAGGATCGGTCGAGGCGGAAATCACGCAGCCCGACAGCATATAAGCGGCAGGCATATCCGGGCAAGAGCCGACCATCTTGATACAATCCGAGCAACCTTTCTCCCGCGCCATCGCCTCCAACTCATCCGGGAAATCGGAATCGGGCGGCGCGCCACCCACCATAATGCCCAGAAAATCAGCCCCCCGACGCTCCCGCAAAATCGCACAGGCTTCAACGAACACCGCTTGCCCCTTCCATCGGGTCAGACGCCCCGGCAGCAAAAACACGGGCCGCGTTTCGTCCAACAGCCCCCATTTTTGCACCAGCTGCGCAAGGCGTTCGGGCTTGACCAGATCGGGATCAAACGAATTGATATCCGCCCCGCGATGAATGGTAACGATATCGGTATCCGCAACACCGTGACGTTCCTCTATCATTTCAGCGATAAAGTTTGAGACCGCGATGGTCGGACGGCCCTTGGCCATTACAGCATTATAGAACCGCTTGAGCGGGAAATTCTCGTTATACGCCCCGTGATAGGTGGTGACGAAAGGAACGCCCGTGCGCTTCGTCGCCATATACCCGACCCAGCCCGGCGCGCGGCTGCGGGCATGAACGATATCGACACGTGCGTCACCGATGATATTTACGAGTTCCGCCGCCGTCCGGCGCATCGTCAGCGGGTTCTTGCTGTGCATCGGCAGCGTGATCAGCTCACCCCCAACCTGCCTCAGCTTGGGGGCCATACGCCCCCCGGCCGAGGCAATAAGCGCCCTCCCGCCCGCTTCAACAATGGCGGCGGCCACTTCAACAGCCCCCCGCTCAACACCGCCCTCGTTCAGCTCCGGCACCAATTGCAGAATCGTCGGACGCGGCTTGTCGCCGGGTGCGCTGTGCGTTAGCTCAAGTGTCCTATCGACAGCAGGGGAGGCCTTTTCCATGTCTGAGCCTAAATTCCTTGAAACGCCCGATGGACGGCTTATCGCGTATCATCGCCGTACAGCGCAAGCACAAGGGCAACCGGGAGTCGTTTTTCTCACGGGCTTTCGCTCTGATATGACAGGCAGCAAGGCGCTTTTCCTTGATGAATGGACAGCAGAACGCGGCATCGGCTTTCTGCGTTTCGACTACACCGGGCACGGGCAATCATCAGGGAAGTTCGAGGACGGATGCATCGGCGACTGGCTGCGCGATGCGGCGGATGCGCTGACACAACTGACCGGAGGGCCGCAAATTCTGGTCGGGTCTTCGATGGGCGGCTGGATTGCGCTGCTGCTGATGCGGGCCATGCCGCAGCGGGTGGCCGGATTGATCGGCATCGCCGCCGCCGCCGACTTCACCGAAGAAACCATGTGGCGCAACGCAACGCTGGCCCAAAGACGCGCGTTATATGCGCAAGGTCATGTCGCCGTCCCCAGCGACTATGATGATGGCCCCTACATCATCACCCGCAAGCTGATCGAAGACGGTCGCAAGCACCTGGTTTTGCAAAGCCCCCTCCACGCGCCCTGCCCCGTCCGCTTACTGCACGGAACGGCGGATGACGCGGTGCCGTATGAGACAGCGTTACGACTCATTGACCATATTGAAGGCAACGATGTCCGGTCGATTCTTCTACGCGGCGCCGACCATCGCCTCAGCAACCCCGCAGAACTGGCCCTTTTGGCAGAGACACTCGACGGGTTGCTTTCATATGGTTAGAACCGTGCGGCGGTACCGATAATACGCAGAATGGATTCCCGACGTGCTCCAATATCTCGACTTTGAAAAGACCATAGCGGAACTGGAAGGCAAAGCCACCGAGCTGAAGGCTCTGGCGGGTGCCGATGCCGAAATGGATATCGAGGCCGAAGTCGGACAGCTTTCCGACAAAGCGCAAAAGCATCTCAGCGATCTCTACGCAAAACTGACACCGTGGCAGAAGTGTCAGGTCGCGCGTCACCCCAACCGCCCGCACACAGTGGACTATGTCAGCGCGCTGATTGATGATTTCACTCCGCTGATGGGCGATCGCGGCTTCGCGGAAGACAGTGCGATTATCGGCGGTATCGGACGTTTTGAAGATCGCTCCGTCATGGTGCTGGGCCATGAAAAAGGGGCGGACACCGCAGAGCGACTCAAACGTAATTTCGGCATGTCGCGACCGGAGGGATATCGCAAGGCTGTGCGCCTGATGGATATGGCGGATCGTTTTGGGATACCCGTGTTGACTTTTATTGACACACCGGGCGCATTCCCCGGCAAAGGTGCTGAAGAACGCGGGCAAGCCGAAGCAATCGCCCGCTCAACCGAGAAATGTCTGGAAATCGGCGTACCCATCATCTCGACGGTCATCGGCGAGGGCGGTTCCGGCGGGGCAATCGCATTGGCCACGGCAAACCGCGTTTTAATGCTCGAACACGCCATATACTCCGTGATCTCACCGGAGGGCTGCGCCTCGATTTTATGGAAATCGCAAGACAAAGCAAAAGATGCCGCTGCCGCTCTAAGGTTAACGGCCCAGGACTTGCTTTCTCTTGCTGTTGTGGATGCAATTGTCCCCGAACCCACCGGAGGTGCCCATCGCGACCCGATGAGCACATTCAACGGACTTCGTAAGAAAATTGCGGAAATGCTTGAAATTTTTGATGGAATGTCGCCTGATGCTATCAAAGCAGAACGTCGCGGTAAGTTTTTAGCGATGGGACGTACCGGTCTGGATTGATCGGCTTGATGGTAATGGTGCCGAGGAGAAACATGTGATGTCAGTGGCAAACGTGAAAATGAAGACCGTTGCACGGCTGGCGCTGGGCACAGCGCTGGTCACGGTGTTGTCCGGCTGTGAGAGCCGGTTTGGGCGTGCCTTCACTTCTATGGTATCTCCACAATCGCAAACAGCCGAACCAACGCTTGTGTATCAGCCGACACCCGCACCGGGTAATCCGACTTATGTTGAAGGATCGCGCGCGGCGAACCTGCAAACATTCGAGTCCATTTATGGCGCACCTGTTACGGGGCCATCTTCCACCGCACAACAAAACGCATCGGCATACTCGATCCCTTCATTCAATGACGGCGCTGTCGCCATTGCACCGCTCTCCGCTCCTGTAGAAACGTCCGGCTACAGTGTTGCAGCCATCCCCGCCAGCACCGTGACAGAGACGATTGGCGTAACTTCAGTGGCCGGTGACGGCCTGACATACGGCGACACACTCACATCCAGCGCGTATCAGCTGGATGCGGTTACAACGGCGCAACCGGTATACGAAAGCGACCAGACCGCCACCGTGCCGACGGAAACCTATGCTGCGCTTGAGCCTGCTTTCACCCCGGATGTGATCAGCGGCGGGACCGACAGCACCGGCTACACGCTCCCAACCGTCGAGACGGTGGCTGTGACCGATCCGATGCCCATTGCTGATACATTGATGGCCCCGGCATCCAGCTACATTGAACCGATCTCAACTTTCGACAGCCAGATCGAATCCTATGATGTTCAGCAGCCGGTTTTTGGCGAACAAGTCATGATCGAGCCGACAATGGCGAAACCTGCGATGATCGAGCCGACAATTGTTGAGAGCGCCGCATCGACGATTGTTTATGATCAGCCGGCTTTGGACACCACGGTGGAGGCCTCCATCTTTGACGACCCCGCACCCGAAGCGGAGTCATTGGGCGGCCAATATGGGGTTGTCACCTCAGAGGCTTTGGCGGCCCCGGCATCAACCGAAGCTGCGGGATCGGCGGAAACGATGTGGCAATCACTCGTTGATGCGGATGAGAGCGTTCTGCCCGCACCTTCAGCGTCAATTTCGGGTGTAACGATCATGCCCGTATCGGAAGTCATGGAAACCATGACCTACGAAACGACGGCGGGCAGCGAGATTACCATCACGCCAACCCCCAGGGCCAAGGCAACAGCGGAACCGGAACCAATGGTGATGGCAGCATTGGCTCCCGCACCTGAAGTTATGGCAGTGGCGGCACCCGTTGATCTGGGGCCTGCCTACGCACCCGCCCCGCGCGCCCGTCCGAGCCGGATGGCCAAGCAAGCCGCAAGCTACACAACTGTCGCTCTGGCTCCCGCGCCACAACCGCGCCCTGATTTTGAGCGGCCTGTGACCATCGCAACATCCGCCGGGATCATGGTCGAAGAAACACTGCCAACACCCGTGACAGAACCTGTTGCGGAGATCACAACCATCGACCCTGCTCCGGAACCTGTGCAGCCTGCGGAAGTCCAGATTGCGGCTGTGGCTCCTGAGCCGGTATCCGTTGCCTCGACAATCCGCGCGGATGACTCCGATCTGTCCGGCACGTCCTGGCGGTTGGTGTCCGTTGCGGGAACCGAGGTTTCCTCAAACGCTGAGCTTCACTTCGATGGCAACAGCGGATTTGCAGGCGGCCAAGGCCCGTGTAACAGCTATGGGGGCGAATACTCGACCGCCAAGATGGGTACGTTCGGCATGGCGAACATCTTTACCACATCGCTGGAATGTCCAAACCTTGAAATCGAGAAATCATACATCGAAGCACTTGAAAATGCTGGTGAATACGTGATCGCACCGGGCTTCGCAGAGCTTGAACTGCGCAACGCCGCCGGGGAGATACTCGTGAAGTTCAAGGCTTTCTAGAGTGATCCGCGATCGGGTTGGACCATAAAGCGTCAGAATTCACGCAAGTCTTGGCGGGAATTCTTACTCAACGTGATCGGGAATCACTCAGATCCGCCAAGTACGCGCCACAACTGATTGAGTTTTCCGGCGGAATTTCACGCCGGAATCCTCCAGAGCCTTTTAAATCCGTTAAGGGAAAGCCCTTCCAAGCGGGCAGGAAGATTGTCGTTGGGGAATTACGATCTTTCAGACGTATTTATGAGGCTCTTGAGAGCAACGCCACCAGCCTTTCCCGGGCAGGTGGCGTTCGTTGTTGATCATGCGCCGGGTTTGCCCAGTTTTCCAAGAAATACCCCGTCAACAACATCGCTTCGTGCAACTCGGCTTTTGTCGGTGCGATCCCTTTGCGCGTTATAAAATCGGGCAGTTTCAGTAACTTTTCAGCATATGCACCGGCGGCTTGCGCCGTCACGGCCCGGCCGGAACGCGGCGAAACATAGGCCAGCCCTTCCCCCGCACCTGTCACAGCGCAACGTTCCAAATCAAGCGCGAAGCCCAATTCAGACAACAACAAAACCTCCCAACGCGCATAGGCCAGCCGACGCGCATCCGGCGCGGACAAGACGCCGAACAATGCATCCGTTGCATGATACATCGCCGTCAGAACCTCGCGGTCAGGCAGGTACACGCACAACAAGGCACGTGCGGAATCCAAAACGGCCAACGCCTCACGATCCCCGACAACATCGCCCATGCGAGAGCGCACCAGCTCGACGCGCGAAAAGCTGCCCAGATTCTCCTCCAACCGCCCCCGCCATGTCAGCGCAAGCTGGTTGCCGGGTTGCAGCGTCGCGGTATAGCGCCGCCCTGCCCCGCCGCGCACCAGTCCGGCGTGACGGCCATGCTCTGCGGTCAGCGTTTCGATGATCGCGGCATTCTCGCCATGCTTGCGCACGGAAAGCAGGATGCCTTCGGCGCTCCATTCCATAGAACCGAGGTAGCGCGGGGACGCCGTGTGTGCAATACGCCTGCGAAAGAGGAGACGCTCATGACCAAGACCATGCTCATCACCGGATGTTCCAGCGGCATCGGCTATCACTGCGCCCACGGAATGAAAGCGCGGGGGTGGCAGGTGATCGCCTCATGCCGCAAGCCCGAAGATGTGGAGCGGATGCGGGCGGAGGGGCTTGAGTCTGTGCTGATCGACTACGAAGATGATACAAGCATCCGCGCGGGGTTTGACGCGGCGGTGGCAATCAGCGGCGGACGGATCGATGCGCTGTTCAACAACGGCGCATACGGCATCCCCGGCATGACCGAAGACTTGCCCACCGATGCGCTGCGGCAGATTTTCGAGGCGAATTTCTTCGGCTGGCACACGCTAACACGACTCGCAATTCCGGTGATGCGGGCGCAAAAAGCGGGGCGGATTATCCAGTGTTCATCCGTTCTGGGTTTCGCGGCACTAAAAACGCGGGGGGCGTATAACAGCACCAAATTCGCGCTTGAGGGGCTGAGCGACACGATGCGCATGGAACTGGCCGGGACGGGGATCGAGGTCTGCCTGATCGAACCCGGCCCGGTGACCAGCAAAATCCGGCAAAACGCCGCAACCCATTACGAAAAATGGATCAAACCGAGCGCTGAAACCTCCGTTTGGGAGGAATTCTACCGCACCGAACTGGAGACACGGCTTTATAGCGAATACAAGAAAGACAAATACGAGCTTGGCCCCGAAGCGGTGTTGAAAAAACTCATCCACGCCGCCGAAGCGGCCCGCTCGAACCCGCGCTACTATGTTACGACACCGACATATGTGGCCGGATTTCTCAAACGAATCTTATCAACGCGGCGGCTGGACCGGATTTTGGGCGGGCGGTAGCCCGGCCTAAACAAGATCCTGCGGCAACGCATCAATGCTCATCGCGTCATTGAAGAACAGCGCTTGTGAAATTGCCGCCTGAACCGAAGGGCGTTTGAACGGCTTGGTGATAAGGAAGGTCGGCTCAGGCCGTTCCCCGGTCAGCAAACGCTCCGGGAAGGCAGTGATGAAAATCACCGGAAGCGGGGCTTCTGACAGTATATCACGTATCGCATCAATGCCCGATGATCCGTCCGCCAGCTGAATGTCCGACAAGATCATATCCGGCGTCGTCTCGGCGGCCAGCGCAACGGCGGTATCACGGGTATCGGCGATCCCTGTGCATTCATGTCCCATCTCAGTGATGATGGATTCGATGTCCATCGCGATGATCGGCTCATCTTCGATAATCATAATGCGCGCACGGGTTTGCGCGCGAATCGCTTCCAAACCGACATTATAGAGTGACTGCGCCTCCTCGACCCCGATCTCCATGATCGTCGCAACATCAGGGATTGAAAACTCTTCCAGCGCGTTGAGCAAAAACGCCTGTCTCGCGCGCGGGGCCAGTTTATCCAGACGTTTGTCTGCGGCGACCTCCAGACCGGCTTCGTCACCGGGCAATGCGGTACTGTCCTCGGCATCGAACCAGATTGAACAGAACACCTTGAACAACGCCACGCGGGGCATGAGTTCGGTATCAAACACCGAACGATCCGCTAAAATCGCCTCAAGCGTTGCTGCCGTAAACCTGTCACCACGATCTTGCGTGCCCGAAAGCGCACGGGCAAAGCGGCGCAGGAAAGTAAGATGGGCGGCAATAGCGGCATGGAGATCGAGCGATGAGGAATTTGTCATGGTGTCCGATGATGCAGAGTTCAAAAAAAACGGTGGTTGGCAATTAAGCACATTTCTCAGGGAACTAACACGCGTCGCAGACGTTTGTTCCGTAAGCCTCCTCACTTAACACGATAAACCGGAAAATATATGTCTGATGACAATCAACACGATCAGCAAAATGGTCGGTCCTCAGCCATTGGCGAGGCGGATGATGCGATTGCGCAAAATCTTAAGCGTGTCTTTGATCAGGTTGCGAGTGAGCCGATACCCGATCAATTGCAATCCCTGCTTGATCAATTGAAATCATCCGGTGCGCAGAAATGACGGCATCGACCGATTTGGCCGACGAACTGGTCACACATGTTCCCAACCTTCGTGCTTTCGCCCGCAGTTTGGTGCGCGATGCCTCGCGGGCAGATGATCTTGTCCAGGAAACCGTATTGAAAGCGTGGAGCAATCTGGACGGTTTCCAGGTTGGAACGAACATGCGGGCGTGGCTGTTCACGATCCTGCGCAACACGTTTTATTCTGAATTTCGCAAAACGCGCCGCGAGGTCGAAGATGTCGATGGTCAACACGCCGCGCTGGTGAGTGAAAAGCCGGCCCACGAAGGCACGCTAGAAATGCGCGACTTTGAAAGGTTTTTTGCCCTCCTTCCCGCAGATCAACGCGAAGCGTTGACGCTCGTGGGCGCTTCCGGCGTCAGTTATGAGGAAGCGGCAGAGATTTGCGATTGTGCGGTTGGCACGATCAAAAGCCGTGTCAGCCGCGCACGGCTGCGCTTGGCTGAAATGATGGAAACCGGGAACCTGACCGCTGAAGAAGCGGCTAAATTAGGTCAAGAAGTCAGCTTGGAAGAGGCGATAAAGTGAACTTCGACGCCCTTGAGCGCGCGCATGAGCGCGCCCAGGGCGTGAGTCCGAGGGCGCTTAGCTTACGAGCCGTTGTCGCCCTGTTGCTTGCCTTCGCAACCTTACCTGTCGGCGTTCTGGCCGTCGCACAGGGCATTAAAACCTATCAGGAAACCAAAGTCTTGCGGCGCGCTGCCATCGCACGCGATGCCATTGCCGCAAGCAGCCTTGAACGCGGCCGCATTCTCGAAGCATTCGGATCATTGGTCGCGCTGGACAGCCAGTTGGATTTGAATGCGCCATTGGCTGACTGCACGGCGATGATGAAAGCCCATGTCGAAAACGATGATAATGCGTCATTTGTGGGCCTAGTATCGCCGGACGGCTACATGCGTTGCGGGTCGCCGCTAACAGAACCCTTATACGTGGGCGGGACGCCCGAATTTAAAGCATTTTACGATGAACCGCGCCGAACCGTCACCGCTTATAAGCTGGGAAAAATCTCAAAGCGCCCGGTGCTCGTTGTCAGCGCTCCGGTATACCGGGACGAAGAATTGGTCGGCTCTCTCGCGATTTCCCTGCCAAGCCGTTATTTAAAATGGGTCTCTGAACTGACCGAGGACGGCGCATCCTCGCGATATGCGATTGTGGGCGCTCAAGGGTTACAGGTCGCGTTAAAGGGCAAATCCGAAGCCGTGGATTGGTTGCCCGATACCGAGGCGATGAAGGATCTGCTCACATCCTCGGCCCCGACAGTTGTGATGCCACCCTCGCGGGGCAATGATCGAATTTATGCGGTCACGCCGCTCTATGAGAATGACGTGTTCGCTATTTCAAGCTGGCCCGCCGAACGCCTGACATCAGGCGCATCATGGCAGCAGTATCTGGCCGTGGTCCTGCCGATGATGATGTGGGCGATGGCCGTGGCCGTGGCCTATTATGCGGTTGACCGGTTTGCACTGCGCCATGTCATGTATCTCGACCGATTGGTGACGGCCTACACGCGCAGCCGCAGACGATTGAGGGCGCGGGGAACGCGGCGTGCGCCTTATGAATTTGCAATGCTGGGCGCAAGTTTTGACGCGATGGCGGAGGAAATTGAGCATCGCGAGCAAGCCTTGCGCGATTCGCTTGATGACAAGAACGCCTTGCTCAAGGAGGTCTACCACCGCGTAAAGAACAACCTTCAACTGATCATCAGCCTCATGAACCTGCAAATGCGCGATGCATCCACAGAGCATGAGCGCGATGGCTTGATGCGTTTGCAGGACAGAGTTTACGGGCTGGCGGCGGTGCACCAAAAGCTTTACGAGGCCGAAAGCCTGAATGCGGTACGGGTTGACTTGCTGATCCAGGACATTGCGTTGAATGCCAAAGGCTCAAGGGCCAACAACCAATGCGAAGTCGATTTACGCTTTGACATGACCGAGCACACCGAGGGACCGGATCGGGCTTTACCGATTGCAATGTTTGCAACAGAAGCCATTGCGAATGCGTTCAAACATTCTTTGGTTCATGACGCTTGCGGTTGGTTACAGGTTATTTTGCGTGAAGACGAGGGGTACATGATCCTCGAAATCTCCAACGAACGCGATGGGCAAGTCCCCGCCGAAAAAGAGCGCAGAGTCGGATTGGGATCGCAGCTTATCGACGGATTCGCGAGACAGTTGCATGGTGAACTGCACAAGGAGATGAAAGCGCAATTTTACAAAATCCGGCTGCGCTTTCCAAAAGACGAGGCGATGGGAAAGCCCACCGCCCCGAAGAAATCACTCAGTTGATGCTGGGCGATTCCGGCTCTTCACCAGCGGCTTTTTCAGCGGCGCGGCGGCTGATTTCACGGCGATAGAGTGCAACAAAATCAACCGGGTCAAGCATCAATGGCGCGTAACCGCCATCGCGGGTCGTATCGGCGATGATGCGACGGGCGAACGGGAACAACATACGCGGACATTCGATCAGCAACAGCGGCTCCAAAACGCGCTGTTCATAATTGGTGAGGTTGAACACACCCGCATAATCAAGGGAAACCTCGTAAAATTCCTGCGTATCCGTTTTAGATGACGCATCAATGCGCAAGCCGACCAAGAAATTTTCTTCGTCGCGTTTCGCCGCATCGACGTGAATATTCACGGTAATCGCCGGTTGGCCTTCCGGCGTCAGCAAAGCCCCGGGGTTACGGAACGTCAGCGCGCGGGTTAATTGTGCGCGAATGTTGATCTGCGGGCCTTGCTGCTGCTCGGATGCGGCACCTGCCGGAGGGGTTTCTTCTGCCATGTGATCTTCCTTCTGGGTGTTTTTATGTGGGCTAACACGACGCAGAAGCGCTTGCAACGTCATGCCCCCTATCGCCAAGCGCTTATTCGCCCTATATCTTCTGATAACGTTGATAGTTTACCGTACAGCGGTAGACACTCCTTACCATACGAGAGCTTTATGATTGAGATCATCATTCTGTTGGTTGTTGCGGGCTTCCTGTTTATGCGCCTGCGGGACGTGCTGGGCACAAAAACCGGCCATGAAAATCCGACGGAATGGTTCGGAGACAAAGGCCCGGTGGGCGATCCTGTGGCTGGTGAGAGCGATGCGGATAAGGTCGTCGCCTTTCCCGGTGCCGAGAATGCATCGGTGTTTGGCGCTGATCACAGCGATATCGAAGCGGTCACAGACCTTGCGGGCAATACCGGACAGGCGCTGGTCGCCGCGAAGGAAATCGAACCTGACTTCAACGCCCAACGCTTCGTTGAAGGGTCACGCATGGCGTATGAGATGATCCTGATGGCCTATGAGACAGGCGATAAGGAAACGCTTCAGCCGCTGCTCGCACCGGATGTATATGACAGCTTTGCCGAGGCGATTGATGCCCGTAAAGAGCAAGGTCTGTCCGTGGATGCCCGCTTTATCGGCCTGCGAAGTTCAAAAGTCGCCGAAGCGCAGCTGGATGAGGCAAGCAAAACGCTGCAAATCGAAGTGCGCTTTGATGCCGAGATGATCGTGGCCGTGCGCAATGCGGAAGGCGAGATTGTCGAGGGCGATCCATCCGTGGTGCGCCGGATCAACGATCTGTGGACCTTTGAGCGTACCCTCGGAACAGATGATCCAAGCTGGATTTTGGTTGAAACAGGCGACTGAGAACAGTCCGCATAACGATGGGTGCCGACTGTGAGCGTCATATCAAATCAATGTCGGTTTACATCTTCCATGCTGAGCGGCGCGCTTGCGCTGCTGGCATTGGCGGGGTGCGCTTCACGCGCCGGACCTGAGCAGGCCGTGGTGGCAACACCCGCGATCGCCGTGCCGTCTTCGCCATCCGCCCCCCCGGTTCCTGAGGACCGTTTGCAGGTGCTGGCCTTTGAAGATCTTGAAGGCGGTTGGGCAAGCGGCGATCATACCCCCGTGCTGATCGCCCTGCAAAATGCCTGCGCGAAGATCCTCGAAAAAGCGGCGGATGAACCGATTGGCGGAATCACTCTCGACGCCGGGCCTTTGTTCGGAACGGGCCAAGATTGGTCGCCGATATGCCGGAACGCCGAAAAGACCAAGGGATCGCGGGCGACCGATTTTTTCGAGAAATGGTTCGCGCCCGTCTCTTTAGGCGGTGCCGAGAACGGAACAGCGTTGTTCACCGCCTATTATGAACCGGAACTGCGCGGCTCGCGGGTGCGCGGCGGGGTCTATCAGCACCCCCTATACGCCGTGCCCGATGATCTGGAACGCGGGGTTCCCTATTTTGATCGTTCGGCGATTGATGCCGGTGCGCTTGAGGGGCGGGGATTAGAACTTTTCTGGCTGGAAGACCGGATTGAGAGTTTCTTTCTTCACATTCAGGGATCGGGCCGTATCCGCCTGCCCGATGGCAGCATCGCACGGGTTGGCTTTGCCAATAAAAATAACCGCAGCTACGTCGCCATCGGACGAACGCTGGTTGATTGGGATGAGATGACCCTCGGCCAGGTATCCAAAGGTTCGATCAAACGCTGGATTGCGGACAATCCCGACCGCGCCGACGAACTGTTGGCCACCAATCCATCTTATGTGTTCTTTCAAGAGCGCGAAGAACTGAATTCTGATCCACAGCTCGGCCCGATCGGATCATTCGGACAGCCTCTGCCCGCACGACGCAGCATTGCGATCGACAGGCGCTTTTACCCGCTTGGAATTCCGATGTGGGTTTCGTTCGACGCACCCGATGGCCCCATGCGCCGATTAACGCTCGCAATGGACACGGGCGGCGCAATCAAGGGCGCGCGACGGGCGGATTTCTTCTTCGGATCGGGCGATGCGGCGGGTGTCGTGGCCGGATCAACGCGTGACAAGGGACAATTGATTGCCTTCACCCCCCGCACAGCATTGGCGCGGGTCTTTGGACCCGGTGCATGAGTGGTGGCCGACGAGGGCTGAACCTGACGCGCCGCGCCCGGAATGTGACCGAGCAGGAACTCGAATTGTGGCGCAACGTAAACAAGGATACCGCGTTATCCTCCGTTGAAGCGCCCAAACTGCCGACCATCCGCGTGACCGGAAAAGCCCCGCTTGCCCCTACGCCACGCACAAACGCCGCCGGTGCGCTCCCGCGTTTCACTTCCACACCGGCACCAACCGCCACCGGATTGGCGGCAAAGGCGCTGACGCAGTTCTCGCTGGCCGGATCACCCGTTGATCCCCTGTTGCGCGATAAAACGCCGGGGTTGGATCGCAGTACCGCGCGGGCGCTGCGCCGGGGAGAACGCACACCGGATGCGCGCGTTGACCTGCACGGCATGACCGCCGACATCGCACATCAGGCGCTGAACGCTTTTATTCTGAGCGCGCGGATGCGCGGGCATCGCTGTGTGCTGGTGATTACCGGCAAGGGGCGTAAATACGGGGTGCCATCCGAAAGCGGGTTCTCAATGGAGCGCAGCGAGGGCGTGTTGCGACGCGATGTTCCCAAATGGCTGCGCCAGGCGCCGCTGCGTGACGTGATCACAGGCGTTTATCAGGCACACCAGCGGCACGGCGGCGACGGTGCGTTATATGTCTACCTGCAAAAAAACCGATGACCGATCCGCGCGCCACCCCGAAAAGATGGCAGCGCTTTCTGCCTAAAGGCTTGTTCGGGCGGGCCTTCCTGATCCTGATAGCGCCTGTCGTGATTTTGCAGATTGTGATCACACTGGTGTTCATCCAACGCCACCTCGACGGCGTTACGCGGCAAATGAGCGAAACCGTGGCGATGGAGCTGCGCAGTTTTGCCGCTGTTGTCGAGCGACAGCCTGATATCGCCGATGTCGAGCATGTTTTAGCCGAGCTGTCGGACAGCATCGGCTATCCGCTGAGTTTTGCGGAGGATGATTATATCGATCCGCAAATCCGCCGCCCGTTCTATCGAATCGCCGCGCGGGCCTTGATTGAAACGCTTCAATCTCTGATCAAACACCCGATCAGCGTCGATACGGAGCGGGTGCCCAAAGCGATTGATGTAAAGATACAGCTGTCCAAAGGCGTGTTGACCGCACAACCGCCGGAGCGGCGCATGATGAGCGCCAACCCGCATTTTCTGCTGGTGTGGATGGCGGCGGTTTCCGTGTTTTTGCTGGTCATCGCCTCGCTGTTCCTGCGCAATCAGGTCCGGCCCATCAAGCAGCTTGCGGTCGCTGCGGAAGCATTCGGCAAGGGCCAGCCCGCACCCAGCTTCAAACCCGCCGGAGCCGAAGAGGTACGTCGTGCCGCTTCCGCCTTCCTGACCATGCGCAGCCGGATTGAGCGCCAGATCGCCCAGCGCACGCTGATGCTGTCCGGGGTCAGCCATGACCTGCGCACACCGTTGACGCGGATGCGGCTGGCGCTGGCGATGATGGATGATGATCCTGATGCGGCATTGCTGAGCCGTGATGTTGACGAGATGGAGCGGATGGTTGACGGCTTTCTCGCCTTCGCGCGCGGGCAGGAGGCGGAAGAGGTGACACCGACCGATCTGCGCGCAGTGCTGGACGACGTGATTGAGGGCGGGCGGCGGCTGGGGCATGAGATTATCAGCGCCCTGCCCGACCCGCTATCACCGGAAGGACCGGACACAACCCTCAGCCTGCGCCGCGATGCCGTTCACCGGTGCTTGCGCAATCTGATCGAGAACGCCGTGAAATACGGGGGCGGCAAGGTCTGGGTCACACTGGACGCGGAACCGCGCAGGGTAACGATTACGATTGAGGATGACGGCCCCGGTGTGCCCGAAGCGCTGCGCGAAGATATTGTGAAGCCGTTTTTCCGGGGCGATGCCGCGCGCAATCAGGACAGCGGCGGCGGCTCCGGCCTCGGGTTCAGTATCGCGATGGATGTGATGCGAGCGCATGGCGGGGATATGGTTCTATCTGACAGCGCACATGGCGGGCTACAGGTGCGCGTACATTTTCCGCGCTGATTATCGCGGTGTGTATAAGTGCCCGTCTTTCACGGGTTAACGAGTCGTTCATAAAGATTAACCACATATTGGCTGTCGTGTGCGGATGGTTTCATAATGTAGAACTTTTACCAAAAGCCAGGGTGTCTTCAGCGAGGCATCGTAAGATATTGCTGTGTGATGGATCGCCCATGACCCCTTATCCTGTAAATTCGGCGATGAGAGCGACCTCTTGAAAGCTGCACCCTGAGAACACACAACCGCTCAAACATCCGCAATTGCGCAGGTTCCGGTAAAACAGCAAACAGGATTAGCCATTTACGCGCGCTCATTATCATCATCTATGGATCTTTCCACAGCGGCAAACGCATGTCAGATGAGATATGCGTGCGACACTTAAGGATCTCCGGCCTGTAAGTGATTTGTGGTGTTCTATTTTGACTTACTGCCCGGAAGTCACCCTGTTTCAAGCGCGGAAAACCCTGTGGATAAGTATGGGGGTTTCGTGCAGGAACCATCATTATTCGAGCGAATCCAATCCACTGCCGATTATCAGCCGGACGCTTTGCGCAGCTCGCCCCCGCTTTTCAAAACCATGTCACCATCGTCCTGTTTCTTGCCTTCGCCCGTGCCGTTGCCCCAGTCCCATTCAACTTTGGTGCCGTGGGTGAAATCTTTGCTCATAATCTGTCTCCGTGTTGATGGGGAAGGAACGCCGGGACGGCGGGGTTCGTTCCGCTCTTGCCCCGTTTGCCACACGGGCGTATGAGGATCGCGGTTTTAATCAGGAGTTTGAAAGATGTCCTTCCTCGCCACCGCCCTCGCCCGCGTGAAACCTTCACCCACTATTGCGGTGACGACGAAGGCGGCGGAGTTGAAGGCCGCCGGGCGGGACATTATCGGCCTTGGCGCGGGTGAGCCGGATTTCGACACGCCGGAGCATATCAAAGACGCGGCGAAAGCGGCGATTGATGCGGGCAAAACAAAATACACCGCCCCCGACGGCATCGTCGAGCTGAAAGACGCCATCGTTGCCAAGTTCGCGCGCGAGAATGGCCTCACCTATACCCGCGAGCAAATCTCGGTCGGCACGGGCGGTAAGCAGGTGCTGTATAACGCCTTGATCGCCACGCTGAACCCCGGTGACGAGGTGCTGATCCCCGCGCCGTACTGGGTCAGCTATCCCGACATGGTGCTGCTGGGCGGCGGCGAGCCGGTGATTATCGACACCAGCATCGACACGAATTTCAAGATGACCCCCGATGCGCTGGAAGCGGCGATCACGCCGAAGACCAAATGGCTGATCTTCAACTCGCCGTCGAACCCGTCGGGCGCGGGGTACAGCCGCGACGAGCTGAAAGCGCTGACCGATGTGCTGATGCGTCATCCGCATGTGTGGGTGCTGACCGATGATATGTACGAGCATATCGCCTATGCGCCGTTCAAATTCTGCACCCCTGTTGAAGTCGAGCCGGGCCTTTATGAGCGCACGCTGACGCTGAACGGTGTATCGAAAGCCTATGCGATGACCGGATGGCGGATCGGCTACGCGGCGGGGCCGAAGCAGTTGATCGGGGCGATGCGCAAGGTGCAATCGCAATCGACCTCCAACCCGTCGAGCATCTCGCAATGGGCGGCGGTTGCCGCGCTGAACGGGCCGCAGGATTACATCGCCGAAGCCAATGTCGCGTTCCAGCGGCGGCGCGATCTGGTCGTTTCGATGTTGAACCAGTGCAACGGCTT
>CALFAK010000060.1 GCA_937948985.1 uncultured Neomegalonema sp. | reverse complement strand
CTCAGATCAATATGCGCCGATAGCGTCTCGCCCAGAGTGGTGAGGGAATTCGTGGTCATCAGATGATCCTGTTTGCAACGCAGAATCGTCCACAAAACCACCCTTCACCACTCACTGGCAATCACTGTCGTGTAGTGTGCGGCAATCGCTTGAAAGGCCGAACTGTTAAAATCACCTGCTGTGAAGTCGTTTTACAGATTGGGAATTGTCATTGTCGGACTTGTTCCGACGGTCCAGTACACCTCTGGATTATAGGAACAAGCCCGACAATGGCGCTGATAGATTGGTTCCCGCTTTCAAGTGATCACCCTGCGGGTCACCCCCGCCGCGCGATCAACACTTCGCTCAGATCCATCAAATCCGCCTCGTCCCGCACCGCCGCAATCTCGGCCATCGTCGCGGTATATCCCCAGCGATCCGCAATCCCGCGATAACGCGGCCCCCGCCACGTCAAAACCTGACGATAGGCCCAGCGGATAAACGCATCCGGGTCCACCTCTTCGGGCGTCGCGCCGCTCTCAGTCAGATACCGCGCCCATGTTTCACGCAGGAATCCCTCGTTATAATACATCGGCTTGGGGTCACTATCGAACCGCTTCGCCAGCTCCTCCGTGTGCGCGTCTTCCTCGCGGATATAGACGATCATCGATTGCTCCGCGAGGCTGCGCATCACCGGATCATCGGGATCATCCGGCTCGACCACCTCACACAGGCTGCCGCTGGTATCGCACAGGAAATGGTCATAGCCGTAGACCCGCTTGGCCCGCTCCAGGAAATGCGCGGTGTCCAGCATCGCATTGGCTTCCGCCTCGCGATGTTCCCGCTGGCGGCGCACGTATTCCTCAAACGCGATTCCCCCCCGCGCCGGATCACCGGGCTTGCCCAGATAGGTCGAGAGCGGTGACAGGTTATGGAAGGTGATGTTTGAGGCGATATAGATCGAATCGCTCATCAGCAATTCGCGCAGGAGCGGTGATTTCATCGCCTCCGTCTTGAAATTATCAACGATATGCTCGCCCATATACCGCGTGCCGATACGGTAATCGACCGAGTAGTGAAACCAGTCATCATCGCGCAACAGGCTCGCAATCCGCGTTTTGCCGACCCCCGACATGCCAAACAATACAAGCGAGCGCCGCTTCTGCTCGCGAAAGGCTCGGGGTCTCTCAAACAACATCACGCATCTCCCTCAAAACGACCAATTCCGATTATCGTACACGGCTTGCCTCGTCTATCCGGCATCTGGAATGATCGCGTTAAGAAGGCTCAAATGCCTTGGATTGCCGCCGCTTTCTTGAAAATTTAACTGACGGCGTGGCATGGATCACTAAAATGTCAGTGTTTGTTTTTTGAAAACCTGCGCTGCACTAATATCTTCTTTCTGGCAGTCCACTGTAAATTACTAAGGAGAATATCATGCAAAAGACAAATCTGAACCGGAAATCAACAGCTAAAGTCTCTCTTTCAATCGCTGCGGCAGGAGCACTCGCTCTCGCGTCTGTATCCGCGATCGCAGGCGGCGCTGGAAGCAGCACGGGCAGCTACGAGAACAGCTATTCCACGCAAAAAGCAGCCGGCAGCAGCACAGGCAGCTATGCGGCACAAAAAGCGGCCGGCAGCAGCACGGGCAGCTATGCGGCACAAAAACCGGCCGGCAGCAGCACGGGCAGCTATGCGGCACAAAAACCAGCCGGCAGCAGCACAGGCTCATACACGGGCGCGACGGCACCTGCTCCTGCATACACAACCACGACAACGGCTGCTCCCGCATACACCAACACGACCCCAACGGGCAGCGCAGCGCCGGCAGGCAACTACGTCAGCATCGGTGAATATCAGTTCCCTGCACAATAAGGGATCGTTTCATAACGCATTCACCTTAAGCGGGGAGCGCCGGAAAAGGCGTTCCCCGTTTTTATTTTACGTCTACCAGTCGGCAGCTTTGGCTTTTAGAATGATCTTGATCAAGTTGATCGCGTATCCGAAAACAGTCTTTGGCGCTGACACTTAAAACTATCCCCTTTCCCGCATTAATGCGGGGTCTCTTTCAACTGAGTATGTTGCCCCAAAAGGCGCCACATCGGGTGCTGGGCAGGGGAAAATGCAACGGTCAATCTTTGTGGCTGTTGGTATCACTCTAACGCGGCATTTTTCATGACCCTTCCTTTACCCGTCATTTATTCAGCTGCGCTCGCCTCCAGCGCATTTCTTACGATCCTGTCGTTCAATATGGACGCGAGCGCATGGATCACGGGCCTGACCCTCGGCGTCGCGGGTTTGGCATGGCTCAGCTTGCCGGAACGGCTGCGGCGCGGGGAAGTCACGTTGCTTCTGGCCCTCGGCGTCGGCCTCGCCATGCGCCTGATCTACTTCGCCTCCGACCCGATCCGCGAGATCGACTTCCTTCGCTACCTCTGGGATGCGGGCGCTGTTCAAGCGGGCCTGAACCCCTTCGCGGTCGGCCCGGCCGATGCGATAGCGGGCCGTGCGGGGCCGGAATGGGCCGCCCTTGTCGCGCAATCACGCGGTGTTGCCGGGGGGATCAGTTACGGCGTCCTCGCCACCATCTACCCCCCAGTCGCCCAATTCGCTTTCTGGATTGCCTATCAGCTTGACCCTTGGGGCATAACGGGCCTGCGCATCGTCTTCCTCGCGGCGGAGTTGGGCGGCCTTTGGCTCATGATCCTTTTGCTCAAAGAACTGGGCCGCTCGCCCAGCTGGATCGCGATCTACTGGTGGAATCCCCTCATCGCGAAGGAAATCATCAACTCCGCACATATGGATGCTTTGCTGCTTCCCGCGTTGGCAGGTGCATTGTTCTTCGCGGTGCGGACACAGCCGATCCGGTCGGGAATCGCCCTCGCCATCGCCGCAGGGGTCAAAGTCTGGCCCTTGGTCCTCGCCCCCGTGCTGATCTGGCAAGGCGGCTGGCGCAGATGGATGACCGCCGGACTCGTGCTGGTCCTTGTCACCGCCCTGATCGCGACCCCGATGATTCTCGGGCGGCTCGATAATCAGTCCGGCCTCGTCGCTTATGCTGGAGGGTGGGAGCGTAACCACGCCCTGTTCGGCGCGCTGCGTGAGGTGCTGGCCTGGTCGTTCTGGAAGCTGGACATGCTCCACCTCGACCCCAACCGCTTGGCCCGCATTGTGATGGTCGGAAGCATCGGCATCACCGCCATCGTTCTGGGGTTGCGGTTAAAAGACCGGACGCAAATCCCCGCTGCCGCCCTCACCATCGCCGCGCTTTTGCTGTTGTTCAGCCCGACGGCGTATCCTTGGTATTACGTCTGGGTACTGCCATTCCTGTGCATCGTGCCGAGCCGTGGATTGATGCTGCTGGGCGTCCTTCTATCTTTCTATTATCTGCGCTTTGACATGGAAGAGTGGGGCAATGCGCATCTCTTTGACCGATGGATCGTCTGGCTCGAATTCGGCCCGGTTCTCGCATTGCTGGCTTATGACTGGCTTACAGGACGCAAAGCGACATGAGAAACAACCATCATTGCACGGTCATTATCCCCGCATTGAATGAGGAACCGTCAATTGCGGCGGTGGTCACTGAAATCCCCGATTGGATAGACCGTATCGTCGTCGCTGATAACGGCTCGACCGACCAAACCGCTTTGCGGGCGCGTGAGGCGGGTGCCGATGTCGCCTCCGCCCCGCAGCGCGGTTACGGCAGCGCGTGCCTCGCGGGCATTGCCGCCGCTGGTGAGACGGATATCCTGATCTTCGTGGACGGCGACCTCGCCGATTATCCCGCCGAGATGAACACAGTGGTCGATCCCATCGCGGATGGAGAGGTTCAATTCGTCATCGGTTCCCGCGTACTGGGCAATGCGGAGGCCGGATCGCTGACCGAGACCCAGCGTTTCGGGAACTGGCTTGCCTGTCGCCTGATCCGCATGTTTTGGGGCGTTCACCATACCGATCTCGGCCCCTTCCGCGCCATCACCCGCGATGCCCTTGAAAAGCTCGATATGCGCGACACCGATTTCGGCTGGACCGTTGAGATGCAAGTCAAAGCCGCCCAGCACGGCCTGCGCACCATCGAAGTCCCGGTTCCTTACCGCAACCGCATCGGCGAATCGAAAATCTCAGGCACCATTCGCGGCACCTTCGCGGCGGGCACGAAGAT
>CALFAK010000059.1 GCA_937948985.1 uncultured Neomegalonema sp. | reverse complement strand
AGCCAGTCGGACAGCGCGTTGACGACGGAAACGCCCACGCCGTGCAGGCCGCCGGAGACTTTGTAGGAGTTTTGGTCGAATTTACCGCCCGCGTGCAGTTGGGTCATGATGACCTCGGCGGCGGAGATGCCTTCTTCCTCGTGGATGCCCACCGGAATGCCGCGCCCGTTGTCGTTGACCGTGACTGAACCATCGCCGTTGAGGATGACTTTCACGCGGTCCGCATGACCGGCCAGTGCCTCGTCAATCGCGTTATCGACCACCTCGTAAACCATGTGATGCAGGCCGGAGCCGTCATCGGTGTCGCCGATATACATGCCGGGCCGCTTGCGCACAGCCTCCAACCCGCGCAGGACTTTGATGCTGTCCGCGCCGTATTCGTCAGGGTTTTGTGGCGTTGCGTCGTCGCTCATGGTCATCTGCCTCGGTCTTTTCGGTCGCGGTTTTGCGCGCAGTCACATTGTAAGGATTTATCAATGGAAAAGATACCGATTTACACAGCGGATTGTGTTCTGGAACGGATTTAAAGCCATAAAAACAGCAGGTTTTGCGGGTGCGGTTAGAATATCATACCCGCCCCCGCGAGGATAGACTGTGGCGGGGTATCCGGTCCTCCACATTCTCTAACGTCCGTTGTGACTTTAATTACGACGATAAGGCTTGTGGAGCCGTGGATTCCGCGCCTTCGCGCGGAATGACAACACGATTTTTCCCGATAATCCGGGGCAGCGTCAGCGCCAAAGGCGGAAACCTTACAGGTCGCGCACGTCCGTGAGTTTGCCTGTGACCGCCGCCGCCGCCGCCATTGCGGGTGACAGGAGGTGGGTGCGGCCACCCTTGCCCTGACGGCCCTCGAAATTGCGGTTCGAGGTGGAGGCGCAGCGTTCGCCCGGTGCAAGCTGGTCCGGGTTCATGCCCAGGCACATCGAGCAGCCCGGCTCGCGGATATCAAAGCCCGCTTCGCTGAGCTTTTGCGACAGCCCCTCATTTTCCATCTGCGCTTTCACAAGGCCGGAACCGGGCACGATCATCGCACGCAAGCCGTCTTTGACCTTGCGGCCTTCCATGACCTTGGCGACTTCGCGCATGTCTTCGATGCGGCCATTGGTGCAAGAGCCGATGAAGATGGTGTCGACTTCCACGTCAGAGAATTTGGTGCCCGGTGTGAGCCCCATGTAGTCGAGCGAGCGTTTCGCGGCATCGACCTTGCCGCCCTCGAAATCCTCAGGTGCGGGGACAGTCGCGGTGATGGGCAGCACGTCTTCCGGCGAGGTGCCCCATGTGACCACGGGCGCGATGTCTTCGGCGCGGATGGTGATGACCTTGTCGTAATGCGCGCCTTCGTCGGTTTTGAGTGTGGACCAGTAGGCGACAGCCTTCTCCCAATCATCGCCTTTTGGCGCTTTCGGGCGGCCTTTGACGTAATCAAACGTCTTCTGGTCCGGCGCTATCAGGCCCGCGCGTGCGCCGCCTTCGATGGCCATGTTACAGACGGTCATTCGGCCTTCCATCGACAAGGCTTCGATGGCCTCTCCGCAATATTCGATGACATGGCCGTTGCCGCCCGCCGTTCCGGTCAGGCCGATGACGGTGAGGGTGATGTCTTTCGCGGTGACACCGACGGGCAGCGTTCCCGTGATCTCGACCTTCATGTTCTTGGATTTTTTCTGAATCAGCGTTTGCGTGGCCAAAACATGCTCAACCTCGGAGGTGCCAATGCCGTGAGCCAGCGCGCCAAATGCGCCGTGGGTGGCCGTGTGGCTGTCACCGCAAACGATGGTCATGCCGGGTTGGGTCAAGCCCTGCTCCGGGCCGATGATGTGGACGATGCCTTGGCGGATATCCATCACATCGTAGAATTCAATGCCGAATTCAGCGGAGTTGGTGCGCAGGGCGTCAACCTGAATGCGCGACTGCTCATCCTCGATGCCTTTGGCACGATCCGAGGTGGGGACGTTGTGATCGGGGACGGCCAGCGTTGCCTCGGGATGGCGGACGGTGCGGCCCGTCATGCGCAGCCCCTCAAACGCTTGCGGGCTGGTCACTTCATGCACGAGGTGGCGGTCGATATAGAGCAGGCAGGTGCCGTCATCGGCCTCATGTACCACATGGGCGTCCCAGATTTTATCGTAAAGCGTTTTTGGAGCGGTCATCGGCATGTTCCTGAATGTGCGAGCGGTGCATGTTTTCACGCTTCATTATCAAGACAGGCGCGTTGGCACAATACGGTGCGGCACGTTGATTGGGTTCCCCGAAAATCGATGGCAATGGTGATGGCATTCCTTGTAATGCGCTTTGCCGGTGAGCTGAACTCGCCTTTAAGAGGAGCGAATGTCACTATTGTGTATTGCACAGGCATTGGAGCGGGTCAGATCGGGCGCGGGTATGGCACGGGAGCTGTATGGGTGTGGCATAATACGGGTTTCGGGTGATGGGCGGAAGGATGCCGGATAACGCATTGAAATATCGACTATATTTTTTCAATTTTCTCCCTGAGGTTGAAAAATAACTTGCTGTCCGGCGGCTTTGTTCTTGAATTGTTTCACGTGAAACATATCATATAGAAACTTACTTCAACGCAAAAACTCCGGCAACCTGCGGGTTTGAGGGTGGTGGTTACTCGCCATCGCCGCGATAGGGCTGCTCATTGATGTCAGGGGGCGGTTTTGGCATTCTGCGACCGATCATTTTCAGCGCACAGCCGCCCAGAATACCCGCGACACCAAATATCACCAGCGGCCCCGCGTGGTTCAGAGCATCGATTTCAGCCCCGTAGGACGCAACGGTGGCGGCGGTGATGAAGGCACCGATTGCCGCGCCGCCGAAGAAGAACTCATCCGTCAACATCTGTAACATGCCCAGACCGAAGGTCAGCACCAGCCACAGCCGCCAATCCGCGATGAGTTCCCAAGACATGCGCCTAACCCTTCTTGAAGAGTTTTGCCGCATCGCCGAACGCATCGGCCAATTCGGTCGGCAGCATGATGAGGCGCGAATTCTCGCCTTTGCCGAGCTTTGCCATTGTTTCGACCTGACGCTTGCGAATCTCAAATTCCAGCGCCTCGGTGCCGTGTTCGGAGATGGCTTTGGCCACGGTTGCGGTCGCGAAAGCGTCGGCCTCGGCGGTGATGCGGCGGGCTTCGGCTACTTTTTTCGCCTCATAAAGCGTTGCGTCCGCTTTCAACTCGATGGAACGTTTGAGACCTTCGGCTTGCGTGACCGAGGCGCGGCGGGCGCGTTCGGCGTTCAGCTGCTGCATCATCGCCTCACGGGTTCCGGCGTCGAGATTCACGTCCAGCACCTCGGCGCGGGTGACGGTGATGCCCCAATCCGCCGTCGCATCGGCAAGCTGGTCCTTGATGGCCGAATTCAGGGCGGCACGGTTGGACTGGACCGCGTCGAGATCGATACGCCCGATCTCGGAACGCACAATACCGGCAACCGTCGTGCTGACCGCCCCCTCGATGTTTTTGATGCGATAGACTGTGCGTTCGGGGTATTGAACGCGGAAAAAAACGGCGATAACGCATTGAATGACCACGTTATCGGTGGTGATCGCGTCTTGATTGAGGTTGGAAAGCTGACGCTCGATCACGCTGACTTTCTGGCGCACGCTTTCGACGAAAGGCACCAGAATATGAACGCCCGCCTTGAGGGTGCGGCTGTAACGGCCCAAGCGCTCAACGACGTAATTCTCACTCTGAGGGACGATCACAAAGCTCTTGGCGAGGGTGAAGAGCAGGAGGGCGGCGAGAAGAAGCGCCGCGAGAATGCCAAAATCGATCATCGTGTCAGCACCTCTCCCCCGGTTTCGACGGGCGGCCAAGTAACCGCCAACGCATTTGCAATGATCATCGGGCCATCAGAAATGCGGGTTTCTTCAGCTTGCGCGATTTCGGGCCGTTTGGATTTATCTGTTGGCGCGAAATCATCGCTTGCAACCACTGTACTGCATAGAAATGGCGGAAGAAAGCCCTGTTTCAATATGTTAGGGTGATGAATTAAGGTCACAGGCGATCAGTCTGAGAGCGATTCCCGATCAACTTGCCCCAGAGGCGCCCGCCGTTCCGCGAAGTGGTGGTCGACGACCAGTTTTCCCATTCAAAGGACCATTATAGTCATTCGCAATCAAATTGGGTCAGGAATTTAGCCAAAAGAGCTCCCTTTCGGAAGGATTAAGAGCAAAAAATCCTTGTACGAATTATCTTTTTTGTGAAGATGTTATCGATTTTTTTACGTTTTATAAAATTAGAGATTTGAAGGGAATGAATGATGGCTGACATTCTGGTAACGACATCTGCGGACACAACTGATGC
>CALFAK010000058.1 GCA_937948985.1 uncultured Neomegalonema sp. | reverse complement strand
GTGTTTCAAAATTGTGGAATGGTATTTTTATGCTTTCGCATCTGCTTCATTAATCGACCCTATGTTTAAAACAGTATTTAGTTATTCTCTAGAGGTAGGGCGAATAAAAACTGGCTTTCAAAACGCTGAGGCGTCTGTAGGTACAATCTGAGTGATGCTAGGATTCATCATATTCTTCTCCAGCATAATCAAAAAGGGATAATGGAAATGGGCTTTGATCTTGATCCAATTTCGACGGTCATTCAACAAACGGAACTGTTCTATAAAACTGTAAGGCCATTTGTCCGAAGCAACTTAGAGGCTGTCCAATAGGGGTTGAGTGATTTCAGAGGTTTGTGATTCACCCGGTTTTGCTGAAACTGGAGGATCGCATGGCGGTGTTCCGGGGTGAGCGGGGCACGGCGGAATGGCTGCGCGCGTCGCCGTTATTAATGGCTGCGTAAGGCACTTTAGTAAGGAGATATAGCTATGCTCAATTTTGAATTAATATGCAGTTATAAGGACCTACTACACGGTCCATTGGCAATTTATTTCGCTTTAATTTCATATTTGTGTGCATATATTTCTTACAATAAAGAATTTTATTCGGTAAAATTTGGATATAGTGAAAAATCAATTCAGGATTTTTTTGGTTGTTTGTTTTTATTTTTCATGGGTGTGTGTTTTTATTTAGGCTATCTAGGATATTACTACTGCAGAGAGGGGGTTTTCAATGCAGATTGAATTTTTAACGGAAATACTTGAAAATTCTATTGGAAGAAAGCATGTTGCTACTACAAAAGGTGTCGCTTTTGAAGGTTTGAACATCTTTCGTGGAGTTTCTCCATTTGGTGAATATGCAACTACTGTTGACCGAAAGGGCAATGTTTCAACCTCTGTATCTGTAGGCGCAGGTCTTACAACATCAAGATTTCCTTCTCTTGATTTAGGTTATACATATTGGTTTGATGCACCAGAATTACTTTATAATCTGCCAGAACTTGGTATTGGGCGTGATGAAACTTAACCCATCGCTGTGCAAATTTCTAATGGGTTCGGCGGTGAGATTGGTGTTGATAAAAGGGACTATCGGATTTGAGCTGGAGACCCGTATTAACCTCACGCCGTGTACTCTGATGCTGTCAGATAGAGCGCTTGATTCAATTTTGCTCCCGATACGATTCCTGAGTGGTCACGACACAAGGCGGGCATCTTGATCGGCTCCGAGGTTAATGCGGGTCTCCAGCTTGCTTATTCTGCCGCTGGATACGTAGGTGTTACAATCACGCAAGACGGGGCGGTATCAATCGGATTTGACGGATGCGGAATGGGCGCTGCTGGAGCCGCAGATGTCGGGTCAGCCGCGCAAGTGGACGCTGCGTGAGATCGTCGATGCGATCCTGTGCCTGCTCCGAAGCGGATGCCAGTGGCGGATGCTCCCCAGCGACCTGCCGCCCAAGAGCACGGTCTATCACTGGTTCGCCCGCAACCGCAGGCTCGACAAGGATTGCGAACGACGCATCAAAACAGCACGCGCTTGTCTCCACATCGCCAGCGTAAACATGCTCGTCAGGCGATGTGCAACTTACTGTAATCCCTGACCCCTATGTCGGACGGACTCTTAGCGTCTTAATGCTCAGCAAAGTTGAGGTTCGCTTTGATGAAGGCGGAGGCGCGGTTCAGTGAGGCGCGCGCTTCAGGCAGGATCGGGGCGAAGAATTCGACGGCGTGGGGGGTGTTTTCGGTGAGGTGAAGCTGCACCTCGCCGCCCGCGTCGCGCAGCTTGTGTGCCAGGCGGATTGCGTCATCGCGCAGGATTTCGGTTTTGCTGGCGGTGATGAGGGCGGGCGGAGGCGCGGTGAAATCGCCCAGCAACGGCGAGATCAGAGGGTCGGCGGCCCTGCCTTCACCGATGTAAAAGGCGGCAACTTCAGCAATCCGTTCTGCCGGAAGCATACAATCACAATCGGCATTGGCGACGGTGCTGTCGCCGGAATGGGTGAGATCGACCCACGGGCTGAAAGCAACGATACAGCCCGGTGCGGGAAACCCCTTTTGCAAGGCCAGCAGCAAGAGCGCAAAGCACAGGCCGCCACCCGCGCTCTCACCCGCAAACGCGATCTCTTCGGGCAGATAGCCTTGCTTGAGCAGGTGGGTATAGACGCTGAGCGCATCTTCCACTGCCGCAGGGGCGGGGGCTTCGGGGGCAAGGCGGTAGTCGGGGACCATCACCCTGAACCCGGTATGTTTTGCCAAATAGCACGTGATCGAACGATGGCTCTTCGGCGAACCCATGAGATAAGCGCCGCCATGCAGGTAAATGATAATCCGCCGCCGATCAGCGACACTGGCAGAGACCCATTCAACAGGAATGTTGCCGGCCGGACCGGCCACGTAATCGTCAGAAAAGCGGATACCACGGGGTATTTTGGGCAAAAGACCCGCTGAACGCTCCAAATGACGCCGCGCACGATCAGGGTCCGCGATGCGCGCCAATGCAGGCCGTACAAAGTGACGCAGATAGCGGTTAACAAATAAGAGTCGTAAAGACATTTTATGTAGCTATCGCGCCCGCTTCGGCGTGTCCATTTATCATTTTCGCACATACGCTCTGAAGGATTGTCCGTTGACTGTTGTTCTACCACTGATTTTATGGGACGATGTTAAGAGAATCAGAAGAAGATGTCTCGTTTTGGGAGTGGACAAATGTGGATCAAGACGGCGGCTTCCGCCATATCATTGTCACTGGCACTAATTGCAGCACCTTTGCTCGCCCAACCGGCGCCAGGTGACGCGGAGAATACCGCACAGGCCGCTGAAGCAAGCGGCAGTGCCGAAACGACAAGAACGTATGTTGTTCGCAAGGGTGACTCGCTGTCGCGCATAGCAAAGCGTTTCTACGGCAACTCGGTGCTTTGGCTGCCAATTCTGAACGCGAATGTCGATAAGGTGAAGGGTCAGCGCAAGCTGATTTTCCCCGGCACGACGCTCATGATACCAAGCCTGGAGGAACGTGAAGAGCAAATCTTTACCGCTGCCGCAACGCCGGAAAGCCAGCTTCTTCCGGTGGTTACGGGCAACGACTATGCGCCGTTTACGGATAAGAACTTGCCTGAAGGCGGGTTGTTTACGGAGCTGGTGAAAGTCGCGATGACGCGCGCGGGCTATAAGCCGGACATCGAATTCCTGCCGTGGGATTACGCGATGCGCGCGACGCAGAAAAGCACCTTCAAGGCGAGTTTCCCTTGGTACGAGACCAAAGACCGCCGCGAGGCGCTGTGGTACTCGCGGCCCGTATATGAGGTGTTGATCGTCGTCTATCACAAGGCGGGCGCGCCGCTTCAGTTTGATGGTATCGACGATTTGAACGGTCTTAACCTTTGCCGTCCCGAAGGGTACTTCGATGACGATATTTCGGCGAAAGTTGCCGAAGGCCTGATCATCCGCACCGCTCCGACGACACCGGGCGATTGTTTCAACATGCTCGTATCGGGCGATGTTGATGTGGTTTCGCTGTCGGCGATGGTCGGCAATGGCGAGATTATCAAAGCCGGGTTCGAGGATCAGATTGAAGTGGCCGAAACGCCGCTGGCGATCCGGCCTTTGCACATCGTCTATCCCAAGTTTGACCCGCGCAGCCGGGGGGTGATGGGCAAAATCGACGTGGCGCTCAAAGCGATGGAGAAAGAGGGCGTGATGGCGCAAGTGATCGAAAAGCACTTACGCTCTCACTTTGAAGCTCTGACAAAAGCCAAAGACTCGCGTGAGGTTGCCAGCAACGAGTAGAATATCACGAACCGCAACGGATGATCTGCCTAACCTCTTGATTGGAAAAAAAGTGCGTTGCCTCGCTCGTGAAGACTTCCGTGTTGCCCCCGTCTGAAACAATGGCCGCTTGCCCGTATTCGGTCGGGTGGCGGCTGTCCCGGTTTTGGAAATATGACACCGGAGCCTCCAAGATATCGGCTATCTTGTACAACATGCGTTCGGAGATTTCAGCGGTTCCGGCTTCATATTCGTGCATGACCGTAAAATGGACGCTCACCGCTTCTGCCAATTGTTGCTGCGTGATGGCCAGTGTCCAGCGCCGCCGGCGGATGCGTCTGCCGATTTCAGCATTACTCAATTCCCACATTTCGTTGCCCCCTATATCGGATAATCAGTTTTGTACGCTTACGTTAGCGTAAGGAAAATAGGCAACGACTATGCCAGCCGATTTACGATGTACGGGCGAAAACTGCGCGGGGTGTTATTTGCGCGACACAATCAAATAAAGTCAAATCATATCAGATAGATAGAATTTTTCCCGCTAGATTCTTCACGAAAATTTTACAGGAACGGGTTTGAGGGCATTTGCACGAACACGAAAAAACCCGCCTCAATAAAGAGGCGGGTATCCTGAATTTAATCAATAAAGTCTCAAATTTATTTCACAAAATGCGACTCGCGCTCCGGTTATGCGGATGCCGACTGGCGCGACTGGCGCTTGCGCTCGTTCGGGTCGAGATAGCGTTTGCGCAAGCGGATGTGGTTTGGCGTGACCTCGACCAGTTCATCATCCGCGATGTAAGCGATGGCTTGCTCAAGGCTCATGCGGACGGGTGTGGTCAGGACAACCGCCTCATCCTTGCCGGACGCCCGCACGTTGGAAAGCTTTTTGCCCTTCAGCGGGTTGATCTCAAGATCGTTGTCGCGGTTATGCTCGCCAAGGATCATGCCCTGATAGACGGCTTCACCCGCGCCGATGAAGAATTTGCCACGATCCTCAAGGTTGAAGATAGCATAAGGAACCGCTGTCCCCGTCTCCATCGAGATAAGCACGCCCGTGCGGCGACCCTGAATATTGCCGCGATAAGGCGCCCATGAGTGGAAAATCCGGTTCAACGTGCCCGTGCCGCGCGTCGCGGTCAGGAACTCGCCGTGATAACCGATCAGACCGCGCGAAGGCACATGCGTGACGATACGGGTTTTGCCGACACCGGAGGGGCGCATTTCGACCAACTCGCCTTTACGCTCGGTGAGTTTTTCGATGACCGTGCCGGAATATTCATCATCCACATCGATGATCGCTTCCTCAATCGGTTCATGACGCTGACCGTCGATGTCGCGATAGACGACGCGCGGGCGGGAGATTGAAAGCTCAAAACCCTCGCGGCGCATGTTTTCGATTAGAACGCCAAGTTGTAATTCGCCCCTGCCGGAGACGACGAACGCCTCGCCGTCCGGGGTGTCTTCGATCTTGATCGCGACGTTGGTTTCGGCCTCTTTCAGCAAACGCGAACGGATCACGCGGGACTGTACCTTGTCACCATCGCGGCCCGCATAGGGGCTGTCATTGATACCGAAAGTCACAGAGATGGTCGGCGGATCAATCGGTTGCGCCTCAATCGCCTCCATCACGAGGGGATCGCAAAGCGTATCAGCCACCGTCGTTTTCGTCATGCCGGCAATCGCGACGATGTCTCCGGCAACGGCCTCATCAACAGGTTGACGGGACAAGCCACGGAAGGCGAGAATTTTGGTCACACGGAAACGCTCAATCTCGGTCCCGTCGCGGGACATGCCCTTGAGCGGCGTTCCGGCTTTGATGGTGCCCGCCTCAACACGTCCGGTGAGGATGCGTCCCAGAAACGGGTCCGCCTCCAACGTGGTGGCGAGCATACGGAACGGCTCTTTCGCATTGACCAGCTGTGCGGGCGCCGGAACGTGATCGACGACGACCTTGAACAGCGGTTCCAGATTTTCCTGCACGTCATCAAGCGACTCGCACGCCCAGCCGGAGCGGCCCGAAGCGTAGAGCGTCGGGAAATCAAGTTGTTCATCATTCGCATCAAGATTGGCGAACAGGTCGAACACTTCGTTCAGCGCGCGGTCCGGTTCGGCATCGGGCTTGTCCGCTTTGTTCAGCACAACAATCGGACGCAGCCCCAGAGCGAGCGCCTTGGCGGTGACAAATTTCGTCTGCGGCATCGGGCCTTCAGCGGCATCGACCAGAAGCACCACACCATCCACCATCGAGAGAATGCGCTCGACCTCGCCGCCAAAATCAGCGTGTCCGGGCGTATCAACGATGTTGATGAGCGTGTCATTCCACTCGACGGACGTACACTTGGCAAGGATCGTAATCCCGCGTTCGCGTTCAATGTCATTCGAGTCCATCGCCCGTTCAGCAACCTGCTGATTGGCGCGGAAAGAGCCGGACTGCTTGAGCAGTTCGTCAACGAGGGTCGTCTTGCCGTGGTCAACGTGCGCGATAATCGCGATGTTGCGAATGTCCATCTGTCTAATCCGGTGAGGAGAGTTGCCGCGCGTATGCCTGAAACTGCGCCATGCTGCAAGTGCGAAGCGCAATCGTCACGGCAATCGCGTGAAACGGCACCGTTGCGTGAGGTGTGCGAAAGCCCCTCACCTTGTTGACGGGGAAGAGGCGGAAGGGAAATCGGAACAGAATATTGAAGTTGTCTTGGTCGCCTCCCTTCTCTCCGCATCCACTTCGCGTGGAGAGGGAGTCAGATGGACTATGTATAAGAGAGTTTCGGGTAATTTTCAGCGTGCGCTTGACATTTGTTCCTATATAGTTCTTATTGATGCGGAATTGGTAATGAAGAAGGACATATTTAGCACCGCATGGACTGGACCCTGGGCATAGATCGTCAGCGCGATGCGCTGCTGCGGATGGTAGCCGCGTTGCTCGTTATGGCGGGCGACGGTGCTGTGCTGCCGAGGCATGTGCGGACGGGGATTTGGCGGGTTTTACGGCC
>CALFAK010000057.1 GCA_937948985.1 uncultured Neomegalonema sp. | reverse complement strand
CACGACAACAGGCTCAAAAACCTGCACTTCGTCAAAGAACCGGATGCGCGGCACAGGTTTGCGCCCCTTCACAGACGAGCGCGCCTTAAACGATTTGCGCGCATCAAACAGCGCAAATGCCGGAACGCGCGCGGCGGCATCACCCGAAACGCGCGGAATCACAGGCGCAGCGCGTGAAACCCGCGCTCCCGCCTCAATCTTGAAAACCACTTTCACCACAACAACCAGCCGCCGGAACGCCGCCTCAGCGGGCCGCAAAACCCGCCAAATCCCCGTCCGCACATGCCTCGGCAGCACAGCACCATCGCCCGCCATAACGAGCAACGCGGCAACCATCCGCAGCAGCGCCTCCCGCTGACGATCTATGCCCAGTGTCCAGTCCATGCGGTGCTAAATGTGTCCTTCTCAGATACCAATTAAGCATCATATAGAACAATTAAAGAACAAATGTCAAGCGGGCGCTGAAAATAACCGGAAAAATATAAACCCTAAAGTCGATCCCGCAACCCGTACCACACCATCGCCAGCGCAAGCAGCGGAGAGCGCAAACGCGGCCCGCCGGGGAACTTTGCGGCGGGAACCCGTGTGAAAACATCAAACCCCGACGCATCGCCCGCCACGGCCTCCGCCGCCAATTTCCCCGCCAGCGTTGCCATCGCCACCCCGTGACCGGAATAGCCGGAAACCGAAAGAACATCAGGCGCAACCCGCGTGAAATACGGCATCCGCGACATCGTAATCGCCAGCGTTCCGCCCCACGCGTAATCGATTTTCACATCCCGCAACTGCGGATAGATATCCAACATCGAGCGCCGCACATTCCCGGCAATGTCCTTGGGAAACCGATAGCCATAAGTCTCCGTCCCGCCGAACAGCAAACGCTGATCCGCAGACATGCGGAAATAATTCACAACAAATTTCGAGTCCGCCACCGCAAAACCGCCATTGATGATCCCCCGCGCACGGGTTGCACCCAGCGGTTCGGTGGCCAGAATGAAGTTGTTGATCGGCATCACCTTCGCCGCCACTTCCTGCTCCAATCCGCCCAGATAGCCATTACAGGCGAGGATCACATGATCCGCTTTAATGGTGCCGCGTTCGGTCTGAACCGTCGTGCCGTTCCGTCCGGTCACACGGCTCCGCTCAAAAATCTTCACGCCAAGTTCATCCGCCATCCGCGCCAGACCTTGCGCGTAATTCAGCGGGTGCAGATGCGCCGCGCCGCTATCCATCATGCCGCTGTGATATCGCCGCGTGCCCAGCAGCGCCCGCACCTCATCCGCATCGACATAAGACAGGTCGGCATAACCGTATCGCTCGTTCAGCAGCGCGACTTCCTCACGGCATTCGCGGTCGAACCGCGCGCGGTGGATGGTGTCGAGAACGCCGGGGCGCAGGTCGCAATCGATCCCGCCCTCGCCAATCAGCCGCCGGACCAGCGCTTTCGCCTCCTGCGCCAACGTCCAAAGGTGCCGCGCATCGTCCCGCCCGACCATCTCCTCAAGCTCACGCTGTCCGACACGCTGTCCGGACCCGACCTGCCCGCCATTCCTGCCGGACGCCCCCCAACCGACCCGGTTCGCCTCCAGCAGAACAACGCTCAGGCCCGACTTGCGCAATTGGATCGCGGCGGAAAGGCCCGAATACCCGGCCCCGATAACGCACACATCGCAGCGCCTCTCGCCTTCCAAAACCGGATAATCCCGCGCGCCGTTCGCGGTCGCCGCATACCATGAGGGCGCGTGAATGCCGGGGCGGTCATTGGTGGTGAGAAAATCCATCACACAAATCTGTCAAACGTTCAGCAGCAGATGCTCACGTTCCCACGGGCTGATCACCTGCAAAAATTCCTCAACCTCCTGACGCTTGATCGCCAGATAGACCTCGCAAAATTCTTCTCCCAGCACATCAATCACAGCTTCGTTTTTCGTCATCGAATCCAGCGCTTCATGAAGGCTGCGGGGCAGGGCGCGGGGAAGCTCATATGCCTCACCCGAAACCTCGGTGCGCGGCTTGGCCTTTTGTTTCATCCCGATATATCCGGTGGCGAGGCTGGCCGCGAACGCGAGATAGCAATTGCAATCCATCCCCGCCACGCGATTCTCAACCCGCAACGCCGATGGCTTCGACAACGGAATCCGCAATCCCGTCGAGCGGTTATCCCGTCCCCATTCCAGATTGATCGGCGCGGCATCGTCCGAGACATAGCGGCGATAGGAGTTCACATAAGGGGCCAGCATCGAAATCACGGAAGGCAGATTGGCCTGCTGCCCGGCCAAAAATCCGTAGAACAGCTCCGTCGGCTCACCATTGCCGCCCGCAAAAATATTCGCGCCCGTTTTCATATCCAGCACGCTTTGGTGAATATGCATCGCGCTGCCGGGTTCGTCTTGCATCGGCTTGGCCATAAACGTGGCAAAGCAATCATGCTTCATGGCGGCTTCGCGAATGCTGCGCTTGAAGAAGAACACCTGATCGGCCAGTTTCAGCGGATCCCCGTGCCCGACATTGATCTCTAACTGGCCCGCTCCGCCTTCTTGAATGATCGTCTCTATCTCAAACCCTTGCGCCTCGGCAAAATCGTAGATCGCCTCAATGATCGGACCGTATTCATCCACCGCGCTCATGGAATAGGCTTGCCGCCCGATACCCCGTCTGCCGGTGCGTCCCACAGGGGGTTCGATCGGCTCATTCGGATCGGTATTGGTTTTTGTCAGGTAGAATTCCAACTCAGGCGCGACGATTGGCTGCCATCCCTCTTTTTCATACAGCGCCATCACGCGCTTGAGCACATTGCGCGGGGCGATACTGACGGGCGCGCCCTCGAATGTGTTGAGATCGTGGATCACTTGGATCGTCACATCGCTGGCCCAGGGTGCGGCGGTGGCGGTGCTCATATCGGGGGTCAAAACCATGTCCCGCTCGGTCCATTGGTTCTGCTGACCTTCCAGATCGGCATAATCGCCCGTGATGGTCTGATAGAAAATCGAAATCGGCAGAAAACTGCGTTCGGTTTGCAGGAATTTCCGCCACGGCATCGCCTTGCCGCGCGAGATGCCGGCCACATCGGCGATGATACACTCAACTTCTTCGATTTTGCGGCCATTCAGCCATTCTTGGCATTCAGCGGGAAGGGCTGCGAGAAGGTCGCGGGACATGGAAGGCTCCGGATTTGTGGCGTGGCCGGAGCATATCGGCTTTCCCCGCCACCTCCAAGCACTTGTCTCCGCGATTCCGATATGTATCAGAAAACAGAAAAAACCCGCCTGTCACAGGCGGGTTCGTTCAAACGTCACGCGTGAAGCGTAAACTCAGCCCTGGCGGGCTTTGAAACGCTTTTGCACCTTGTTGATCACGTAAACGCGGCCTTTGCGGCGCACGACGCGACAATCGCGGTGACGGCCTTTAAGGGACCGGAGTGAGTTACGTACTTTCATGGCCATACCCGCCGAAGGTTAAAGTTCAAATCATGGTGGGCGCGGCTGGGATTGAACCAGCGACCCCCTCGATGTCAACGAGGTGCTCTCCCACTGAGCTACGCGCCCTAAGTCTCGAAAGACCCGGTAAGAACGAGAGCAACCCCCCGTTCCGTTGCGCATCGTTTAGCGAGGCTTCGGGAGTGTTGCAAGCCCCTATCGACCGGAATTTGACTTATGCGGCTACGAGGCGTTCGACTTCTTTGGGAAGCTGGATCAGGTGAACGGGTTGGCTGAGCGGATCATTCGTATCGCGGGACTCCGTAGGCCGCTTCACGGCTACCGCTGCGAAGCCTGTGATGAACATGATTCTCATATCAGGGTCGATTTCCTGCGCGGCTCTCGCGAAATCAAGCTCCTGCGTATTTGCCGCATCAACACTCGTGAGCAGCATATCATATGCGGCCTCTTCAAGAATCGTCAGCGCGGCACCCAAGTCAGCAACCCGCGTGACGGTATGCCCGCTTTTCTTGAGTTTCTCCGCCAGATAACGACGAAGCTCATCATTTTGTGTGGCCAACATTATCCGTGCCATGTGTTGGATACTCCCAATCCTACGACGATCCTGTTCTTGAGTAACGAGAAGTTTGCGGACCGTTTCGTTTGGATATGCTGCACTCTTGGAATAAACATCCGATAAACGGCGCGGAAAATGTATGGTTAGCGGCAGGTTAGTCAGCAGATGAATGAATTGAGAGCAGCAGCACTTTGTGGATGGTCGGGTGACGCCGTGCGCATTGTTGAGCCTGAGCATTTAACCAGCGCTGTCGTCTTCAGTTCCCCTCACAGCGGTCGGCGCTATCCTTCAGATTTTACACAAAAGTCCCGACTTTCTTCGTTGCGACTGCGTGCCTCGGAAGACGCGTTTATTGATGATCTTTTCGCGCGTGCGCCTGACTTCGGCGCGCCTCTGATCGCTGCCGAATTTCCCCGCGCTTTCCTCGATGCGAACCGCGCTGCGGATGAATTAGACCCCGCACTTATTGCGCGTTATATCGGCAGACGGCCCCGAACATTGCGCGTTTCGGCGGGGTTGGGCGTGGTTCCTCGAATCGTTGCGGAGGGGACGCCGATTTATGATGGCAAGCTGAAACTCGCAGAGGTTGAGGCACGCATCGCGTGTTGCCACGCACCCTATCACCGTTCTGTGGAGGCGGCTTTGCGGCGCGCCCGTGAAGAATTCGGCTCTGCTCTATTGATCGATTGCCATTCGATGCCCTCTGAAACGGGCCGGGGCAGCGCCAGGCGGGCGGAAATCGTCATCGGCGATTGCTATGGCGCGTCTTCGGGGCCGGATATCTCCGATGCGGTGTTCTCTCTATTTCAGAATGCCGGGTTCAGGGTGGCGCGAAACACCCCCTTCGCGGGGGGATATATCACGCAGCGCTATGGACGCCCCGGCACGCGGGTTCATGCGATACAGATCGAGATTGATCGCGGTCTCTATCTCGATCAAACGAATATCGTTCCGAACAGCGGCTATCATGATTTGAAAAAGGCGCTAACGCCGGTGATTGCGGGGCTGACAACATTGCCGCAAAGTCTGGGGCGGGCGCTGGCCGCTGAATAAAAAAGGGCCGCCGTGCGGCGGCCCGAGTCTAGGGAGGAAACGCCCGAAGGCGGTGACGCAAACGTCATGAAAATAAATAAAATGCTGCACCGCAATATTTCAAGGCCGGGAGTCGGGAAAAATATTTCTGACAATGTGTGGGGATGCTGTGTTGTATATCAGCACCAGTCGGGCTGCCGAAAAAGTTGCGTTCGCGTTTTCCGTGCTATCTGAAAGGTATTGCGACACCGCGTGCACGGCGATAGCCTCACTTTAATACAGCGAGAGCGGCAAACGCTCCGCATCTTTAGGGAGAGACCAATGAAACGTGGAATTTTCGCGCTCGGCATGGCCGCTGCGCTCGGCTTTAATGCCACTGCTGCGATGGCGGAAACCAAACTGCGCATTTCGTTACAACTGCCGTTAAAAAGCCACCTCGGCCAAAACCTCATCGAGTTTAAAACCGAAGTTGAAAAAGCCGCCGGCAGCGATCTCATCGTTGAGATTTACGATTCAGCGCAGCTCTACAAAGACAAAGAGGTGCCGCAAGCCGTCGGGTCGGGCGCAATTGAAATGGGCGTCGCTTCACTGACCCGTTTTGTCGGCGATGTTCCGGCGGTTGATGTTTTCTACATGCCGTTCATGCTCAATAATCAAAAAGCTGTCCGTAAGGCCGTTTCGCCGGACAGTCCGGTCCGCAAACCGCTCGACGAGGCGATCATGGACACAGGTTCACGTGTTCTGTGGTGGCAGGCTTACGGTGGTGCGATTTTGCTGTCCAAAGACGGGCCGATCAAATCGCCTGCTGACATGAAGGGTAAGAAGGTCCGGGTTTTCGGTAAGACTTTGGGTGAATTCACGAAGGCGACCGGCGGCTCACCGACGCTTATTTCCGGCTCCGAGCAATATCTCGCATACCAGCGTGGCACCGTTGATATCGGCATGACGGGCGTTTCGGGCGTAAAATCCCGCAAACTGTGGGAAGTGATGGACACGATCACTGTTACCAACCACGCGGATATCGAGTTCATCGTGCTGGTGAACGAGGATTTCTGGCAGGATCTCACGGAAAAGCAGCGCGAGATCATCACTGCGGCGGCGTTGAAGGCGGAAATGTCCGTCCGCGACAAGGTCGAGCAGATCGAGAAAGACGCCTTCGCAGCGGCCAAGGAAAACGGCATGACCGTCTACACGCCGACCGACGCGGAAATCGCAGAGTGGAAGAAAGCCTCGGAGCCTGTGTTTGCGGACTTCCTGAAAAACGCGGGTGATCTGGGCAAGCAAGTGTTTGAAGCCGCTCAGAAAATGTGACTGTCCCAAGCTGATTTATGACCGGGCGCTGAGGTGCCCGGTTTTTTATTTGAGGGACAAGGATGCGCTTTCTTGAAAAACTCTACACGGCAGGGGGCGAGCTTTCCGCTTGGCTGTTCGCCGCAACAGGCTTGCTGCTGACATGGGAAGTCGTGGCCCGCTACGTTTTTTCCGCACCGACCATATGGGCGGCGGAAATCTCTCAGATGTGCTTGATCTGGGCGACATTCATCGCTGTCCCACGCACGATTGCACGGCGCGAGAACATCGCGATAGAATTCCTGCACGATGCTTTGCCGGGGGGACTGCAGCGCGCGGCTGATATCTTCGGCCTGATCTTTATCGCCGCGTTCTGTGCAATCGTCTTCTGGTACGGATGGGATATTTTTCTGGACAGCTTCGAGCGCGGACGCTCAACCGGAACGATGATGAACATCCCCAATTGGTGGACAGAGATCGTCATCCCGCTTGGCTTCGGCCTCTCCTTCTTCGCGTGCCTCGGCGGGCTGGTGACGATGGCGCGCGGTGAGGAATTACCGAAAGCGGGCGGGCATCACGAATGACGACAATTCTCATTCTCGTGGCGCTATTCAGCCTGCTCCTGATCCGCATTCCCGTGGCGTTTGCCTTGGGTGGCTTGGGCCTCATCCTCTTGCTGGTCGGTGATTTTTCGCCGCTCATGGCGCCGCAAAGCCTGCTGGGGACCATAGACAACTTCGTCCTCCTCGCCGTGCCGCTGTTCCTGTTGATGTCCAACATCCTGCTCAAAGGCGGCGTAGGCAAAGACCTTTTCGCGGCGGTGCAGGCATGGGTCGGCCACTGGCCGGGCGGGCTGGCCGTTGCAACGGTGATTTCCTGCGGAATATTCGCCGCGATCTCCGGCTCCTCAGTCGCCACCGCCGCAACCATCGGCACCGTCGCCATCCCTGAAATGAGCGCACGCGGCTATCCAAGGCCGTTCGTGCTGGGCTTGCTCGCGGCGGGTGGAACGCTGGGTATCCTGATCCCGCCCTCAATCCCGATGATCGTTTACGGCTTCATCACCGAGGAATCAGTGATTGCGTTGTTCCTCGCCGGGATCGGGCCGGGGCTGTTACTGATGACATTGTTCATCGGTTTCTCCATGATCTACGCATGGCTTTCGCCCAGTTGCGAATCCTCACCGAAAGCCAGCTGGGAAGACCGCCGCCGCACCGGATTGCGCGCACTGCCCGCCCTCGCGCTCGCCGCGCTGATCATCTGGGGCATCTACTGGGGCGTGTTCACCCCGACCGAAGCCGCCGCGATCGGTTTCGCCGCCGCGTTGGTTATCACGGGCGTCATCCTGCGTACCCTCACATGGCAAGGTCTGCGCGAGGCGGTGATCCAGTCGATGCTGACCACCGTCACCATCCTGCTAATCGTCGCGGGTGCGAAGATATTTGGCAAAGCAATCTCGCTCTACCGCATCCCGCAAGACATCTCGATGTTCATCTCGCAGAACTTCGCCGAGCCATACATGTTCATCCTCGCCGTCGCTTGTGTGCTTGTGTTGATGGGCCTGTTCCTTGAGGCGCTGTCGATGATGCTCATCATGGTTCCGGTTCTCGCGCCGTCGCTGGGTGCGCTGGGGATTGATCCGATCTGGTTCGGCATTTTCTTCGTCATCATGATCGAGTGCGCGCTGATCACACCGCCCGTGGGCCTCAATCTCTACGTCATCCAGGCCGTTGGCAAGGCAAGTATGCAGGAGGTTGCGCGCGGCGTCTGGCCATTCCTTGCGCTGATGCTTATGACCGTCGCGCTGATCTGGTTCGTACCCGACATCGCGATGTATATTCCGTTCAAACTGTAGGACTGACCCCATGTCTCAAGCCGCCAAACTCCGCGCCCTGCTGGCCGAAGATAAATGCCACATCATGCCTTGCTGCTGGGATGGCCTGAGCGCGAAGATGATCGGGCAGGCGGGTTTCCCGTTCACCTTCATGTCCGGCTTTGCCGTGTCCGCCGGGCGTTTGGGGATGCCCGATACCGGATTGATTTCACTGGGAGAGATGCTCGATCAAGGCCGCAACATCTGCTCCGCAACGCCAATTCCGGTAATCGGAGACGGCGACACGGGCTACGGCAACGCCATGAATGTGCGCCGGACGGTCGAGCAATATGCCCGCGCGGGCTTTGCGGCGGTGATGATCGAGGATCAGGTCACACCAAAGCGCTGCGGTCATACCAAAGGCAAATTGGTCGTGGATCGTGAGGAGGCGTTCAACCGCATCCGCGCGGCTGTCGACGCGCGCGAGGCCGGGGCGGACATCCTGATCCTCTCCCGTACCGACGCGCGGCACGGCCACGGCTTGGACGAGGCGATTGAGCGGGCCAGGGGTTTCTCTGATATTGGCGCGGATATCCTGTTCGTGGAAGCTCCCCAATCGAAAGACGAAATGGCCCGCCTGACCCGCGAAGCACCCGGCTGTCACATGGCGAATATGGTCGAGGGCGGCGCAACACCGATCCTGCCCGCCGATCAGCTTCATGCTTTGGGATACAACTTCGCCGCTTATCCTTTGACACTAATGTCCGCAGCCATGCGCGCGATGCAAGACGCGCTGGCGAGTTTTGCGCAAGGACAGCATCCGGCAGAGCAAATAATGGATTTCGCAGACCTGCGCCGCATCGTCGGGTTCGATGATTACTACGAGGCCGAGCAGGCCTATTCCGACAAACGCGATTAGAAACGGCGGATATTCCCCGTCCGGGCGTTGTGAGTGAATTACGGCCCATTTCGTTCACTCAGGCAGGACGTTGTTTCTTATTGCCGCCGGATAGTTCCCTGAATCGGGAAAATATCCTACTTCTGCCTTATCCAATTGTGAGGGCGGATTATGCGGCATTTCCCGATTTTCAGAGACCTGCGCGGACGGCGTGTGATCGTTAGCGGCGCGACGGAGACTGCGGTCGCAAAACTGCGCTTGATCCTCAAAACTGAAGCGACCGTCACAATATACGGCACTGATCCGCATCCACAAATCGCGCGCTGGGCATCTGAGGGAAAACTGCACCTGATCGAACGGCCAGTGGCAATCGGCGACGCGATCTGTGCGGCGCTGGTCTACGGCGCGAATGAAGACGCGGTGGAGGATGCACGCGCAGCCGAAATTGGCCGTGGTGCGGGCGCGCTGGTGAACATTGTCGATAATCTGGGCGACAGCGACTTCATCACGCCCGCGATTGTTGACCGTGACCCTGTGACTGTCGCTATTGGCACCGAAGGCGCGGCTCCCGTCCTTGCGCGTCGGATCAAGGCCGGGAACGAGGAGCGCCTGTCGCCTGATCTCGGCATCCTCGCCCGCATTGGCCAATCATTCAGGGGCGAGGCCGAAGCCTTGCCACATGGCCGCCCCCGCCGCCGCTTCTGGACGCGCTTTTATGACGAAATCGGCCCGCGCGCGCTGGCCGCTGGCGGTGAAGACGCGGTGCGCGAGGCGCTTGCATCACTCTGAGCAGATATGTTGGATGAACAGACAGAAGCGGGCCGTGTTGCCTTGATCGGCGCGGGTCCGGGCGACCCCGAACTCCTGACCCTCAAAGCCCGTCGCCTGCTGCATGAGGCCGATGTGGTGATCTACGACCGCCTCGTTTCTTCCGAAATTCTCGAACTCGCCCGCCGCGAGGCTATCGTGATCGAGGTCGGCAAAATCCCGGACGGCCCGTCGTGGAAACAAGACGACATCAATGCTTTGATGGTTCAACACGCCGGCGGCGGCGCGCATGTTGCCCGTCTGAAATCCGGTGATCCGGCAGTCTTCGGGCGGCTTGATGAGGAAATGGACGCGCTCGACAATGCGGGCATCGCGTTCGAGATTATCCCCGGCATCACGTCCGCCGCTGCGGCTGCGGCCTCAATCAAAGTATCGTGGACCCGCCGGGGCCGGAACAAATCCTTCCGCCTGATGACCGGGCATGACGTGGATGGTTTTGCCGAACATGACTGGCGCGGCTTGGCGCAAGCCGGGGCGGCGGCGGCGATCTACATGGGCGTGCGCGCCGCGCGTTTTGTGCAAGGCCGCCTGATGATCCACGGCGCGGACCCTGATACCCCGATCACCGCCATCGAAAACGCCTCGCGCAGCGATCAGAAGATCGTCGCGACCACTCTGGGCGGACTGCCCGACGCCCTCGCCGGCGCCGGAATCACCGGCCCCGCAATCTTGTTCCTCGGCCTCGCCCCGCGCGAGGCACTGGACGTTGCGGACAGGATCGACACCACCCACATCCCAACCGCAGAGGCGCTCTAATGGCCAAGGCTTTCAAACCCCAGATTATCAGCGCCAATGACCTCTATGTCGGCGATGTTGTTTATATGAATTCCGGCGGTGGCTGGACCCGGAAACTGGCCGAGGCCGCGATTGCGCATGATGTGGGCGAGGCGGAAAAACTGCTCCAACGCGCCGCGCCGCAGCAGGCTAAGGTGGTCGGACCGTATCTGGCCGATGTCGCGCTTGATGATGATGGCCGCCCGTTCCCGACGCATTTCCGCGAGAAATTCCGCACACGCGGCCCTTCGATCCGGCCCGATCTCGGCAAGCAGGCGATCTACCCCGAACGCCGGGAACCCCTCGCCGCACGGGGCGGGATTTAACCGGATTCACTCGAACCCTCTCCCTTGGAAGAGGGCAGGGTGAGGGGCTTCCGGCAGAACAGATTTCTCCACAGGAGACAGACCATGTACCGCTACGACGAATTTGACCATGAATATGTCCGCGCCCGCGTCGCCGAATTCCGCGACCAAACCCAACGCCGCATCGATGGCGCGCTGACGGAAGATGAATACAAGCCACTGCGCCTGATGAACGGCCTCTACCTGCAACTTCACGCCTATATGCTGCGCGTGGCGATCCCGTATGGCACCCTCAACAGCCGCCAGATGCGCACGCTCGCGATGATTTCCGAGCGTTGGGATGAAGGCTACGGCCACTTCACCACGCGCCAGAATATCCAGTATAACTGGACCAAACTCACCGATGTCGGCGATATTCTCGATGCGCTGGCCGATGTTGAGATGCACGCGATCCAAACCAGCGGCAACTGCATCCGCAATGTCACGGCGGACCATTTCGCGGGCGCGGCGGCGGACGAGATCGAAGACCCGCGCCCGACGGCTGAACTGGTGCGCCAATGGTCCACCGCGCACCCCGAATTCGCCTACCTGCCGCGCAAGTTCAAAGTGGCCGTCACCGGCTCACCCAACGACCGCGCCGTCACCAAAGCCCACGATATCGGCTTGCGGATGCTGCGCAACGACGCGGGCGAGCCGGGCTATGAGGTCATCGTCGGCGGCGGCATGGGCCGGACACCGATGATCGGCAAGGTCATCCGCGACTTCCTGCCCAAAGACCACCTGCTGCCCTATCTGGAGTCGATACTGCGGGTCTATAACCTGCATGGCCGCCGCGATAACAAATACAAAGCCCGCATCAAAATCCTCGTCCACGAAACGGGCCTTGAGGACATGCAAACCCAAGTCGAGGCCGAGTTTGAGCGTCAGATGCGCGAGGAGGGCGGCCCCGTCGTCTCGCCAAATCCCGAACACATCGCCCAAATCGCCGCCTATTTCGCACCCCCCGATTTCGCCAAACTACCCGCGCAATCGGCCACGCTGGACGAGGCAATCGCCAGCGATCCGGCGCTCGCGGCATGGGTGGAGAACAACACGGCTCAACACCGCGCATCCGGCTACACGATTGTGACGATCTCGATGAAGGGCACGGGCGACGCGCCGGGCGATGCGACCACGGCACAGATGCGCGTGATGGCCGATCTCGGCGAACGCTACAGCCATGACGAGCTGCGCATCAGCCACGAGCAAAACGTGATCCTGCCGCATGTGAAGTTGGACGATCTCCCCGAAATCCACGCCGCACTCCAAAAAGCGGGCCTCGCCGCCGCTAATGCCGGTCTGATCACCGATATTATCGCGTGCCCCGGTCTGGACTATTGCGCGCTGGCAACCGCCCGCTCGATCCCCGTGGCTCAAGACCTGTCACAGCGCTTCGCGGAACCAGCGCGGGCCAAAGCCATCGGCAATTTCACCATAAAAATCTCCGGCTGCATCAACGCCTGCGGCCATCACCACGTCGGCCATGTCGGGATACTCGGCTTGGAGAAATCCGGCATCGAAAGCTATCAGATCACGCTGGGCGGCGATCACACCGAAACGCTGGCCATCGGCGAACGCGCCGGACCCGGTATGTCGGCGGAAGAGGTCGGCCCCGCCATCGAACGTCTCGTTGATGCCTATCTTGATATGCGCGAAGGCGAGGATGAACGCTTCATCGACACCTTCCGCCGCCTCGGCGCGGACCCGTTCAAAGCGGCGATTTATCCTGAAAACAACCGCGCGGCGGCTTGAGGAGAGCGAGATGCCTATTATCACCGACACGGGCTTCGCTGCCGATGATGCGCCCGACCTGATCGAACCGGAAGCCTTGCCGCCAACGGGCGAGGGGCTGGCGATCCTCCTGCCCAATGATGCCGACCCGTCCGCACTTGCACCCGCGTTCAACCGGATCACTCTGATCGTCGTGCCGTTTCCCGGCGCGGCGGACGGGCGGGGTTTCAGCATTGCAAAGCGGCTGCGCAACTTAGGCTATCGCGGAATATTGAGGGCGCAAGGGCATCTGATTACCGACCAGTACCCCTTCGCCCGTCAATGCGGCTTTGACGAGGTTCAAATCGATGATGACCTTGCCGCACGAATGCCCGAAGAGCTGTGGCTGCGCGCAAAAGATCGCGCAATCCCGCCCTTCCTGCGCCGCGCCTGAGGGGGCGCTGGACATAAGCGGTTTGCGGGCTTCCTTAGTCCGGTAATCGCAATTGTTGGATGCCGCCCCTCATGGATGATGTCGGTATATCCAAACCGCTACTGAATCAGCTGTCAGAATACTGATACCGCTTCTGGAAGCTGCTTCCACAAATCGCGCTGGCTATGATTGTTATCGCGATTGTCTGGGCGTTATCCAAAGCCGTGCAGTGGTTCCTCAGCCGCGTTCTCAGGCGTGCGCGGATGCGGCGGTCACTGATCGAAGTTTTCCAGATGATCGCGGGCACGAGCATCTGGCTTGTCGGCTCGTTGATTGCGATGACGATCATCTTTCCGTCGCCCCCGCAAAAGCGCTCACCGCGCTTGGCCTCGGCTCCTTCGCCATCGGTTTCGCCTTCAAGGACGTGTTCGAGAACTTCCTCGCCGGCATCCTCATCCTGCTGCGCGAGCCGTTCAAACTGGACGATTTCGTGGAATGTGCGGGGAATGAGGGCGTGGTCGAGGAAATCACCATCCGCGACACCCATGTCCGTAAAACCGATGGTCAGCTTGTCGTAATGCCGAACGCGATCCTCTTCAAACAACCCGTCACTGTGCGGACCAGTCAAAACCTGCGCCGGGCCGAGATCACTGTGGGCGTTGCTTACAGTGTCGATGTCGATGCCGCCCGCGACGTGATTTATGATGCCGTGATCCGTGTCGATATGGTCCGCGATGATGTGCGTGATGTGCAGGTTTTCGCCAAAGAATTCGGCGCGTCCTCAATTGATTTTCAGGTCACATGGTGGACCGGATCAAAGCCCGTCGATATCCGGGCCTCACGCGACAAAGTCGTCTCCTCTATCAAGCGTGCGCTGGACGAAGCGGGCATGGAAATTCCATTCCCGTACCGAACCCTGACGCTCGCGGGCGAGACAAAAGACGATTTGAGAGAACTGTTCTCAACTCCGGAAAAGTAGCAAAACGGCTTATTCCCATAAGCAACCCTTGCTCAAAGCGCCAAAACGGCGTATGCGAGCGGCGTTGCCTGAGCGGTAGCTTCGATCATTGAACAGGTTTGGCGGTTCGGGATGTCCCGTACGGCCTTTTCTATTTTGGTCGACCGTTATCACAAACGCCAACCACCAAGACCGCCGGACACAACCGGCAGGCCAGTATATA
>CALFAK010000056.1 GCA_937948985.1 uncultured Neomegalonema sp. | reverse complement strand
GCCCTGTTCCCCTGTTTTCACGGCGACGGGAGACAAAACAAAAACCAGGCGCTGATCCTCAGCAAAACAGATCCGCGAGAAGATGATAGTGCCAACGAGTGTTTCATCTTTATCGGCGCAGAACACGAACAGGTTTTCAACGGGTGTTGAAGCAAGCAATTTCGCCGCCAACCCCCCGACAACGTTACCCTCTCCGGCCCCTTCTGATGCCGTGAAAGTGGCGGTGAACAGGTCGGTGATTTCCTTTGCCCGTCCCTGAAAATCTGATGAAAATTCCATACGACCCTCACCTGCCTGTTCGCGGGTCACGCCTCCAGATCAGCCAGCTTATGCGCCTGATCATCCGCAATTAGCGCATCGACCAGCTCATCCAGATCGCCCATAATCACCTCGGTCAGCTTATAGAGCGTTAGGTTGATCCGGTGATCCGACACCCGCCCCTGCGGGAAGTTATAAGTCCGTATCCGCTCCGACCGGTCGCCAGAGCCGATCTGCCCCTTCCGATCCGCCGCCCGCGCGTCATCGGCCTCCTGCCGCTGCATATCATACAGCCGCGCGCGCAGCACATCCATCGCCTTGGCACGGTTGGTATGCTGGGACTTCTCGGATGATGTCACCACCAGCCCGCTGGGAATATGTGTGATCCGCACGGCGGAGTCGGTTGTGTTAACGTGCTGGCCGCCCGACCCGGACGCCCGCATGGTATCAATCCGCAAGTCGCCGTCGTTGATCACCACATCAATCGCCTCGGCTTCGGGCAGCACGGCCACGGTGGCGGCGGAGGTATGGATGCGCCCCTGGCTCTCGGTCTCAGGAACCCGCTGCACCCGATGCACACCGCTTTCAAATTTCAGCCGCGCGAACACGCCCGCGCCTTTGACACTGGCGATGATCTCCTTATAGCCGCCCATCTCGCCGGGGCTTTCCTCCATAATCTCGACCTTCCAGCGCCGCCCCTCGGCATAGCGCAGGTACATCCGGTAGAGATCACCCGCGAACAGCGCCGCCTCATCCCCGCCCGTTCCGGCACGGATTTCAAGGATCGCCGATTTCTCATCCGCCTCGTCTTTCGGGATCAGGGCCAGCCGCATCGCCTGTTCAGCCTCAGGCAATTCGCCCTTTAACCGCTCAAGCTCCTCCTCCGCATAGGCTCGCATTTCCGCATCACCGAGCATCGCCTCGGCAGCATCGATATCCTCGACCAACTGCTCATAAGCCCGCGCCTGCTCGACGACCGCTTGCAGGCCGGAATACTCTTTCGAGATTTTGACAAAGTCATCCCCCGACAACGCCTCCGCCATCGACGCCTCAAGAAACTCGAAGCGCTGCAAAATCTGATGAATTTTTTCCCGTGGAATCATGGATTTGGGTTTTGCGGGTTCTTGCCTCAACGTCAAGAGCAGATCATTGTACTTCCGAAACATTCCCCACTGGAGCCTCCCATGATCCCCCGGTTCGATGCCAACACCGCCCTTCTCCTGATCGATGTGCAAAAGGGCGTCGATGACACCGCGTATTACGGCGGGCCTACGGGGCGGGTGAACAATCCTGAGGCCAAAGACCGCATCCGCCACATTCTGCGCGACTGGCGGGCCAATGGGGGCAAGGTGGCATTCACCCGCCATGACTCCATCGAGGAAGGCTCGCCCCTCAAACTCTCGCTGGACAGCGGGCAGCAACTTGACGGCATGGCAATAGAGCCGGGCGATATCAGCGTCTCGAAAAGCGTGAACAGCGGCTTCATCGGTACCTCGTTGGAGTTGGACCTGCGCCGCGCCCGCATCCAACGCCTCGTCGTGGTCGGCTTCTTCACCAATGTCTGCGTTGAGACGACCGTGCGCATGGCGGGGAATATGGGCTTTGACACCTATCTCGTCCACGACGCCTGCTCGACCATGAACTCCGTCGCTCCGGACGGCACCGATTACGATCCGGAACTGGTCCACGCGATGTCAGTCGCGGGCCTGCACGGCGAATTCTGCACCGCAATCAGCACCGGAGACGCCCTCGCCCTGATCCACGCCGACGCCCTCCATCTGGACCGCGTCCAAGGCAATGAGGCGTGATCGGCGTTGCCTCCATGACCGCTCCGCTGCGGCGTGTGGCGGTACGTGCGCCCGGTACGGCGATGCTGAAAGCCGATGCCGCCCGCTGGCATTACGGCCCGCGCTTTGACCCCGCCGAAGTCACCGCCGAACATGCCGCTTTCGTTGCTCTGCTGGAGCGCGCGGGCTGCGATGTGCTGCGGATGGAGCAGGACGACCAAGGCATCGCCGATGCGGTCTTTACCTACGACGCCTCGCTGATGACCCCCGCCGGAGCATTGCTCATGTCCCCCGGCAAGCCGCTGCGTCAGGGCGAGCAGGCCGTCCACCGCGCCTTCTACGATGCGCACAAAATCCCAATTATCGGCGCAATCGAAGGCGACGCCACGGCGGAGGCGGGCGATACCCTTTGGCTGGACGAACGCACCCTGCTGGTCGGTCGCGGTTTTCGCACCAATGAGGCGGGCGTGGCACAGATCGCCGGCATCATCGGTGCGCAGGACATCGAAGTCATCGCCTTTGACTTGCCCTGTTACACAGGCGAGGCCGCTTGCCTGCACCTGATGTCACTCATCAGTATGGTCGATACCAAAACCGCCCTCGTCTGCACCCCGCTCTTGCCTGTGGGCCTGTGGCGGTTGCTTAAAGAGCGCGGCATTACCCTGATCGACGCGCCGTTCGGCGAATTTGAGGCGACCGGCACCCTCAGCACCAACGTCCTCGCCACCGCGCCGGGGCGTTGCATCATGCTCGATGGCATCCCCGAAACCCGCGCCGCGTTGGAACACGCGGGCATCACGGTCAGCGTGTTCAGCGGAGACGCCCTGTGCATCGGCTGCGAAGGCGGTCCCACCTGCATGACCCGTCCGATATTACGTTCCGGAACAAACACACGGATCGATCAGGGGACTTAGAAAACCGCTACGATTTCAGCGCGGAAAACGCAGCTTTTGTCTCATTTCCGCCTGTTGGTCCGTTGCCGCCGGAATTGATCATCGACATTATAATCTGCATGATCGCGGACAGCTTATCGCTTATGGTCGGAAAGCGCTGGCCGGGGCCGACATCGCTGTTGTCGGACATGCTGATCCCGTGACTGGCCAGCGCTTCGCTCTTGGCGCCGCTGTCATCCGACATGGTCTTCATCATTTCGGCAGAAAATTTGTCCGCCATGCCGCTTGCACTGGAAGACATCCGGCCCGTATTGGTCGCCGAATTAATCTGATTTGATACATTCATAAAAAACCTCAAAAGTGCTTCATAATGATACAGTTTTGAAGTGTCACGAAACCGTTATAAAAACAATGGCTCTTAACAATGTGTAGTGTACTTTTAACGCGCGCCACCGCCCGTCCTCAGAAAATCGAGATATCCGCGCCCAGCGTTGTCGCGTTGATGCCGTTGCGATTTTGCACTTCCAGCACATCACCGCCGCCGAAATCGAGCGTCAGGATGCTGCCCGTGGCGTTGGACGTGCCATAGGTATCAACCACCTGCTGCCCCGTCAGCCCGCCGCCCCACAGCGCATTTCCACATCGTGTTTGATCTGTTGTTGCCGCTGAATCATACGCGCGTCTGCAACAAGGCCAACCCGCTAAGACCGCCCCATCCCCAACGTCATCGCCAGTTTGCGCAGGGGTGGGGTGCGGCCCAATACTGACAGGCCCAGCCGCCGGAGATCGCGCACGGGGCGCAGCGTGGTGCGGACGGAGCGGTTGAGCAGGTCAACGCCGGCCGTTCGGGCCAGAATATCCGGCGTCCGGCGGCGTTTGTAGGTGGCGAGCAAACTGTCCGCCCCCGCATCCTCCGCCCCCTCGCACAGTTGCGCCAGCGCTTCGATATCGCGCAGGGACAGGTTGAACCCTTGCGCGCCGATGGGGGGAAAAGCGTGCGCGGCCTCGGCCACCAGCGCCGTGCGCCGCGCGATCAGGTCGGTCGCCACTTGCGTCGTCGCGGGCCACAGGGCGCGGGGGGCGGCATGGGTGATCTCGCCATAGACGCCGTTGCTGCGGCTGTTGAGTTCGTCCAGAAACGCCGTGTCATCCAGCGCGGCCAGACGATCCGCCTCGCCGTCGGCATTCATCCAGACGAGGCCGGACACCCCCCCTTGCAGCGGCGCAAAAGTCAGCGGGCCGCCGACATGGTGCATCTCGATCGATACGCCCTCATGCGGACGGGTGTGGTGAACGCGGCAGGCCAGCGCCTTTTGCGCATAGCCCCATTTGCGTAAGCCAATCCCGGCATTCGCGCGCACCGCCGACCCGCGCCCGTCGGCCCCGACCAGCAGTTTCGCACGCACGGACGCGCCATCCGAAAGCGTGGCGAACACGCCATCCTCGCGGGTGACATGGCTTTGCAAGGTGGTTTCGGGCAGGAAGCGCGCATCGGCCAGCGTCTCAATACGCTGCGCCATCGCAAGGCGGGCCTTGCCATTCTCGACATTCCAGCCAAACGCCTCACCCCCGATTTCGGCGGCATCAAACATCGCCTCATCACGCGGCACAGGCGTCGCCCCGCCGCAATCAAGAATTTGCATCCCGCGCAGGGCTTGGGCATCCGGCCCGATCAGGGGCCACGCGCCCGCCTTGGTCAGTGTCTCGATACCGGGCATCAGGATCGCCGTCGTGCGTTGCTCACGGCTTGCGGTCTCCGCCGAGGGCATCGGCCCCGCATCCACGCACACCGCCCGCGTTCCGGTAGAGGCCAGCCGCGCGGTCAGGGCCAGTCCGGCCAACCCGCCGCCGATGATCAGCACGTCGGTTTCAACGATCTCACTCATTTCAATGCCTCCACTACGTCGCTCACGAACGCGGTTATATCATGGGTGATAAACTGCACATGCGCGCCATCCGATCCCTGAGACGCCACGTCGCAAGAGGTGGGCGTCAGCACGGTGCGCATCCCGCGCCGGTGCGGCTCCAGCAGATTGCGCGCGGAATCCTCAAACATCGCCGCCCGCCCCGCATCGACACCCTCTTCACGCAAGACATGGTCATAGGCCGGGATGCCGGGTTTGGGCTGATATCCCGTCGCCGCGATGTCATAGACCGCATCGAACAGTGTCTCCGCGATACCCAACTGCGCCAGTACCCGCGAAGTGTGCGCCGTGTCCGAATTGGTGTGGATCACCCGCCGCCCCGGCAACCGCGCAATGCGCTCGCCCAGCGCGGGGTTCGGTGCGATCACCGACAGGTCCACATCATGCACATATCCCAGAAAATCCTCCGGTGCGACGCCGTGGCGCTCCATCAACCCCCGCATGGTCAGGCCGTATTGGCGGAAATAGTCCTTCTGCACCCGCTTCGCCTCGACCCGATCCACTTCCAACAAGGTCGAAATGAAATCCCCCATCCGCATATCGACCTGCGACCACAGGCCCGGCGGATAGGGGTAGAGCGTGTTGTCGAGGTCGAAAATCCATAGATCAACCCCGCTGAACGCTTGGCGCAGCGCGGCATCCGTCACGCTTCATCAGCCTCGAATGTCATCGCCACACCGTTCATGCAGTAGCGCAGACCCGTCGGCTCAGGCCCGTCAGGGAACACATGGCCCAGATGCGCGTCGCAGCGGGCGCAGATGATCTCGGTCCGGCTCATAAACAGGCTGCGGTCGGAAACCTCGCCCACGGCACTCTCATCGACGGGCTGATAAAAACTCGGCCAGCCCGTGCCGCTGTCAAATTTCGCCCCCGCATCGAACAAGGGCGCGTCACAACAGACGCAGCGGAATGTGCCCGCCGCTTTGGGGAAGTTGTCATGGGTGAAGGGCCGCTCGGTGCCTTTGCGCCGTGCCACGCGATACGCCTCGTCCGAAAGCTGCGCGCGCCATTCGGCGTCGGATTTTACAATCTTGTCAGTCATAGGATGCCTTCTTTTCTGGCAACGGCCACTTGCGGTCACGGTGTTGTCTTTCAACTTATATAGTCTTGACGTAACAGCGACCAGATCAACGGGGCGGGGGCCATGACGATTTTCACGAAAGGCGCGTTTCGCGTGCGGCTCGCGCAGACCGCTGAAGACATCCGCGCGGCCCAGCGCCTTCGCCATTTGACATTTTTCCGCAGCACGGGTGCGGCCCCGCGCGACGACGCTCTTGACTGCGACGCATATGACAAGACTTGCGAGCACATCCTGATCGAGCTTACCGCAACGGACGCGCTCATCGGCTGCTTTCGTCTGATGCCGTTCGAGAACGGGCGGGATATCGACCGTTCCTATTCGGCGCAGTATTACAATCTCGGTGCATTGCGGGATTTTCCCGCGCGCATGGTCGAGATGGGCCGGTTCTGTATCCATCCCGATCACCGCAGCCCGCATGTGTTGCGCGTGGCATGGCTTGCAATGACGCGGTATGTTGATGCCAACGGGATCGGAATGCTGTTCGGCTGTTCCAGTTTTGAGGGCAAAGACGCTGCGGCACATCTTGATGCACTGGCCCTGCTGCGTGCGCGCCATCTCGCCCCCCGCCGCTGGCTGCCCCTGCCCAAGGCACCTAAGATTTTCAACTTTGCCGCGATGCTGCGGCGTAAACCGCTGGACGAAAAACACGGGATGCGCTTGATGCCGCCGTTATTACGCGGTTACCTGGCGCTCGGCGGCTGGGTAAGCGATCATGCTGTGATAGACGAAGACATGAATACACTGCATGTATTCACAGGGGTCGAGATTGCACGTGTACCAACACAAATGGCGAATCGCTTTCGTGACAAGTCGCTGTAAAAGTTCCGGCAGGCGCCATTAAACGCAAGCAATGTAAAATTCCGGCGATCTAACTTCAAAGTTCTAAAGAAAGACAAAGTAAGTGAACTATCATTCTGCAAAAACTGGATTTTTCAATTTCAGACTTTGCGAATCGGCGCTTCCGGTTGTATGGTTAACAGACAGTTAATCAGGGAGTTTATGCTGTGAAAAAGTTAATGATATCCGCTATTGCGGCAGTTGCGTTGGTTGGTTCGGCTATGTCCGCTCAAGCCTATTCTTGGGGTTACGGGTATGGCTCGTCATACAGTGCTCCGTACTACGGATCGACCCACGGCAATTACGTCCACATCGGTCATCTGCCAACATACTCGTCGCCGATCGCGGCAAGCTATCGCTCGTCGTATGTCGCGCCAAGCTATAACTACGGGACGTCCTATGTGTCGCCGAGCTACAGCTTGGGCACGTCATACGTTTCGCCGAGCTACATCGCACCAGCGACCTACCGCTCGTCGTACTCGTATCCATCTTATAGCAGCTACAGCTATCCGTCATACAGCAGCAGCTACAGCTATCCATCCTACAGCAGCAGCAGCTATCCATCCTACAGCAGCAGCAGCAGCTACATTCTGCCTGCTTCGACCCGTTATTCGTATCCGAGCTATTCAAGCAGCTCGTATTCGGGTTGCTACTGCTAAGACTTTGACGACCGCCTCACTGCAGCGGTTCTGGAACATCCTGAATCGCTGCAATACCTTCACGCCCTCTTCGGAGGGCGTTTTTTTGACGCTTTTTGTCCCACTAACCCACGAAATATCAAATCTAAGGTTGCCGAAACGGGTTTTCCGCGCCAGTTTCCGCTCAACTTAAATCACAGCCGTTCGCGCTCTAACTTTCAGGATACCCCATGCCAGACGCAGTCGATTTCGACGCTATGCCGCTCGAACCGGATACCAAAGTCTCAGCGCGCGAACTGTTCGGCATTGATACCGACATGGAAGTGCCCGCGTTCTCGAACGCCAACCGTCACGCGCCGGATCTCGATTCCAGCTATCAGTTTGATGCGGACACGACCCGCGCAATCCTCGCCGGTTTTTCACATAACCGCCGTGTGATGATCCAAGGCTATCACGGCACGGGCAAATCGACTCATATCGAACAAGTCGCCGCCCGCCTGAACTGGCCCTGCGTGCGCGTTAACCTCGACAGTCATATCAGCCGGATCGACCTGATCGGCAAGGACGCCATCGTTCTCAAGGACGGTGTGCAGGTTACAGAATTCCGCGAAGGTGTCCTGCCTTGGGCGCTGCGCAACGCTGTGGCGCTGGTATTCGATGAATACGATGCGGGCCGGCCGGATGTGATGTTCGTCATCCAGCGCGTCCTCGAAGTCGAAGGCAAACTGACCCTGCTCGACCAAAACGAAGTCATCCGCCCGAATCCGTATTTCCGTCTGTTTGCAACGGCGAACACGGTTGGCCTCGGTGACACAACGGGCCTTTATCACGGCACGCAGCAGATCAACCAGGGCCAGATGGACCGCTGGTCGATGGTCGTAACGCTGAACTATCTGCCACATGCGCACGAAACCGATATCGTCGCGGCGAAATGCCCGGAATCGGATCGTAAATTGCTTGAGAAAATGGTGCATGTGGCCAACTTCACGCGTCAGGCTTTCGTGAATGGCGAGCTGTCGACGGTCATGTCGCCGCGTACTGTGATCTCATGGGCGCAGAACACGGCGATTTTTGCCGGGGATGCGGCGTTCGCTTTCCGCCTGACCTTCCTCAACAAATGCGACGAGATGGAGCGCGCCACGGTGGCGGAATTCTATCAGCGTTGTTTCGATGAAGAACTGCCTGAAAGCGCCGCTCAGATCAGCTTGGGCTAGAATCATTCGTGATCAGATTGAGCCATAGAGTGTCGTAAATCTTGGCGGGAGTTCTGACCCCAGTTGATCGGGAATGACTCTAACCAACCCAATCTTACCGAAGCCGCGCTCCCGCGATCTGCTTACGGCGGCGTTGGCTGTTTTGCAGTTGCCTTGTCGGTGTGTGCATCGACAAGGCGCAACTCGGAAAATTGCGGCGCAGCATCCGGAAATCATAGACACTCACAATTTGACTGACCCGCTGCGCATCGTCACATACGGGCAGCAGCAGCTCGGTGAACGTCAAAATATTCCCATCGCTCGTCTCGGTCCCCGCAAAAGCGAAAGACGGGGTGCGTGTGGTCACGACTTCGGACAGTTTCGGCTCAATCGTGAAGCGATAGATCCGGTCATACAGCGCGCTGAAACGCTCGCCTTTTTCGGAAGCACCGAAAAAACCCGCAACGTTACGCCCCTCAACCCGGATCGCATAATCTGCCGGAAAGCCGAAGTCGCTGAAACACACATCCA
>CALFAK010000055.1 GCA_937948985.1 uncultured Neomegalonema sp. | reverse complement strand
TCTTTTCGTACATTTCGTAAGCGTTTCGGTTGAGTTCGGCGCATAAACGTGTTGCTGTACATGTTCCAGTTTTGGACAATCAGTGTAAAATAGCGCAGTATTCGTTAATATCTAAGGGGAGTGTCATGTCTAAGTTCAAAGCGTTTGAGCATAAGCCATTGACCCGGCGCGGGTTTTTGACAGGGGCGACCGCAGGTGGCGTCGGGGCGCTGACGGCACACAGGGCAATCGCGCAAGAGTTCGTGAGTCTCGGCAGTCTGGACGATCTGCCCGATAATTGGTGGGAGCTGTCCGATTTTGGTGGTTCAGGCCCGGCAGAACCGCCCGTGACAACGCCCACCCCGACGCCCAACCCGACCCCGACCCCCACGCCAACTCCGACCCCCATCCCTGAACCAAGCGAAATGGTGCGTCGGAATATCTATGCGCTGGGTGCGAACGGGCCGGAAATTGATGCCCTGCGGCGCGGGGTTCAAGTGATGAAATCGCGCGGTGATAATGATCCGACCAGCTGGAATTATCAGGCACGCATCCACGGCTTTAACCGTCGCACGACAACCCCGCCGCAAGGCGCACCCTGGGGAACATGCCGTCATGGCAGCGTTGATTTTCTCAGCTGGCACCGGATGTACCTGTATTATTTTGAGCGCATCCTGCGTGAAGCCTCCGGCAGCCCGTCTCTGACCCTGCCATACTGGGATTACAGCGTGCCGGGGCAAGATGCACTGCCCGCACCGTTCCGCTTCCCGACCTTCAACAACGCGCTCTACGAGCCGCAGCGCAACGCATCCATCAACGGCGGCGCGACCATGCCGCCTTGGGTCACGAGCAGCTTTGGCGCGATGCAAACGGTACGCTTCGAGCGGCCCTTCTTCACCAGTACGCTCGAACAAACGCCGCATAACGTCGTGCATGTCGAGATCGGCGGCAAGATGGGCAATCCGGCCACGGCGGGTGAAGATCCGATCTTCTGGCTGCACCATGCGCAGGTGGATCGCCTGTGGAACCGCTGGCTCGCGCTGGGCGGCGGGCGTCGTAATCCGACAGAGAACCGCGCCTTCATGGATACGCGCTACCGTTTCGTCGATGAGCGCGGCAGTTTTGTGAACCTGTCCGGCGGCGACGTGCTCGACAGCGCGGCGCAACTTGACTACCGCTATGATGATGATCCTACGCCGCCCGTGGGTATCGACCCGAACGCGGCCTTTTTTGTCGCCAATACAACCACACCTCCCGCACCACCCACTGCCGCAATGGCGGCGATGATGACGATGGAGGTGGACGCCGAAGACCGCTCTCAGGCGCTGGTGTTTGAACGGCCCGAAGAGCCGGATGTTCAAGCGTTGGACGCAACCGAGGTCTCGTTGGCTGAGGCTGGCGCGGTCAGGCTGGGCGGTGCGCGTCGCAAGCTGTCGATCCGCTCCAATGCACCTGTGGCGTCGCAATCCGCTCAATTTGTGCGCCCCGTCGAAGGGGGCGATCAGGCTTTCGCCGCCGCTGTACAAGAGGCCGCGCCGCCGGAATTGGCATTTGAGACCAACACTGCGGCACAGGGGGCGTCTCCGGTCGTGCTGCAATTGGAGGGGATCGATTTCGAGACCCCGCCGGGCATCTACTACTTCATCTATGTCAACATGCCCGACGGCACGACACCGGACCCGCGCGGACCATATTTTGCGGGCATCTTCACCCCGTTCGCGCAGTTTATGACCAACGAGCCGACCAGCTTTGACATCACCAGCCTCATCAACCGCCAAATCGCGGCGGGCCTGTTCGATGGGGGTGAGATTGATGTGGAGTTCGTCCCGTCCGGCGATGCGGATAACATCCCGGAGATCAACATAGACCGCGTGCGGATCATCAGGCCGTAGAATGAACGATGATTATCTCTACCCCGCACCCCGATGCTACCGGATTCACACATCTGATCTGCATGCGGAAAAATCGTGTTGTCATTCCGCGCGAAGGCGCGGAATCCACGGGTCCACAAGCCTTCTCCTCGTAATTTAAGTCATTGCGGACGTCAGAGGATATGGAGGAATGGATGCCCCGTTGCCGCGGGGTATGACATTGTTTTTATTGTGAATATGCATTTGAAAATTCTTGCGGGTACGAAATCGAAGCCAGATGTGTGAATACGTCAGCACCCCGATGCGGGGTGGGGATATTTGTAAGTGTCAGAGCCAAATGCCCTTGGAATGGCCGATCAGACGGCACAGAAACCTCCTTAAAAGGAACTATGGATCACAATTCAGATCACTTGGGAGTCCTGATACTCACATACCTTGGACGAAGCACAGAGATGAAGCGATCCTGCTGTAGCAAACCCCGCCCCCGTTGCGCTATGCCTTAGCCATGACCGCACCCGCACCCCGCCCAAAAGAAACCGATCTCTACGCCCCCGTAAAAGCGTTGCTCGAAGGGCAGGGCTACGAGGTGAAGGGCGAGATCGGTGCGGCGGATGTGGTGGCGTGTCGGCAGGGGGAAGACCCGGTCATTGTCGAGTTGAAAACCGGGTTTTCGCTGTCCCTGTTCCATCAGGGTGTTGAGCGTCAGGCGATCACCGATGCGGTCTACATCGCCGTGCCGCGCGGTTCCGGTGTGGCTTTCGGCAAAGCGCTGAAAAGCAATCTGACGCTCTGCCGTCGCTTGGGTTTGGGGCTTATCACGGTGCGGCTCAAGGACGGCTTCACCGAAATCCACGCCGACCCCGCACCCTATCGCCCCCGCCGGAACAAACGCGGCAAGGCCCGGCTGTTGCGCGAGTTTGCGCGGCGGGTGGGTGATCCGAACACGGGAGGGGCCACGCGGCAGGGGCTTATCACCGCCTATCGTCAAGACGCCCTGCGCTGTGCGGTTTTGCTGCGCGATCAAGGCCCGACCAAAGCCTCTCTTGTTGCTTCGGGCTGTGGGGTCGAGCGGGCGCGCATAATCATGTCCGCCGACCATTACGGCTGGTTCGAGCGTGTGTCCAAAGGCATCTATGGATTGACGCCGCAAGGCGTGACGGCGTTGGAGACCTATTCGGATGCGCTGGGCGCTTTGGCTCAGGGCAACGGGTTAAGCTCGTAATCCTCACTATGCGCCAAAACGCCGTTATCATTAATGAAAACAATGCCATAGGCGGCAGGTTCGTCATTCTCAACGGCGGTATTGGTCCCCTCAAACAACATCGGCATCTGCCCGACCGTGCTTTTGAAGATGCTGAAAGGCAAGCCGCGATGGCTGCCGGAAATCGTGCGATGCACATGGCCACAGATCAAGTGCTGCACGGGCGGGTGGCGGCTCAACACCTCATAGAACGCCTGCCCATTACGCAGCTTGATTGAGTCCATCGCCTCAAACCCGGTGTCATGCGGCGGATGATGCATGATGATCAGCGTCGGCTTGTCCGACGGCGTTGCAAGCCGTCCCTCCAACCAAGCCAACCGCGCTTCGCACAGCGTCCCGGCATGGGCTGCGGGATAGTCATAGGGCGGCGCGAACAGTGTATCGAGCGTGATAATCCGCGCACCCGGCAGTTCCATAACCGTCTGAACGAACCCGTTCGGATCGGTGGGCGCATCGGGAAAGGTAGCGCGGAAATTGTCGCGGTTGTCATGGTTTCCGATGAGCAGATGATGAGGAAGCGTAAGCTCCGCAAGCCGTGTTTTGAGCTTTTCATAGGAGGCGTCGTCGCCGTGATGGGTCAGATCACCGGAGAAAACCACCAGATCGGCATCGCCGTGATGATGCTCTACATGCGCAATCCCCGCCGCCAGCCGCGCATCAGGATCAGGCCGCCCCGGACGGTTCTCGGCGGTGAAGTGGATGTCTGTGAAGACAATAATCTTGGTACCAAGGTGCGTGGGCATGGGACCGCTCCATTCAACTTTTGACACGCAGCCTAAGCGCGCTTAATTCTCGTTCAAGCGCAAAATATAAGGAAAAAACCGCCATGACCGCCACAGCCAAAACCGTCCAGATCACGCAACCCGGCGGGCCGGAGGCAATGACGTTGGTTGACTTGCCATTGGGTGATCCTGGCGAGGGCGAGGTGCGGGTGCGCCATCATGCTTGTGGACTGAACTTTATTGATGTGTACCAGCGCGAGGGTCTGTATCCGTTGCCGATGCCTCATGCGTTGGGAATGGAAGCCGCAGGCATTGTCGAGGCGGTCGGTGCAGGGGTGTCGCACCTAAAGGAAGGCGACCGCGTTGCTTATGCGTCGGTCCCTCCGGGAGCGTATTCGGAAGCGCGGGTGATGCCCGCAAAATGTGTGTGCGCGCTGCCGGAAGCGATTTCGTTCGAGACGGGCGCGGCGATGATGCTTAAAGGATTGACCACCGAATACCTGTTTAACCGCACGGCTTCGCTAGAGGCGGGGGATACGATTTTATTTCATGCGGCGGCGGGCGGAGTTGGTCTCATCGCTTGCCAATGGGCGCGGGCGGCGGGCATCAGTCTGATCGGAACAGCGGGCAGCGACGAGAAATGCGCGCTGGCCGCGGAACACGGCGCGGCGCACACGATCAACTACCGCACCGAAAATTTTGCCGAACGGGTGGCCGAAATCACCGATGGCAAGGGCGTCAAAGTCGTCATGGACTCGGTCGGCAAGGATACTTGGGAAGGCTCGCTTGATTGTCTTTCAAAATTCGGCCTGATGATCACTTTCGGTAATGCGTCCGGCAAAGTTCCGCCCTTTGACCCCGGTATTCTGGGGCCGAAGGGCTGTCTCTACGTCACCCGTCCCACGCTGTTTGCGCACTTGGCGACACGGGAAAGCACGCAAGAAATGGCGGATAATCTGTTCGGGATGGTGACGAGTGGCAAGGTCAATATCCGCATCGACCAACGCTTCGCACTGGCCGACGTTGCCGACGCGCATCGTGCACTTGAGGCCCGTAAAACCACCGGCGCGACTGTACTCCTACCCCGCTGAGCGCACCCGTGATCAGGTACGATAGCGAACGATCCTAACTGACATGCCGCAACGGATTCCGGCGCTCAATTTCCGCCTTCAATTCCGCACTGTTGAGCGTTGTGAAAGATATCGTATTTTCCCCGTCATACGTGCGCTGCTTGGCGATCCGATCGCGCAAGATGTCTGCTTGTGCCTGTTGAATGCTTCGCAACGGTCGCGAAAGATACGGGCTGACAGGTAGGGTTTCCCTTATCAGACTGTTGGTATGAATCTCTGGAGACACTAAGGTGAGGTATGGTTTGTTTGTCATCATGTACAGTTAATGCGTTAAACACGTAAAAGGTTCCCATAATTTTTCTTTGAATTGTATTTATTTTTTATTAAATAAAATTAATGAAGTATTAATGCGATTTTTACTGTTAAAGAGTCCGCTTGAATTTTCCTGCTCCACGCCGCAACGTCCGGTTTCGGAAAAGGGGATTCATTATGGCTCATGAGGCTGCAATTGCGGCGTTAAGCGCGGCTTTCGGTGATCAATGCGTGACCACAGATGCGGTACGTGACCATCATGCGCGGGGTGAGGCGCATCATACGCCTGTACGTCCTGACGCGGTTGTTTTTGTGACCTCTACCGAAGAGGTGGCGAAGGCGATGCAAATCTGTTCGGCACATGGCTGTCCGATTGTCCCGTTTGGGGTGGGAACTTCGATGGAGGGGCATGTCGTACCTCTGCGTGGCGGGGTCAGCCTTGATTTGAGCAAGATGGATAAGATCCTGTCTGTGCATCCTGAAGATTTGGACGTGGTGGTCCAACCCGGTGTTACGCGGCGGCGGTTGAACGAGGAATTACGCGACACGGGCCTGTTCTTCCCCGTCGATCCCGGTGCGGATGCCAGCATCGGCGGCATGACGGCCACACGGGCATCGGGCACCAACGCCGTTCGCTACGGCACGATGCGCGAATGCGTGCTGGCGTTGGAGGTGGTGCTGGCGGATGGACGGGTGATCCGCACCGGCACACGGGCGCGCAAATCCTCCGCCGGGTATGACCTGACCAAGCTGATGATCGGCTCCGAGGGTACGCTGGGGATCATCACCGAAATCACACTGCGTTTGTTCGGTCAGCCCGAAGCCGTCTCGTCGGGTGTATGCACTTTTGACAGTATCGAAGGCGCTGTTGATGCTGTGATTATGACGATTCAGAGTGGCTTGCCAGTCGCGCGGATCGAGTTTTTGGACGAATTGCAGGTCCGCGCGGTGGCGGCCTACTCAAAGCTCGATTTGGCGGAGAAGCCGACGCTGTTTTTGGAGTTTCACGGCACGGATGCCGGTGTCGCCGAGCAATCTGAGCGGTTTGGAGAGATCGCGGCGGAGTTCGGCGGCGGTGCGTTTGAATGGGCGACCAAGACGGAAGACCGTAATCGCCTGTGGCGCGCGCGCCATGATGCCTACTACGCCTGCCGCGCCCTGCGCCCCGGTTCTCAAGGCTACATCACCGACGCTTGCGTTCCAATCTCACGGCTGGCCGAGGCGATATTGGAGACGAAGAAGGACATCGCTGACAGTGGCATGATCGCGCCGATTGTCGGACATGTTGGAGACGGGAATTTCCATCTCGCGATTATGATTGATCCCGAAGATGCGGGTGAATTGAAAGCCGCCGAAGCCCTCGCGCACCGCATCGCCGAACGCGCGCTTGAAATGGGCGGCACGGTCACGGGTGAGCATGGCGTCGGCTTGGGCAAGATGAAGTATATGGAGGCTGAACACGGCGACGGCTACAGTGTCATGGCCGACATCAAACGCGCGCTCGATCCGCAAAACCTGCTCAATCCGGGCAAGGTGGTGCAGATAAATTAGCGCCGCGCGCGGTTCCGCAGGCGTTTAGCCTTCGACAACGAGAATTTCATGTCGAGGGCGGAGCTGCGGTTTTTCCAGCCGTCGCTTGTCGGCTCAACCCAATCTCCCGCGCGCAGGTATTCTTCGGGGATTTCAGCGATCGCGCTGCGTAATCCATCGATATCCCAAGTGTGGTCATATCCTGAATTGGCATATCCGGCGATACGGGTTTTGGTGGACCAGCGAACCAGCCAGTCGATTACCCAGTCATAGTCGGTGGATACGCCGTCTTCGGATTCTTGCACAAAGATCGTTGCGCGCGCCTTTTTGGCCATGAATCCCCCTGACGCGCTGTATCGCCCCGCATCAACGTAGTGTGTGCGGGGCGGGACATATTACTGAACCACAAACTCGATCCGGCGGTTTTGAGCGCGGCCCGCACGCGTATCGTTGCTGGCCGTCGGCTCGTCCTGACCGACACCCACGGCGCTGATGCGGGCGGGTGCAACACCTTCGCGTCCCAGGAAACGTGCCACAGCGCGGGCGCGGCGCTCGGAGAGTTGCTGATTATATACCGGATCTCCACGCGAATCCGTGTGGCCACGCACTGTAATCTGCGCGTCTTGACACAGGTTGGCGGTGGCACTGATCCGGCGCAGCACACCCGCCGCTTCCGCAGTGATTTCGGCGCTGTCATTGCCAAAGTTGATACCGGATGTGGAGACGATATCGCTCATACGTTGCTGACAATCGGCAACAACATTGCGTGATGCACCCCGACGCAGATCGCGCACTTCACCGCGCAGGGCATTAAGCTCGTCGCGTTGTTTTGCAACGATTGCGGCGACGCGTGTCGCGCGTTCGCGTTGGTTATCGAGCAGGGTTTGCAGGCGCGCGGCATCTGCACCACCTGTATCCGCAGTCGATTCTGCCTCGCTGGCCTCTATCAAGCGCGCTTGCAGGCCTTCAATACGGGCATTGCCGAGTTTGACTTGTGATTGCGCGGAAGCGAGAGATGTTTCCAATTCAGCGATCCGTTCTTCATCGGCGCTGTTATCCGCTGCATCAGCGGGGGCTGCGTTCTCAGCCGCATCGACAGCAGCCAGCAGACGCTCTTGCAGACCTTCAATCCGCGCGTTGCCGAGGCTGACTTTGGATTCCGCGCCTTTGAGCGAGGTTTCCAGTTCGGCGATCCGGCTGTTCGTTGTTTCGGCGGCATTCTTACGGTCCGCAATCATGCGGTCCTGCAAGCCACGGATCCGCGCATTCGCTTTGTCGAGATTCGCATCACTTGTTGCGAGGCTTGCTTCTGCCGAGGCGGAATTCTCGCGTGCGCGGATCAGGCGTTCTTGCAGGTTGGTAATCCGCTCGCTGCTGGTTTCAACCTTTGCATCGCTTGCAGCGAGAGCCGCTTCGAGGGTGGCGATTTGGGCATCGCTTTCGCCGGTATCACCCGCACTCATCATGGCCGCTTTATCGGCTTTGC
>CALFAK010000054.1 GCA_937948985.1 uncultured Neomegalonema sp. | reverse complement strand
GGTCCGGTGCGGCCAAATCCGGTCATGGTGCAATAGATGATGTCGGATTTGATGGCCGCGACGGCGTCATATCCGAAACCCAGATCAGCCAAGGCATCACCCGCGTAGTTCTGGATCAGCACATCGGCGGTTTTAATCATGCGGCGCAGGGCTTCTTTGCCCGGTTCCGTGCGCAGATCGAGGGCGATGCCACGCTTGCCGCCGTTTTGGGCGAGGAAATTGGTGCCGTAGCCCTCGGCGTTCAGCGCATCGACAAGGCCGTCTTCGCGGACCATATCCGGGCGTCCGACAGGCTCGATCTTGATGACATCCGCGCCAAGGACGCCAAGTTGAAACGCGCTGAACGGACCCGCATAAACATGGGTGAGATCCAGCACCCGTACCCCTTCAAACGGTCGCATCTTCTTTCCCTTCGCAAAATGGTACGGATATCTCCGCATGGTTTTGCTTTGGGGGCAAGGGCGTTCATGAGGCGGCACGGCAATCGCTTGAAGAGCCGAACTGTTAAAATCGCCTGCTGTGAAGTCGTTTTACAGATTGGAAAGTGTCATCGCCGGACTTGCTCAACGCGTGTCCGGCAGTATGCCGATATTATAAAATCTTGTCTTACCGCGACTTGATCGCAGTATCCATTGTTCCACACGCCTTACACGATGGCCCCCCCCGCGAACAAGTTGCGGGGTGACTTCCGGTTTGAAATTAATATTTTTCAGTAAATGCGATGCGCCAACTTTATATGAAGTATTTTTCTGAAATAAGCACCAAGTATCTAGAAATTCAAAAATGCCGGACACTCGTGGAACAAGCACGACAATTACGCTGATAGATTGGCTCCCGCTTTCGAGTGATCTCTCTGTATGAGGCGCCTACCCCGACGCTTGCATCACCCGGATCGCGCGGACGATTTCGTCGGCGAGTTGGGCCAGCGCCGTGGCGTGGGCTTTGGTCAGGGCGTTGAAGCCTTCCGCGCCAGTGGGGACCGAAAAGCTGAAACCCTGAGCGGTGACGACTTTGCTTGTGTCGAGGGCGATGATCTGGAAATCGCCGGAGAATTCAAGCGTACCGCCCAGTGTGCCGATGAAGCGGTCAACCGATACGTCAATGCGCAGTGACGGGGTGACGGAGCGGCTCCACGGTTCAACAACGACGGGGGTGCCCAGCGCCTCACGCAACGCCGCGCCCAGAGTGCGGGTGGCGGCGCGCGGTGGATTATCGGCCCAGCGGTGATCATCTGACAATGTCACCGCCCCGCCCTCACCGATATGCGCGACCTGTGCGGCGCGGGCGTAGAGTGGCAGGTCAAGCTCACGGATGGCGACGGTGTCATCGGTTAGGAGGACCCGCTCAGACGCTTTGGATGGCGGCAGCAGGTAGTAATTCGTCTCCGGCGTCGCGGTGGCGCAGGCTGAGAGGGCGAATGCGAGGGCCAGAGCTATGAAATTGCGCATATTTTCCACCGTATACTTCAGGTTACACTGTCATTGTCTGCCAAGGCGGACAACCCGGCTCGCGAAGTTTCAGCTGCATCTCTGCAGTCACGAAACCGGATAACCCGCCTGCGGGGAGTAGATACAGGAATTACGGCGCTGTCGGGACGGGTTGTCATTTCCCCAAGATCAGCGAATTCGGTTTACGTTCGATCGTGGCGACGAGGGCGGTGATGGCGCGGGCGGCATCGCGGATTTCGCGGATGGTGGTGATCGCCTCGTAGTTCAGCTCTGACCCGACATCAAGGGAGCCGAGGACGGAGTCGGCGCGGGTGGCGACCGCAGAGATTTGCGGCATCAGCGCGTTCAGATTGGCCGAAAGACCCTGAAACGCGATGGACGCGCCATTGAAAGACACGAGCGCGTTGTTGAAATTCTCCGGCACATTGCGCGCTTGCAGGTCAGACACAGCCACCCGAACCTGATCGAAGGCGGCGACAACGGCCCCCGGAATTTGCTCGGCCCCCGGAGCGGTGGCGATGCGGTCGAGGTCGTTGATCAGGCGGTTGGCCGAAGCGATGACCTGATCGAGCGGCAGGACGCGTAAGGTGGCGGCCAATGCCTCAATCTGTTGCAAGGCGTCAGGGATTTCAGCGGCGGCGGCGGTGATCGTCGCGGCGGTGCGGCTGGCCTCATCCAATGCGACGGCAAGGCGGCGGGTGGTTTCCGCCGCTTCGATATCGCCAAGCAGGCCTTGGACCGCGAGCAGTGTATCGTTGAGGGTGCCGGGTGTTTGCTGGAGGCTCTCGGAATTGACCAACCCGTCGACGCTGCCCACCAATGTTTGCGCGGAGACGGCGGCGCGGCCAACCTCGTCAAGCGCGGTGGCGAGGCGTCCGGTGGTTTCAGCCTCGCGGATATCGGTCAACAAGCCCTGTACCGCGATCAATGTGTCGTTCAAGGTGTCCGGCGTTTCCCGCAAGCCTTCAGACGTGACCAGCGCGCTGACATCTTCCAGCACATTCTGTGCGGCGGCAATCAGTTGATCCAGCGGCAGCGCTTCGGCTTTTTCGCTGAGGCTCGCGAAGTTGGCCATCATGGTCGGGGCGGCTTCGGCGGCGGCCTTGATCGATGTGGCGGCCTCCCCCGCGCTGGCGAGTGCGATGGCGAGGTTTTTCGCGGCATCCTCCTCACGCAACTGCGCGAGCAGGCTTTGCACTTCGGTCAGGGCGCTCGAAAGATCGGCAGGCAGGGCCGTGAAGGAATCGGAGCCGACGAAGGTTTGGGCATCGCGCACGAAATCCGTGGCGGTGGTGATCAAATCGTTGAGCGGCAAGCTGGCGGCATTGCCCGCGAAGCGCGTGAGATTTGCCATCAGCTCCGGCGCGCGTTCGGCGGCAAGCTGGATGGAGGTGGCGGTGGCGGTTGCCGCATCCAGCGCTTGGGTAAAGCTGCCCGCGACATCGGCCTCGTTCAGACCATCAACAATGGCGCGCGCGCCCGCAAGCGTTCCGGCCAGATCGGCTCCCGCATCCGCAAGTTCCGGCGCGCTGACGAGGCGGCGGGTGTCAGCCAGCAATCCGGCGACTTCGGTGGGCAGAGAGCGGGTTTTCTCGTCGGCAACGATGACGTTGATACTGCCCATGAGCGTGGTGGCCGCATCGAGCAGTTCTTCGATCGGCAGATTGTTGATGCGTGTGATCATCCCCTCGGCAGAAGCGGCGAGATCATCCAGATCGGAGGCAACGCTCGGCAAACGGGGATAGGGGGAGGCGGTTTCGTCGATCTCTTCTTCAGCGAGGCGGTCCCCCTGCACCAACTCGATATAAAGTGCGCCCGTGATGATGCTGGCGCTGGCGAGTTTGGCGCGCATCCCGTTTTTCACCAGCGTCTTGATGAAGTTCAGGCTGTCCTCCGCTTCGCCGGAGGGCAGGCCGAGGCGGGAGGGTTGCAGCAGGATGGTGGTGATGAGCGAGACTTCGGGGCGCCCCGAACTGTCATCAATCGAGGCGATCACGTCGATGACTTCGCCGACCTTGTACCCGCGCAATTCCACAGGCGCGCCGACCGCAAGCCCGCGTACAGAGCCGTTAAAGGCGACGGAGAGGCGGATTTGGGCGCTGTAATCATCATCGAAAATGCTGGCGCGGGCGGTTTTTTCCGTCTCGAACAGGCGGAAAAGCCGGTCCTCCTGCACGGGACCGCCGCCAAAGGCGACGTTGTCGAAGGTGATGCCGCCGCGCAAGAGCGAGATCAGCGATTCGACTTTCAGCTTTGCGCCCTCGGCCCCCAACTCAACCTCGATGCCGGAAGCATTCCAAAAGCGGCTGCCGGCGGAAAGGCGCAGGTGGTGAGGGTCTTCAATGAACAGGTCAAAGACGACCGATTCGCCATCGGGGGTGAGGGTTTTAGACTCGACCCGGCCCACCTGAATGCGTTTGTAGAAGACGGGCGCGCCGATACCGACCGAACCGCCATCCTCCGCAATCAGGCGCACGCGGCGGCCCGGTTGGTCCGGCGGTGTGAGGGGCGGTTCTTTGAGGGCGGTGAAGCTGTACGCGGTTTCGCCGATCTGCGTATCCCACGCCGCCTCGATATATGAGCCGGAGAGGACGGTTTCGAGACCGCTGATCCCTTCGAGAGAGACTTGCGGGCTGACCACCCAGAACTGGGCATCGGCGTCGATGAACTTTGCGACTTCTTTATCAATCCGGGCGGTGACGAGAACTTGGGTGCCGTCATCGGTGAAGCCGACATCCTCGACGGTGCCGACCTTCACATCGCGGTGTTTGATGATGGTTTTGCCGACCTCGACACCGCTGGCGCTGTCGAAAATGATGCTGACGAGGGGACCGCGTTCGGAATGGGTTTTCCATGCGACGGCCAGCGAGACGATGAGCGCGACGACGGGAACGAGCCAGACCAGGGAGAAGCGGCGATCCGCAACCTCCGCATCATGGAAGTCGCGCTCCTGATGCACATGATCGTCAGCGTTCGGCACGGCGGTCGCTTTCCTCAATCGAATCCCAGATCAGCCTCGGATCGAAGCTTTGCGCTGAAAGCATTGTAAATACAACCGATAAGGCGAAACACACGGCGGCGGGACCGGGGTTTATCGAGGCGAGGAAGCCCAACTGCACGAGTGCGGTGAGGATGGCGACGACGAACACGTCGATCATCGACCAGCGGCCTATGAACTCGGTGATCTCATACAGCTGCATCCGGCGGTGACCGGACAGGCGGGAGCCGCGCTGAACGCTCCATGCGAGCAGGCCGATGGCGAAGAATTTGGCGACCGGAATCGCGACGCTGGCGAACAGGACGATGAAGGCAACGAAATACGCGCCGTAATGCACTAGCTCTATCGCGCCGCCGACGATGGTGCTTTCCTCCTGCGAGCCGAGGGTTTTGGTCAGCAGCATCGGATAGATATTGGCGGGGATGTAAAGGATAACCCCGGCGGTCAGCCATGCCCAAACGCGGCTGAGGCTGTCGGGTTCGCGGCTGGAGAGTGCGGCGTGGCAACGGCGGCAGGCGGTCTGTCCCATAGGCGCAAGCGTGCCACAGGAGCGACAGGCCACCAGATTGGCGGCGCGGGCGGTTACTTGTTTGGAGCCAGAAGTCGCCAAATCGTCCACTTGCACAAGGTTGAATTCTCAAACACAACGATCAGCACCAACGCCGCGAAAGCCCAAAATGACGGGCCGAGCGACACATCCGCAAGGTCCACCACTTTGACCAGCGCCACGACGACACCAACCACGAATATCTCTGCCATCGACCACGGCTTCAGGGCCATAGCAAGGCGAAAACTCTTTGCCGCGTGCTTTGCGGGGCGCCGGCCAAAACGCAGCGGAGCCAGCGCGTAGAACAGCGCGGTGGCGCGCAGCACTGGAATGATGACGATGAAAGCGGCAACCGCAAGGGTCAGCGGGGCCATGAAACCGGATGTGAACGCACCGATGGCATCCATCACCGACGCATCCCGTGTCAGCCCCGCGCCCTTGAGCGAGATGAACGGGAAGAAGACGGCGGCACACATCAGAATCGCCGTCGAAACCGCCGACGCGAGGGTGTTATCGATAACGTTCCGCTTATTCGAGATCAGCATCGAATGACAACGCGGACAGCGGCTGAACTTACCCGGCGCGGGTATAACGCGCTGTTGCAGCAAATCACAGGACGGACACGCGATCAGCTTGTCAAGGTCATCGGGAAGGGTGGTGGTGTTGGTCATGAGCCATTGTAGAACGCGGACAGAAAACAGGAAAGGCCCTTGGCATCGCTTATGTGCAAAACAGGAAACGGGTCATTCAATCGCGGAAATTTTGTCCGGTGAGGGAAAAAGACGCGACGGCAGACATGCCAAAATGGCACATATCTGTTCGTATGCGTTACGATAAACTGATCAATCTCAATCAGGTTTGATTTTGCGACATATATTGCGACGTGCAATCACGATATACCTATGCATAAAAGTTAACAGATTGTTTTTATTTTTTAGTATTAAAAACTCGACGAATACTTCACTGTAAAAAATTATAGCTTGATAATTTTCAGAATCATGTAATCATATAATTTCAATGTTTATCAAAAATGATACAGGTGCATTCATGAAACATTCAAAATCTATATATCTGTTTCTGCCTGTCTTTTTTTTATTATCAGCGTGTTCTTACAACACAGCCCGCATTGATCAATTTGATAAATTTGCGAAAGCAGGCAGTGAATACACAAAAGGATTCGAGGATGTACTCAAAACATCATTTGATGCCATGAACGCAGCGGATAACAGAACGCTTATCATCCAAAGGGATCTGGTAGAAAGCGGTGAAGAGCGCGCAAATGCATTAAGTGGTCTTGATGAGCAAGGTGTTGCAAGATTAAATGTTTTCAGCAAGCTGCGAAAACACGCTAAAATTCTCAACGAATATTTTGTGTCACTGGCAATTATATCAAACCGTCAAGAGGGTGGTGCCGTTCCAAAGCTGTCCAGCGGTATTGCAGATTCCACCATCGCACTTGCGACACAGATCGGTGGTTTGAATGAGAATATTGCGAAAGCCTTCAAGGATGCCAATTTTAATATTGTAACCGGCAGCGCCGTGCCCGTTATTGTATCAGCCTATCAACGAAATCAGCTTGACCGCGTGCTTGCCGCAAGCGGACCCGCGATTTCGGAGGGTATTAATCTTCATCTGCGTGCGCTTCAATCGATCAGAAGTCAGGTTATCGATGATAGAGGGTTTATTCTGGAAGATGAACGAACCCGAAAAGTCGTAAATCCCTTTGTCGGTACCGGAAGTCTGCCCGGAGGATGGGGGGATGCGCGGATTAAATACTTGAGAGAAAAAGGGCGCGCGGCGGAAATTGACAGCGCCATCAAAGCGGCTGAAAAAATGCAAACAGCGTATCTTGCATTACTTGAAAAAAGTGCGGGCGGCCCCTCTTTTGATCTTCTTTTGCAAGACGTGACCGCTCTCGTTGATTTCTCCGAGAAACTTTAGAGCAATGCGCGATCAGTTTGGCGGCGGATGCCTCCAATCACCAAAGCCGTTTCGATGATCCCCGGTTCATTAATAAGGCTTTCGTTTTTACTTTACCGCGATTTCCGGGCTGCGAAGTGTATCCATTTCGCTTGAGATCGCTCTGGAAGGGATAATTCATGGCACTTCCCCCGCATAAGATCAGAGACAAATTATTGGTGGAACTGCGCGCGGTACGGCGTGGTTATGTGACAGCTGAAGGCGCGGCGGCGCTTGATAAAATGTCAAAAGAAGAGAAGGCGGTGGCGGGAAAGGTTCTGATTGATACCGCGATTGCGATTAGAAAACTGGAAACCGTTCAGCTTGAAGAGATTGCCGATAAACTCAAAGAGCATGAAAAAGACCTCAGCGATGCGACCAAGGCGCTGGGCGAAGCGGTCAAAGATTTGAAAAAATTCAAGAAAGCCATCGATACAGCCGCGAAAACACTCGCGCTTCTCGCACGCATTGCGACGCTGGTTGGCGTTCCTCTGGGCTGATTATTTCATGCCATAGGCGAGGAGATAAAGCCCCCTCGCCCGTTCATCTGCATGAATTCTTATTCAATAAACCGTCACAGGCGTTGATGTGCTTGCGGCGACGGGGGTTTGTTGGACGGGTGTGGCGGCGTTGAGTGTGTCTTGGACGACGCGCTGAGTGCCGTCAGCCATTGTGATGATGCTGACCGGGGTGCCCGTGGCAAGGTTGGGAGAATCGGCTTGGTTGAAGGTTTTGATCGTGCCGTCGGGCATACGCACATGATAGCGCATCGTGCTGCCTGAATTGGCGATAGCCACGCCGCCCGCTTGCCCGGCGGCAACGCTGGCCACGCCGCCCCAAGGACCGGGGATAAACGCACCGAGGACCGCCGCACCGATATTAACCGCCGCGTTACCGCCCGTTTGATTGATCGCGGGTGTCGCTTCGGACAGGACGATCTGCCCTGTTGTTACCTGAGGAGTCGGGGTGCTGGCGGTATTGACCGTCGCACAACCTGAGACAAAAGACGCAAGGATAAATGCGGCGAAAAGGCGATTCATATCAGTCTCCAATACTATAATGCGCCCCCGCATGATCTGTAATTTAGGCGATGGCAATAAGGGACACAAGAGCGTTTGTGTTTGCCACCGGACGGGTGCGGGAATGGCGTTGGTCCGGTATCGTTTCGGCAGGTATGGACCCCTGAATTGTGAGCGTATATGCCTCGGTTTCAGAAGCCGGAGGCGTGGATGGGACGACGTAAAAAAGGGCTGCCGATTGATGGTTGGCTGGTGGTGGATAAGCCTGTCGGGGTCGGGTCCACGGATGTTGTGTCAAAAGCGCGATGGGCCTTAAACGCGCGCAAAGCGGGACATTCGGGGACTTTGGACCCCCTCGCAAGCGGTGTGTTGGCCGTGGCATTCGGGGAGGCGACGAAGACGATACCCTATGCGGTGGATAGCGAAAAGCGCTATGAATTCAACGTGGTATGGGGCGCGACGACGGCGACTGACGACCTTGAGGGCGTGGTGGTGGCGCGGTCTGAACGGCGACCTTCTGAAGCGGAAATTCGGCATGTTTTGGCTGATTTTACAGGAAAAATCATGCAAATACCCCCCGCTTTTTCAGCGATCAAGGTCGATGGCGCACGGGCTTATGATCTTGCGCGGGCGGGCGAGAATGTGACGCTGGCGGCACGGGAGATTGATGTCTATACGCTTGAATTAATTGAGATAATCTCAGTGGATGAGGCGCGGTTTGCAATGACCTGTGGCAAGGGCGGGTATGTGCGCTCGATGGCGCGGGACCTGGGGGAGGCGCTGGGCTGTTTGGGGCATGTCAGCGTGTTGCGGCGGCTATCCACAGGGCCGTTTAATCTATCACAAGCTATTGATTTTGAACGGTTTGAGGCGGTTCGTGAAGGGGCGGCGCTCACGCTGCTGCCCAACAGTTTCGCACTGGAGCATCTGCCCCGCGTGGATGTTTCACCGGAGGATGTGCTGCGGTTGCGGAACGGTAATCCTGTGCAAATTCATGGGGTTAGCTTACCCTATGGAGAGACGGCATGGGCCGCGCGCGGGGAGGATACTGTCGCCATCGGACAGGTCCGCGCAGAGATGTTTCACCCCAAGCGGATTTTGGCGGCACCTGAAAACTGATATATTTCAGTGATTTAGATTAACGATCCGACTCCCGCCAACGCGGGTTTATCCACGGCTCCTGATTTGACGCGGGCAGCAGGTCACGGCCAAGGATGTGATCCGCCGCCTTCTCACCCGTCATGATCGACGGCCCGTTCAGGTTGCCATTGGTAATGCGCGGGAAGATTGAACTGTCGGCAAGCCGCAGATTATCTACACCAATCACACGACAATCGGGGTCAACCACCGCCATCGGATCATCCCGGCGGCCCATTTTGGCCGTCCCGCAGGGGTGATAAGCGCTCTCGGCATTCTCGCGGATGAAGGCGTCCAGCTCATCATCGGATTGCACGGTATCGCGCGGCTGAATGGCCACGCCGCGATACGGATCGAACGCTTTCTGCGCGAAAATCTCACGGGTAATGCGGATGCAGCGGCGGAAATCCTCCCAGTCTTCGGGCTGACTCATATAGTTGAACAGGATCGATGGCGCGTCTTTAGGATCGGCGGAATTCAGCGCCACACGCCCGCGCGAGGGTGAGCGCATTGGCCCGACATGGGCTTGGAACCCGTGACCTTCTGCGGCGGCTTGGCCGTCATAACGCACGGCCATCGGCAAGAAGTGGAACTGGATATCGGGGTATTCGACGCCCGCTTTGGAGCGGATAAAGCCCGTGCTCTCAAAGTTATTGGTCGCGCCCAACCCCGTTTTGGTGAACAGCCACTGCGCGCCCAGCGCCGCTTTGCCGAACAGATTCCAGTATTTGAACAGGGTAATCGGCTGGGTGCAGGCTTGCTGGATGTAGAGTTCGAGGTGGTCTTGCAGATTTTGCCCGACGCCCGGACGATCCGCGACCACATCGATGCCATGTTCCGCCAGATGCGCTGCGGGGCCAACGCCGCTCAACATCAGGATTTTCGGGGAGTTGATAGAGGAGGCCGAAATGATGACTTCGCGGCGGGCGGTGACGGTTTCGATATTACCGCCACGCTCGATTTCGACACCTGACGCACGGCCCTCTTCGATGATAACTTTGCGGGCAAAGCATTGAATCATTGAACAATTCGGGCGCTTCAGGGCGTCACGCAAGTAGGCATTCGCGGTTGACCAGCGGCGGCCTTTCCAGACGGTTTGCTCGAAGGGGCCGAAGCCTTCTTGTTTTTCGCCATTATAGTCGTCGGTCGTTTCGTAACCCGCTTGGGCACCGGCCTCGACAAAAGCCTTATAGAGGGGGTTTGCGCGCTTGCCGCGTGTCACATGCAGCGGGCCGTCTGTGCCGCGCCATACCGGATCGCCGCCATGCCCGCCGCTGTGCCAGTTCTCCATGCGCTTATAATAGGGCAGGACGTCGGCATAGCTCCAACCGTCAGCGCCGGACTCGGCCCAATGGTCAAAATCACGGGCGTGACCACGCACATAAACCATGCCGTTGATCGAGGAGGAGCCGCCGATAACCTTGCCGCGTGGGCAGTGCATCCGCCGCCCGCCCATATGCGGTTCGGGATCGGACTCGTAGCCCCAGTCGTACATTTTCATGTTCATGGGATAACTGAGCGCGGCGGGCATTTGGATGAACGGCCCCATATCCGTGCCGCCGAATTCCAATACGATGACGCTGTGCTGACCGTCTTCCGACAGTCGCGATGCGAGGGCACCTCCGGCTGAACCGGACCCGATGATGACGAAATCTGCTTCCATAACGCCGGAAATTAGCGATCCCGTGCTGAGAGAAGGTGAAGGGAAGCGAACAGATACCGCTTCGGGGCGACAAGCTCTTGGGTCGCAGTGCTGCGGATTGCTCCAAGAAGGAATGCAAAACCAACTTCCCCTTGCGCCGTACAGCGCAAAAGGGCCATTCTTGACGCGGGCCGCATTCTGAGCGGCGGTGTGCTCTGCGGGGACGGATGTTTCGGAAAATTCTCATCGCCAATCGGGGCGAAATCGCCTGTCGTGTGATGCGCACGGCCTCGCGGATGGGCATTAAGACGGTCGCGGTTTACTCGGACGCGGATGCCAACGCGCTGCATGTGACGATGGCGGATGAAGCAATCCGTATTGGTCCGGCCCCTGTCGCCGAAAGCTATCTGCGGATTGATGCGATCCTTGATGCCTGTCGCCGGACGGAGGCGGAGGCGGTGCATCCGGGATATGGTTTCCTTTCCGAAAATCCCAATTTTGCCAAGGCGTTAAAGGATGCGGGCATCGCTTTCATCGGACCGTCCGAAAGCGCAATTCTTGCGATGGGGCATAAGGATGCGGCCAAACGGTTGATGGAAGAGGCGGGCGTTCCGGTCGTGCCGGGCTACCACGGTGAGGATCAGGACGATGATCTGCTGGCGCAGGAGGCGGATAAGATCGGCTATCCCGTCCTCATCAAAGCGCGCGCGGGCGGTGGTGGCAAAGGGATGCGCCGTGTTGATCTGCGTGAGGAATTCGCGGAAGCCCTGCAAAGCGCCCGTGCCGAGTCGAAGGCAAGTTTTGGCGATGACAATGTGTTGATCGAGAAATTCGTCGCCTCGCCGCGCCATATCGAAGTGCAAGTGATGGCCGACCGCCACGGCTCTACCGTCTATCTGTTCGAGCGCGATTGCTCGCTGCAACGGCGGCATCAGAAGGTTATCGAGGAAGCGCCCGCGCCGGGGATGACCGCCGGAATGCGCGCCGCGATGGGTGAGGCGGCGGTTCGGGCGGCTCAAGCGATTGATTATGAAGGCGCGGGGACGGTCGAGTTTCTGGTCGATGCCAGCGGCGGCCTGCGGATGGATCGGTTCTACTTTATGGAGATGAATACCCGCCTTCAGGTCGAGCACCCGGTGACGGAGGCGATCACGGGGCATGATCTGGTCGAACTGCAAATTCGGGCGGCGGCGGGTGAGGCGCTTGAACTGACACAGGAGTCACTCCAGTTCTTCGGCCATTCATTCGAGGTCCGCCTTTACGCGGAAGATCCCTCGAAGGGCTTTTTACCCACCACAGGCCGGATTGAGCGACTGCATTTGCCGGACACCATTGCCCGTATTGATACAGGTGTGCGCGAAGGCGATACGATTACCACCTTCTACGATCCGATGATTGCAAAGATCATTGTGCATGACCGCACGCGTGAGGCGGCGCTGGCCAAAATGCGTTCGGCGCTTGAGGCATCGCGCATTGCGGGCACGAACACCAATCTCAGCTTTCTGCGGCGGCTCATCGCGCAGCCGGACTTTGCGGCAGGGCATGTTGATACCGCGTTGATTGACCGGCATCTCGTCTCCTTGACCCCGGCGGAGCAAGTGCCGCGTGACGCGGTGAGCCTGGCCGCGCTTGCAACACTTGGCCAGCCTGCACATGCGGAAGCGGAATCCCCTTGGGCGACGCTGGCAGGATGGCGTGCGTGGGGCGTGGCTCAGCATTCGGTGACCGTGCTGCGCGATGGGAAATCCATTGATGCGAGTGTACGCATTCTCGGCTCGCACCGTTTTGACGTGCGGATCGACGGAACGGTGCAGCGGGTTGAATGGCCTGACAATACGGATTCGGGGCAAGTCGAGATTGATGGCCGTCGCGTGGCCGCAGAAATGCTCCACCGTGACGGGGGCATTGTTGTAATCTTGGGCGCGAGTGCGTTCCGTTTCGCGCGCCATGATCCGCTGGACGTGGAAAGTACAGCGGGTGCGGGCGGGGACGGTATTACCGCGCCGATGCCGGGGCTGGTGCGCCGTGTCAGTGCGGCGGCGGGTGATGCGGTGAAAGCGGGGCAAACGCTGATCGTGCTGGAGGCGATGAAAATGGAGCAATCACTGAAAGCCCCGCGCGACGGCGTTGTTGCGGCGTTGCTGGTCGGTGAGGGGGATCAGGTTGAGGATGGCAGCAGCTTGCTGACATTAGAGCCGCCGGAAGAGACTTGAGCCGAGGGAGTCTAACGCTCAAAAAGAAAGCCCGGCTCAATGCCCCCTGTTTTGTTTGGTAGCGGGTATCGGCTCCCTTTGCGGAAGCTAAATCTTGAGAAACTTGATTATTACCAAATCTTGGTATCAAGTGGATAAAGAGGAGTTTGCAATGAAAAACACATCTATCGCCCTTGGCGAGCATTTCGATGGCTTTGTTGCTGAGCAAGTGGCATCAGGCCGCTATCGCTCCGTAAGTGAGGTCATGCGCGATGCTTTACGTCTCCTGGAGCAATCAGCGCGTTACCGTGATGCCGTTGTGCAAGCATTGATCGAAGGTGAAGAAAGCGGCGTAAGTGAGCGCACACCTGAAGACATCCGAACCGCTGTAAAAGATGAATTGCGGCGCAATGGAAGCGTTTAGGCTTACCAAAAAAGCCGATGCAGACCTTGCAGGATTATACCGTTACGGCATCAAGAATTTTGGCACTGAACGCGCGGATCTGTATTTTAACAGCCTATACGCTCGCCTTCGAGAAATAGGCAATGATCCTATACGCTTTCCTATTACAGAATATAGGAAAGGCTATCGCCGTAGCGTCCACGCGCCCCATACGATCTATTACAGGATCATTGATCCCGATATGGTCGAGATCGTTCGTATTTTGCGCGGGCAAGACCCTAGACAATCATTCTGAATATCATTTCATTCTGTGTTCGCTAACTTTTTGGAAAAACCTGGCAAGTTTTAAATGCCTAGTCTTACCCCGAGATTAAGCCGCAGCAATGCCAACCACTCCAATAAAGATTCATCCATTAAGGAATGCGATCAAGCGGCTTTACGCTGACAAGTCCCGCGAATTTTGTCTATTCGCGCTTGACATCAACACGGACTATCGCGCCACCGGGTTTTTACCCTTGCGCTTTGGGCAGGTGGCGCATCTTAAAGTTGGCGATCGTCCGGGCCTCTCAAGGCCGGGGCAGGGAAGTTTATTAAACTCAGGCGCTGCGTGTGATGGCCGGGCGCTGAATTGCGCGGGCGCGTTCACGGTCGCGGCGGGATGACATCGGCTGGTAAGCCGCCTTCGCATGGCCGTCGCAGTAGGGTTTGCCGGCCACAGAAGGCTGACCGCAGAAGTAGAATTCACCACGGCTGGGGTCGCCAATCGGCCATTTGCAAGTCCGTTCAGTCAGCTCCATCAAACTCAATTTGCGGGCCGTCCGGTCAATTTCGGCAATATTGACCGCATTCTCGCTGGGGATAAGCATGGCTGGCGCTGTGCCATCCGATTGGGCCGGCAAATTCGATGCCTCGCCCTCATCAGAGGCAGTTTCGGCCACAGCTTCAGCGGGCTTGACCACCTCCTCCACAGGCTGCTCAACCTCAACAACCTTCGGCTTTGCCCTTGCCGTGGTCGCCTCAGCGGCGGGTGCCGCGGTTCCGGCGGCTTTTTCCGGCAGCGCTTCAGGTTTGCCCTGATTGCGGCTCGACAATCCCAAACGGTGCACTTTGCCGATCACAGCATTGCGGGTAACACCGCCAAGCTCTTTGGCGATCTGGCTGGCACTCATGCCCTCGCCCCACATGGATTTCAGTTGCTCTACACGTTCGTCTGTCCAAGCCATGATCGTTCCTGTATGCCGTCTTCACAACGTCAGCTTACACTGCGCCGTGTCGATCAATAAATCCGGGTTCCCTTTTATATTAGGGCTTTCGTGCCTGCGAAACAAGCGGAGTCGATTCGTACACGGCGATAAACACCGATTGAGGCCTGCCATGCAAGAAACACGCACACCTGCTCCGTTTCAATTCCGTCATGGTGAACGGAGATTCGGGCGTTTCAATGGTGTCGGGTTCCGTACTTTGCTTGGCAAAGAGGTGCGGCGGTTTCTGAAAGTGTATCAGCAAACGTTGATGGCTCCGGTCGCGACATCCGCCCTGTTCATGGCCGTTTTCGTGCTGGCGCTGGGGTCGCGGCGGGGTGAGGTTTTTGACGTTCCGTTTGCGTCTTTCCTCGCGCCGGGCATCGTGATGATGGCGATTTTGCAAAACGCATTTGCAAATCCGTCATCCTCTATCGTTGTGGCAAAGGTGCAGGGGAATATTGTCGATGTGCTGATGCCGCCGCTGTCCGCGACCGAGTTGACCACGGCCTATGCGCTGGGCGGCGTGGCGCGGGGGCTTTGTGTGGCGGGTGTGGCGGCGGTAATCCTGTTCCCGTTCACCGTGGGCAGCATCGCCTATCCGTTATGGGCGCTGACATTCGCGGTGATGGGGGCGCTGATCCTGTCGCTGTGCGGGATGATGACGGGGATATGGGCCGAGAAGTTTGACCACACGGCGCTGATCACAAATTTCATCATCACGCCGCTGTCGTTTCTGTCCGGCACATTCTACAGCATTCAGGATTTACCACAGCCTTGGGGGACGATTTCGGCGATCAATCCGGTGCATTTCCTGATCGACGGGTTCCGCTATGGGATTATCGGCAAGGGGGATGCGAATCCGTGGGTCGGTTTGGCCGTTTCCGTTGTTGTCGCCGCAATCCTGTGGGCGATCTGCCATTGGATGTTCCGCACAGGATATCGGTTGAAGAGTTAGGGCCGAAGAAGATGTCCAGATTTGTGACGCTTGCTCTCTATTACCTCGCCGTCTTCCTGCAAGCGGGCACCTATGGCCTGACTTTCATGTTGCCAAAGCTGTTCGCAAGCTTCGGGGCGAATGAGAAAGACGTTGGCGCGATGCTGCTGATCACGGCGGTGACGACGATTATCAGCGTTTATTACTCCGGTCATTTTACAGATTGGCTGGGGCGGATGCCGACCATGAGCCTGTCGGGTTTTTCGATTGCCGTCGCGCTGTTCCTGTTCAGCAGGGCTGACAACTTGGGGTTTGATGTTGTTATTGCAAGCGCCTTGTTGGGCTTTGGCTGGAGTCTTTTTTATGCGATTGGCCCGATCATCCTGACCCGCGTGACGCAGCCGGACGAGCGGGTGCGTTCTTTTGCGATGCTGTCGGTGTTCATGATGGCGGGATTCGGCCTGTCGCCCGTTATGGCGTCGCTGATGGAGGATGCGGGATTGACGGTCGCGGATTCCTTCACGCTGATGGCCGCGATTTGTGTGTTCAGCGGGGCGCTATTCCTGATGCTGAAACACCCGATCCGGCGGATTGCGATTGATGCGGCGGTTGAACCGCGTGCGGGTCTGACGCTTGGCACGGTCGGGCGGATCATGCGTTCGCGCGGGGCGCTGCCCGTGACGATGGCGTGTCTGGGGGCGAGTGTTTTTGCGGGGATGAACAATTTCCAGACCGTCTTTGCGGAGGCGCAAGGCGTCCCTTATGCCGATTTTTTCCTCAGCTACACGATCACCGTCATCATTTGCCGCGTATTGCTGGCGGGGTTCAGCGGGGGGAAGCGGCCCTATGCGCTGATCGCGGGGTTGCAATACATCATGTGCGCGAGTGTGATTGTGTTCATGGTGATCGATGGCAGTTGGCCGCTGTATATCCTGTCCGCAATCATGCTGGGCATCGGCTACGGCGCGTCCTATCCGATCCTTGTGGCGATGGCGGCGAATGATGCGGAGGCGGATTTGGTTCCGCAGACATTGCAGTTTTTCGCGCTGACGTATTTCATCGGCATCTTCGGCTTTCCGCTGCTGGCCGGATGGATCATCGTCGAGCAGGGTATTTTCGCGCTGCTGGTTGTCGTGGCGATACTGGCGGCTGTTGAGGCGAGCATGGCGGCAAGGCGAGCATTTTCAGGGTGAGAGCGTTTCGCCCAAAATGTTGCGGCTGACCACACCGGGCAGCACAAGCGAGATGGCGCAGGTCAGGCCATGCGCCGCCGCCCCCGCCTCCACAGCGTCAACAATCTGTTCTGCGCTGTAGCGGCTGGAAAAATGGGTCAGGACGAGGTGGCGCACGTTGGTTGTGGCGACCATCGCCAGCACATCATCCAGCATCGAATGCTTGAAGCGGCGCGGGTCGTCGGGGGAGCCGTCATCGTGGTTCAGGAAGGTCGCCTCATGGATCAGAATATCCGCATGGTGATAACGACCGTCGGTTTCAACGGGCGTGTCCGCACTGTAGATGAGCGGCACGGAAACGCTGAGATCGGTGATCGCATCTTCGCCGAGGGCTTTACGCAGGGCGGCGATTTCCGGTCCCGGCTTGCCGATATGCCCGGCGCGCAGTTTGCGGACGGCTTGTTCGACGATAAAGCTCAGGCTGCGAATGCCGGGTTTAATGCCGCGCATATGCCCGTTCTCAATCGCCCGCACGCGGCGGCCTTTGCCGATATCCACCACGTCACCCGCCGTGATCGGGATCCATGCTGTGCCTTTGATTTGCGGATCAAAGCGCGTGCAAAATCCGGCCAGCGGGGCAAATGACCCCGCATCGGCGGGATAGTAAATCCGCAACTGCGGCCCGCCGTACAACTGGTGAAATTGCAGCATACCGGAGATATGATCGCGGTCGGGGTGGCTGAGAAAAACGTGCCGGATTTTGCGCGCCTTGTGCATCAATGCCGCGCTGACCCCGTCACCACAATCGAACAGCACGCCCCATTCTTCGACCATGAACCATGTCGAGAACAGCGCGGTCGATGCGCCGTGGATGGTAAGGGAATTGCTCAATGGAGTGCGAACAACCTGCCGTAACCCGGCATCTGATCTTTGATGCCAGCAAGGCGCAGCGCATCCCATGCAAGCGCTTGATTTGAGGTGATGACGGGCTTGCCAACCCGTTGCTCCAGTTGGTCGATGATATCCACGGAACGCAGCGCGCCGCAGGAGATAAAGATCGCATCCGCCTCGGGACGATCAAGCGAAGCGGCCATGTCAGCGATGAAAGACGGGGCGACGCGGACCATATCGCTGTCCCGCGTCAGGTTAAGCCCTTGAATATCCAGCACATCAAAACCCCGGCCGATCATATAATCGCGTTCAGCCGTGTTCACCTCGTCCAGATACGGCGTCGCAACGACACAGCGTTTCCCACCCACCGCTTCAAGCGCGCGCAAGACGGCGGCGATGATTGAGGAGGGTTTGGCATTCGGATTTCCGGCGCGGAGAAGCTCCTCAACCCGCTCCTGCCCCAAAACCAGCGAGCCGGAGGTGCAAGCGTAGGTGACCACATCCAACGACCCGTCAGGCAACAGCGTTGAGGAGGCACGGGTAAGGTCCGGCGCAATTGCCTCCAGAGTCGCGTTGGTGATTTCATCCGCGTTTGAAACACGGGCGAAATGCACACCGACGCCGTCCGGGCAAAGGCGGATCATATCATCCTGCACCGTCTGCTCCGTGGCCAGCAGCACAAAACCCAGCTTGGCGCGCGGATGACGGCCCTCATCGAATACCGCGTCAAAGCTTCGGGAACGGACGCTCATAACGTCACCAAATCCTGCGAAGAGCGCGACAGCCGCTCGACCCCTGTTTCCGTCACCAGCACCGAATGGCCCTGGCACATGGCGAGGCCCGCGTCGGAATCCATCAGAATCATGTGCAGGAAGAACACCTGTCCTGCCTGCATAATCAGCGGGTTGCCCTCGTAGAACATCGGGAAATCAACCCAGATCGGGTTATAAACCGCGCCCATGCCATAGCCGCAGGCTTGCAGACGCGCGTGGTTCAGGCCGCGTTTGTCGAACACTTTGGCATGGGCGTCGAACACATTGCCCATCGGATCACCGGGGCGGATGGCGTTTTCGCAGGCTTCAAGCGCCTCAACCGCAGCCGAATGCATGTGTTTCTGTGCGTCGTTCGCCTCGCCGACGACCAATGTGCGCATCATCGCGGCGTGATAGCGGGCGTAAGCGCCGGACCATTCCAACGTCAATTGATCCTGCGTGTCCAGCGTACGGCGGCCTGAATAATAACGGCACAACAAAGCGCCGGGACCGGAGCCGAGGATAAACTCGTTGCCCGCATAATCGCCGCCGCCCTTGAAAACCGCGCCCTGCATCGCCGCGAGGATATCCCCCTCGAACGCGCCCGCACGTGTCGTCTCAAACGCCGCATCCAGCGCATCGTCTGAGAGTGCGGCGGCGCGGCGGTGCATGGCGATTTCGGCGGGGGATTTCACCCGGCGGCAAGCGCGGATCACGTCTGAGGCTTCGATCAGGTCAGGGATCACCGCGCGGACCATATCGCCGTTCCAAGTGGTCAGGCCCGCCGTCTGCGTCTCCCACCCGATCCGTTTGCCGCTCAAGCCACGCGCGCAGAGCAGTTTTGCGAGATCATGCGCGGGGGTCGCGCCCTCAACCTCTGTCCAGATGTGGATTTGGTCTTCGCTCAGGATAGATGTGTGCCGGGCCTGTCGCAAATCCGGCGCGCGGGTCAGCAGGTCTATCCGTCCGTCCGCGCCCAGCACCATGCACTGAAACATCGCAAAGCCGAACGTGTCATACCCCGTCAGCCACAGATGACTCTCCGGCGCGAACAGCAGTATGGCGTCCAATCCGGCGGTATCGAGAGCGGCTTGCGCTTTGGCAAGGCGGGCGGCGAATTCGGGGGCGTCAAAATGGAGGGACATGGACGGCCTGTCAGCAAAATACGATAAGATACCGCCGACACTGCGCCAGTTCGTTTCGGGGCGCAAGCGGACTTCAAATACGTCTCACCGATCCGCACGACAGCGGGACCGCCAGACTGCATCAACCAATCTTGGGACAAGCGTATAGACCGTAACATTCCTTATAAGCGCTCCCAGCCGGCAGAATGAGAAAAAACAGCGAGGCGAGAGTACAGAGAACGCTCAATATCACTATCGCGCCGCGAACGGTTTCCACACGGACAGCGCCGCAATGGCTTTGCCGCAACGTTGCAGGGTCAGGGCGCGCCAGCGGTGGGTGGGGCTGAAAGTGCTGTCGCTTTCATCGCCGACGGTCAGGCACAGATCTGTGCCGCTGAGTTCGATGCGCCCGTCATCCCGGTGGGTGAAATTTTGCAGCGCTGCGGAGATAAACGGCTGGCGGCTCTCGTCTATATCATCCGCACAGGGGCGCAGCATCACAGGCGCGCCGGGCAGGGATCGCCCGTTCAGACCAACCGCCGTGACGCAGCCCTCATACGCCGGAAAACGGATCACGCCCGGCGCGGCAAATGTCACCGCCTCATCCGCGAAAAGCCCCGGCAACTTGCAATTATGCGCGTTCAGCGGCATTGAGAAATCGACCCAGTCGCCCGACCCCGGCAGGTCAAGGCAATAGCCGTCCTCAGGCCGGTCGAGCCTGTCGGCAAGTTCCAGATATCCCGCACCTTCCTCCCACGCGAGTGCGGGTGAAGATAATATCGTTAAAATTGTAAAAAACTGGAGTTTCATTCCCTGCCCTTGTACAATTGATTACCTCGTCCTCGTGTAGACAGTATCAGAATCCCTAAATGGAGCCAGTCATGCCGATCACCAGTTATCATCTGCAATATAGCGGCGTTAACGCGAGTCAGGTTGCGTCAGCGGGGCTTGATGCGTTCATCACCGAGGGCGCACCGATCAGCGGGACACCCGCGATTACGGATGCGGAGGTCGCGACGATCCAAGCCGCCGGGACGCAAGTATTCGGCTACCTCAATGTCGCTGTTACCGATGATGCGCGACCCTATTGGGATTCGGCATGGACCAGTGACGGCACCGATACCGGAACCGTGCTGGCGGGCGCACCCGCGTGGCTGCAAAGCCAACCGACGAACCCGTTCGGATATATCGTCGATTACTCGGATGCGGATTGGCGACAGATCGTGATTGATCAGGCGGTCGATCTGGTGACGCGCGGGTATGACGGGATTTTCCTCGATGATGTGGCGCAGTATTTCGTGGCGGGCGGTGCGGGGGGCACTGCCGTGACGCAAGCGCAGATTATGATGGAGTTTGTGGCCGAGATTGATACCGCGATACAGGCTGTAAGCCCCGGCGCACAGCTTATCAGCAATGGCGATCCGTATATCGTCACCAATGCACCGGGCGGCGCAAGCTCGGCGGCGTCAGTCAATTTCCTCGCGGCAATCGACGGGATGCTGTTGGAGAGTTTCTTCGGCTCGAATGATGCGGTCGGCGTCTATCAGGATGCGGCGATCCAGCAAGCGCTGACGCAAATCGCACCCCATGCGGATGTGCTGGCGCTGGAATTCGGCGGGCAGCCGTCGCAGAACCACTTTTTCTACGAAAACGCGGCGGCGCTGGGCATTGTGCCGACGGCGGCGGTGGATGCGAGCTACAGTTCTTTCGTTGCCCCATCACAAGGGGAGACGGGAGGCGATGATTCACTGACGGGCACCGCAGGGCCGGACAACATCAGGGCGACGGGCGGTGTGGACAATATTGAGGCACGGCAGGGCGACGATCTGATCCTCGCGGGCGTGGGTGATGATTCTGTGCTGGGCGAAGCGGGTGATGACACGATCCGCGGGCAGGGCGGGAATGATAGTCTGTCCGGCGGTGACGGTGATGACGAACTGACGGGCGGCGTGGGCAACGATTCTATTCTCGGCGACGCGGGATCAGATTTCGTGTTGGGTCAATCCGGTCTAGATACCATTGGTGGCGGTGCTGGTGCGGACACGCTCTATGGCGGCCCAGGAAATGACAGCATCACGGGGGACGCGGGCGATGATCTGATCGTTGGGCAAGGCAATGACGATATTCTGGATGGCGGCGCGGGTGCGGATTTGCTGCGCGGAGCCGCCGGGTTGGATGTCCTGAACGGCGGTGCGGGTGACGACACGCTGCGCGGGGGTAATGGCCTGGATACGCTGGATGGCGGGGAAGGGAATGACCTGCTCAACGGCGGCGCTCAGGCGGACCGGTTTATTTTCGCACCGGATGCCGATGCCGACACGATCAGCGGATTTGAAGACGAC
>CALFAK010000053.1 GCA_937948985.1 uncultured Neomegalonema sp. | reverse complement strand
CCACGGCGGCGAGGTCGCGCTGACGCCCAAAGCGATTGTCGCGATCCATGTCACGACGGCTTTGGGATTGGTGAGATGGATCAAAAAACCCGTGCGCCACATGCGGTGCATCGGCCCCGCGACCGCCTGTTGCTTGAGGTCTGTCGCGCCATCCGCACTCATTGCGGTGCGCAGTGTTTTAAAGGCCAGCCACAACAGGTACAGCCCGCCGATAATTTTGATGACTGTCAACGCGCCCGCGTATCGCATGAGCACGGCGGACATGCCGAGCGCGGCGGATGTGCCCCAGAATGCCGAGCCGCTGACCACGCCGCCGGCCAGAAAGACGCCCGGCTTGCGGCCATGCTCCAGCGATGTGCCCATGATCGCCAGCACAGACGGGCCGGGACTGAGAACGCCCAAGGCGAAGACGGACCACGCGAGCAGCATTCCGGGCAGGTGCGCGGAAATATCCGTCATTCAGCGGCCACCGCGCCGGGATTGTTCGGGTGACTGGTCCAATCGCCGTGATCGTCCTGTACGACGCGGCCCGTGCGCTCATCGACGGCTCCGGCGGGCAAACGCTCCATTGTGATGCAGTTTTCGACGGGGCAGACATTGACGCAGAGGTTACAGGCCACGCATTCGGCGTCGATCACCTCGAAAGTGCGGTCGGCAGACATGCTGATCGCTTGATGCGAGGTGTCTTCGCACGCGGCATAGCAGCGGCCACACTTGATGCAGGCGTCTTGGTCGATACGGGCTTTGGTGACGAAGTTGAGATTGAGATATTGCCAGTCGGTCACGTTCGGGACGGCGCGGCCTTTGAAATCATCGATAGTCCCGTAGCCTTTTTCGTCCATCCAATCCGATAGGCCACTGACCATTTCGGAGACGATTTTGAAGCCGTAGGTCATGGCGGCGGTGCAGACCTGCACATTTCCCGCACCCAGCGCGATGAACTCCGCCGCGTCGCGCCATGTGGTTATGCCGCCGATGCCGCTGATCGGGAGGCCGCGTGTTTCAGCGTCACGGGCGATCTCGGCGACCATGTTCAGGGCGATGGGTTTTACCGCAGGGCCGCAATAGCCGCCGTGACTGCCCTTGCCATCGATGGTTGGCTCCGGAGCCATCTCATCGAGGTTAACGGAGGTGATGGAGGAGACGGTGTTGATGAGGCTGACGGCATCCGCGCCGCCTTTCAACGCCGCACGCGCGGGATAGCGGATATCGGTGATGTTGGGGGTCAACTTGACGATGACGGGCATCCGCGTCGCGGCTTTGCACCAGCGGGAGACCATTTCGATGTAGTCAGGCACTTGGCCGACCGCCGCGCCCATGCCGCGCTCTGACATGCCGTGCGGACAGCCGAAGTTCAGCTCTACGCCATCCGCGCCCGTGTCTTCGACTTGTTTGAGAATGTCGGTCCAACAGACTTCTTCACACGGAACCATAAGTGAGACAATCATCGCGCGGTCCGGATAATCGCGTTTGACCAGCTTAATCTCGTCCAGATTGGTTTGCAGAGGGCGATCGGTGATAAGCTCGATATTATTGATGCCCAGCACGCGGCGGTCGGCACCGTAGATCACGCCATAGCGGGGACCATTGACGTTGACGATATGCGGGTCGAGGCCCAACGTCTTCCAGACAACGCCCCCCCATCCCGCATCAAACGCGCGGCGGACGTTATATTCCTTATCCGTCGGCGGTGCGGAGGCGAGCCAGAAGGGGTTCGGGGATTTGATTCCGACGAAATTACTACGCAGATCAGCCATACTGATTTCCTCCACCCGCGTCAGTGCGGGACACCATCATATCAAACATTCACGACCATCTCGAATTGGGCGAAGATCATGCGGCTGGCGTCGAAGGGCATTCCGCTCGCGGACATGCGCTCATCGGACATCGCCTTTTGCATTCCCGCATCAGCAGCCGCTTTTGAGGGCCAGATGATCCATGAGAAAACCACCGTCTCATCCGGCTCGCATTTGACGGCAAGCGGGAAGGATGTGACTTTGCCGTCCGGGACCATGTCACCCCAGCAATCAACAACTTGAAGCGCGCCGTGATCTTTGAAAATCGCCGCCATTTCCAGTGATTTGGCGATATAGGCGTCTTTGTTGGCGGTCGGGACAGGGAGGACAGCGCCGTTGACGTAGGACATATCAAGCTCCTCAAATCAGGCGCTGAGCGCCTTATGAATACTCTCCGCAGCGTCGCGGCCTTCGGCGACGGCGGTGACCGTCAGGTCTTCACCTCCGAGCGCGCAGTCGCCGCCTGCCCATACGCCGGGCAGCGATGTGCGGCCTTCTGTGTCGGTGCGGATTTTGCCGCGTTCAATGTCGAGCGCCGCCCCGTCCGGCATGGTGAGGGACTGGCCGATGGCGCGGAAAATCTGGTCGGCGGCGAGGGTGAAGGTCTCGCCCGTGCCGCGCAGGCCGTCCGGTCCGGTTTCGGTATATTCAAACGTGATCCCGTCCGGCGTTTTCGCGACGGGTTGGGCGTTATAGACAATGCGCACGCCCGCGCTGGTCGCGTGTTCCTGCTCAACTTCGCTGGCGCTCATGCCGGATTTATCACGGCGATAGGCAATCGTGACTTCCTCCGCGCCCAGCAATTTCGATTGGACGGCAGCGTCAACGGCGGTCATGCCGCCACCGATTACGACGACGCGACGACCGATAGGCAGAGCGGCCAAGTCTGTGGTCTGGCGCAAGGTTGCGATGAAATCGACGGCATCGCCGACCTCATCGCCGTCGCCCCCCTCAAGCGTCAACGAATTGACGCCCGAAAGCCCGAAGCCGAGGAAAACTGCGTCGTAATCGGTGCGGATTTCCTCAAGCGTATAGTCGCGGCCCATAACGGAGCCTGTCTCGATACGGATACCGCCAATTTTCAAAAGCCAGTCCACTTCGGCTTGCGCGAAGTTATCGACGGTTTTGTAGCTGGCAATACCGTACTCGTTCAATCCGCCCGCCTTTTCGCGCCCGTCAACGACCACGACGTTGTGCCCGTGCATCGCCAGCCTGTGCGCACAGGATAATCCCGCCGGACCCGCGCCGATGACGGCGACGATCTTGCCCGTCGGTGCCGCGCGGGTGAAGGGATGCGTGCCTGTTTCCATCAGCGTGTCCGTCGCGAAACGCTGGAGATGGCCGATTTTGACAGGCTGCCCCTCCGCCGCCTCGCGCACACAGGCTTGCTCGCAGAGCGTTTCAGTCGGGCAAACGCGGGCGCACATGCCGCCGAAGATGTTCTGCGCGAGAATTGTTTTCGCCGCACCCTTGGGATTGTCGGCTTGAATCTGGCGAATGAAAAGCGGGATGTCGATCTCTGTCGGGCAGGCCGTAATGCAGGGCGCATCGTGACAGAAATAGCAGCGGTCGGCGGCAACCAGCGCCTCGTGCGGGTTGAGCGGCGGATAGGCGTCGCCGAAATTGGAAACGTACTGATCCGGTCCAAGCCGCCCGGAAACGATGCCGTCTTTTCGTGTGCCTTCGCTCACAACAACCACCCTCTGCTTGTCAGCTCAAATGATGAGGCTAGCATAACAGCGCGCTGCATCAATTGGTAAAGCGATCAAATGTACATTTTTCCCGCACAAGCGCAGACAAAAAAAGGCCCCGCTTGCGCGAGGCCTTTTCAAAAGTCCGGCGGATAACAGTTTAGCTGTCGTCGCCTTCGCGTTGCTTGAGCGCGGCACCGAGGATATCCCCCAGCGATGCGCCGGCATCGGATGAACCGTATTGCTGCACAGCTTCTTTCTCTTCGGCCATTTCGAGGGCTTTGATAGAGAGGCTGATTTTGCGGGTCTTGCTGTCGATGGATGTGACGCGCGCTTCGACTTCTTCGCCAACCTTGAACTTCTCAGGTTTTTGATCGTCGCGGTCGCGGGCCAGATCAGCGCGGCGGATGAACGCCTTTTGATCGCCAACCATGACTTCAATGCCGCCGTCATTGATCTCGGTGATCTCGCCTTTAACAACGGACCCACGCTTCATGCCGTCGGTCGCATCCGCAAACGGATCGGTGCCGAGTTGTTTCACGCCGAGGCTGATGCGCTCTTTATCGACATCAACATCGAGGACGACGGCTTTGAGTACGTCACCCTTTTTGAAGTCTTGAACAGCGTCATCACCGGAACGGTTCCAGTCGAGGTCGGACAGGTGAACCATGCCGTCGATGTCGTCATCGAGACCGATGAAGAGACCGAATTCAGTGATGTTCTTGACTTCGCCCTCAACTTCAGTGCCACGCGGGTGGTTGACCACGAACGCATCCCAAGGATTGTCCATGCACTGTTTGAGACCAAGGCTGATGCGGCGCTTGGAAGCATCCACGTCGAGGACCATGACTTCGACTTCTTGCGAGGTCGAGACGATCTTGCCCGGATGAACGTTCTTTTTGGTCCAGCTCATCTCGGAGACGTGGACAAGGCCTTCAACACCGGGTTCCAGCTCAACAAATGCGCCGTAATCGGTGATGTTGGTAACGCGGCCCTTGTGCTTGGTGCCGAGCGCGTAGGTCGCTGCGACTTCTTCCCAAGGATCGGCCTGCAGCTGCTTCATGCCGAGGCTGATGCGCTGGGTGTCTTTGTTGACTTTGACGACCTGAACCTGAACCGTCTGACCGATGGTCAGGATTTCGGTCGGGTGGTTCACGCGACGCCATGCCATATCCGTGACGTGCAGCAGACCATCGACACCGCCAAGATCGACGAACGCGCCGTAATCGGTGATGTTTTTAACGACACCCTCAACCACATCGCCCTCGTTGAGCTTGCCAACGATTTCAGAGCGTTGCTCGGCGCGGGTTTCTTCGAGAATTGCGCGGCGGGAAACAACGATATTACCCCGGCGGCGGTCCATCTTGAGGATTTGGAACGGCTGCGGAATGTTCATCAGCGGGGTGACATCGCGCACAGGGCGCACGTCAACTTGCGAACCGGGCAGGAAGGCCACGGCACCGCCGAGATCAACCGTGAAGCCGCCTTTGACACGACCGAAGATCGCGCCTTCGACGCGCTCGGTTTTGTCGAATGCGCCTTCGAGACGATCCCATGCTTCTTCGCGACGCGCTTTGTCGCGGGAGAGGACGGCTTCGCCTTTGGCATTTTCGGTACGGTCGAGATAAACTTCGACTTCGTCGCCGACTTCGATGTCAGCGGGTTTGCCCGGAGGGGCGAATTCTTTCAGATCAACGCGGCCTTCCATTTTGAAACCGACGTCGATGATTGCTTGGCCATTTTCGATGGCAATGACCTTGCCTTTGATTACTGAACCTTCGGCGAGGCTGTCTTCGCCCATCGATTCGTTCAGCATTGCCTCGAAGTCATCCATACTCGGGGCAGAAAGTGTCTCTTGCATTAAGTTAAGCTCCTAAGGTCGTCTATATACTGGCCTGCCGGTTGTGTCCGGCGGTCTTGGTGGTTGGCGTTTGTGATAACGGTCGACCAAAATAGAAAAGGCCGTACGGGACATCCCGAACCGCCAAACCTGTTCAATGATCGAAGCTACCGCTCAGGCAACGC
>CALFAK010000052.1 GCA_937948985.1 uncultured Neomegalonema sp. | reverse complement strand
CTGAGAAGGACATATTTAGCACCGCATGGACTGGACCCTGGGCATAGATCGTCAACGCGATGCGCTGGTGCGGATGGTTGCCGCACTGCTCGTTATGGCGGGCGATGGTGGTGTGCTGCCGAGGCATGTGCGGACAGGGATTTGGCGGGTTTTGCGACCCGCTGAGGCCGCGTTCCGGCGGTTATTGGTCGTGGTGAAACTGGTTCTCAAGATTGAGGCGGGTGTGAGCGTGCCGCGTGGCGGGCCTGTGCCAGCGATTCCGCGTGTTTCGGGCGATGCTGTCGCGCGCGTTCCTGCATTTGCGCTGTTCGATGCGCGCAAATCGTTTAAGGCGCGCTCGTCTGTGAAGGGGCGCAAACCTGTGCCGCGCATCCGGTTTTTTGACGAGGTGCAGGTGTTTGAGCCTGTCGTTGTGATCTCGCCGGATGATGAAGTAAGTGCGGCGCATATGATGCGGCGGCTGCGGGCGTTGAACGCTGCGCTGGGCGATCTGCCGAAACAGGCGCGGAGACTGGCGCGATGGGAAGCCAAGCGTCACGCTGTCAGGGCTGAGACGGGCAAATATATTGCCCCGATGCGGCCCGGAAAGCCGCCCGGTCACAGGGATCGCGGGCGGCATCCGGTGGATTTTGTGCTGAAGGATTGCCACGAGATGGCGCTTTATGCGCTGCATGATCCGCCGGATTCCGTGCGGGCTTGATTTTTAGAGCCGCCGGGCGGGTTCCGGTGGCCCTGCTGCTATGCGGATTTACAAGGCGCATATCTTTTCTTTCCCCTGCGACGCTTTCCGGCTAGGGATCGGCAAAGATTTGCTCATGCTTCAGGGGACTTGTCATGGACCGCAACCAGCTTCAATCCGTCATCGACGCCGCGTTCGAGGCGCGTGATACAATCAACGCCGACACCAAAGGCGAGGTCCGCGAGGCCGTTGAGGAGGCGCTGAATGCGCTGGATTCCGGTACGCTTCGCGTGGCTGAGAAAGCCGATGGCGGCGACTGGGTCGTTAATCAATGGGCCAAGAAAGCAGTGCTGCTGTCGTTCCGTCTGAACGATATGACGACGATTTCCGGCGGCCCCGGCGGGTCAAGCTGGTGGGATAAAGTGCCCTCGAAATTCGATGGCTGGGGCGATGCGGAGTTTAGCGCGGCGGGTTTTCGGGCCGTGCCGAACTGCATCGTCCGCCGCAGTGCGCATATCGCGCCGAATGTAGTGCTGATGCCGTCTTTCGTGAACCTTGGCGCCTATGTGGACAGCGGCACGATGGTTGATACCTGGGCGACCGTCGGCTCCTGCGCGCAGATTGGCAAGAATGTGCACCTGTCCGGCGGCGCGGGTATCGGTGGCGTATTGGAACCGTTGCAAGCCGGTCCGGTGATCATTGAAGACAACGCCTTTATCGGCGCGCGGTCCGAAGTGGTCGAGGGCGCAATCGTGCGCGAAGGCGCGGTGATCGGCATGGGCGTGTTCATTGGTCAGTCAACCAAGATCGTGGACCGCGAGACGGGCGAGGTCTTCATGGGCGAAGTGCCCGCGTACTCGGTGGTGGTCAGCGGCTCGATGCCCGGCAAGCCTCTGCCGAACGGTGATATGGGGCCGAGTCTGTACTGCGCGGTGATCGTAAAGCGCGTGGATGAGCGCACGCGGTCAAAGACAGCGATTAACGAGCTGCTGCGGACTTGATTTTGGGCGGATGTAAGGAAAGCGTCCTCCGCGAAGCTATCTTCTGAGGTCTTCCATATGCCCAGCGAGGAAATCGTCGAACCACGGCTGGGCAAACAGGCCGTTATGGCCTGTTCCAGCACGGGGGATGAAAGTGACCGGTGTGCCCTGCGCGCGCAGATGATCGCCCAATCCGCGCCCGTGATGCACAGGGATCAGCGTGTCGTCTTCGCCGTGAACGATGATCGTGGGCGTGGTTGATGCGATCAGGGCCGCACCGTTGTCGTAGTCGTTGTGCAGGAGCGCGCGGGGGTACCAAAAGCCCTTCTCGCGCAGTAGCGCATACATGCTGTTGAACGGGGCAAAAAGGATGAGTTGCTCCGAATCGCCGGTTCCGGCGTGGTAGCTGGCCGGACCTGTGCCGATGGAATTGCCGAACACGATCACACGGCTGTATCGTTCCGCCGCCCAATCGCGAACGATCTCGGCTGTTGCGAGGATGCTGTCGCTGGAAGGGGTGCGCGGATCGCCCGCGTAGCCCGGGAATTCGGGGACCAGTACGTCATAGCCTAGCTTCGACAGGTGGTTGACGCCTAAAAACCGCCAGTTACATGCGCGGCTGCCATTACCGTGGTAGAACACAACCAGCGCGTCCGAGCCTGTGTATGTGAGCAACGCCCGCTCGCCGTCGATGCGGATGACTTCGACGCCTTCTGGAAAGGAACAATCATCTATCGGGGTCGGGTCGGGGTGATAGAGCAGACGTGTCTCGACCAGCAGGAAACCGATGCCGACGGCGATGTAGAGGACGGCGCAAACGGCGGCGAGGCGCAACAGCAAGGTCAGCATTGTTCTCTCCGTTGCATCCATGCGCGGGATATATCAGGTTCGGGCCGAACACTAAAGCGCAGGAGCAAGCCATGTCCGATTCCACCGTCACCGCAGCTATGATCGTGATCGGCGATGAAGTGCTGTCCGGGCGCACGCAGGATGCAAATACGCAAGTGCTGGCCAAAATGCTCGGCGAGGCGGGAGTGCAGCTGTATGAAGCGCGCGCGATCCGGGATGAGCGGGAAGAGATTATTGCCACGGTCAACGCGATGCGGGGGCGGTATGATTATGTCTTCACCTCCGGCGGGATCGGGCCGACTCATGACGATATTACGGCTGAGGCTGTCGCCGCCGCCTTCGGGTTGGGCATTGATATCCGCGCGGATGCACGGGCGGTGCTGGAGGAGAATTACGGTGACGATCTGAACGAGGCGCGGCTGCGGATGGCCCGTATTCCCGAGGGGGCTGTGCTGATTGATAATCCTGTCAGTGCCGCGCCGGGGTTTCGGATGGAGAATGTGTTCGTGATGGCGGGGGTGCCGAAAGTGTTCGCGGCGATGCTCGACCATGTGCGGACGATGATTTCGGGCGGGGCGAAGATGCTCGATTTCTCGGTGGCTTGCCCGTATCCCGAAGGGGTCTTGAGCGCGCCGTTGGGAATGGTGGCAGAGGCGCATCCGGCGGTATCGATCGGCTCTTATCCCCGTTTGCGGGTCCAGGGCGGCTGGGGCGTGACCATTGTTGCGCGTTCGACCGATGCGGCGGCGCTGACGGCGGCGGCGGATGCAATTCAGGCGATAATCGCGGGGCTGGTGGGAGCTTCGACGTCGGGTGTTTAAGATTTTGCAACCAAATTCCGCCGCAGCAATTTTCCATTGGCGCTGCGGGGCAGCGTTTGGGTCAGGTGGAAGGCTTTGGGAATCTTGTAAGCCGCCAGATTGGCCTCGCAGAATTGGGTGAGGTCAGCGGCCGTGGGGGCGGCCCCTTCGGCGGGGACGATCCAGGCACTTATGATGGTGAGGGCGTCGCGAACGGGGGTTTCGGTTACGGCGGCTTCGGCTACGGCAGCGTGGCGGATGAGAGTTTCTTCGATCTCTAAGGGCGAAACGCGGTAGCCTTGGGCGTTCATCAGGTCATCATTGCGTCCTGCGTAGGCTATCGCCCCGTCTTCTCGCATCACCACACGGTCGCCAGTGATGAACCAATCACCGCGCATGACAGCGGCGTTTTCCGCATCGTTCCGCCAATAGCCGAGCATCAGCCCGTCATCGCTACGGTCTATCGCGAGCAATCCCTCCTCACCACGTGGCAGCGGGGTGGTTCCGTCTTCGCCCAGCACCGCCACGCGCCGTCCCGGCTGCGCCCACCCGATCCAGCCCGCATCAGCGTGTCTATTGGGTGCGGCGGAGATGAATGTTGAAATCTCTGACATGCCGAGCGATTCCAGCAGCGGTTTGCCCGTCTGTGCGGCCCAGTCGGCCATTATCCGCGCATCCAGTTTCTCGCCAGCGGTCAGGGCATGGCGGAGGCTGGCAAAATTTGCGCCCGCGTCCGTCCCGTATTTCAGGATACGACGATAGACGCCGGGCACGGCGGCGAACACCGTCGGCTCCCAACGTTTGGCCAACGGTCCCCAAGCCTCCGGTGCCCGTGATCCGGCGTTGAGGATGGCCGTGGCCCCCGCGCTCCAAGGGTCCGAGAGGCCCACACCCAGCGTGTAGGTCCAGTTGAACGCCCCCGCGTGCATCACGCGATCCTCCGGCCCGAACCCGTGCCAACCCGCCCGCATCATCCGCCGCGCCCAAGCTGACCGTTGCGCGTGAAGAACGCCCTTAGGTCTGCCGGAGGAGCCGGAAGTGTAGACAAGGAAGGCCGGATCGTCTTTGTGGGTGTCGGCGTAATCCGCCGGGTCGGCATCGGCCAACGCGTCAGGTCCGATCACTTGCGCCCCTGCCGGATCGAAATCGGGCGCATCATCGGACAGCAATGCAAAGCTTGGCGTCGCATCCGCCGCGATATGACGCAACTCTCGCGCCGAAAGCTGCGAGGACAGCGGCATCGCCACACCGCCGGCCGCAATCACGCCGAAGAAAGCAACCGGAAACTGAGGCCCGTCGCCCAAACGGATCAAGACCCGCTCCCCGCGTTGCAGACCCGCCGCGATCAGGGCGGCGGCGGCTTTGCGTACGGCGAGGTCGACTTGCGCAAATGTCCAAGTCTCGCGCGCCTCCTCCGGCGCATCGCCATCGACGACGATCAACGCGGGCTTGTCTGCCAGCCATGTCGCAGGCTCGCGCACGGCATAGGCGGCCATGTTGAACCGCTCCGCACAGGGTTTGGGCGTGCCGTCGGCGTAGAGGCTGGCTGTGGTCACAAAAACTCCGTTTCGATGTCAACGCTGTCGGATACGCCGATCTTGTCTTTATGGTCGGCCAGCCAGGTATCCATAGAGGCGTGGCCCGCTGCGCGCAGTTGGGTCAGGACCGCCCAGTCGGGTGTCATCTTGGTCGCGACGCCAAAGCTGCGCATGGTGGCATCGTCGCGGACGGAGTGGATGCGCAAGCGCTTCCATTTGCCTTCGGGGATGATACCACGGTCGAGCAGGCTTTGCACAAAAGACACGGCGCGCATTTCGCGCATCAGCGAGGCGTTGAAGCTCAACTCATTGATCCGGTTGGAGATTTCTTGCGCTGTATGTGGCACTTCCTCGCGTTCAATCGGGTTGATATGCACGATCAGCACGTCACGGCATTTCGCGCCGTAGATCAGTGGGTAGATCGCCGGGTTGCCCATATAGCCGCCGTCCCAATACGCCTCGCCGTCGATCTCGACCGCCTGAAACACGCTGGGCAGACAGGCGGAGGCGAGGATGGAATCGACGCAAATCTCGTCCCCCGTAAAAATCCGCGCGCGTCCCTTACGGACATTGGTTGCGTTGATAAAAACCTGCGGACAGCCCTTACCCCGACATACCGCATCAAAATCAACCATCTCGTTCAGCAAGTCGCGTAAAGGGTTCAGATTCAGCGGGTTGAACTGATACGGCGACAACGTCTGAGTCAGCAGATTGCCGAAAATAGTGCTCGGCGCATTCTCATAGAACTGGCGCAGCATGTCCGGGCTGGGCGGGAAAGCGAACATGGCAAACGGCGAGTCCGGCGTCGGCGCATTGCGGGCGATGCGCTGCCAAAACTTGTCCAGCATCTGCTTGGCCCCCGCGCGTCCGCCTTTCGCCAGTCCCGTCACCAACATCGCCGCATTCATGGCGCCCGCGCTGGTGGCGGTGATGGAGTCGAACTCGATATCCGTCTCATCGAGCAACCTGTCGAGCGCCCCCCAAGTATACGCCCCGTGTGCGCCACCCCCTTGCAGGGCGAGATTGAGGGTTTTTGTCATGGGGCGGCTCCTGATTGGTGGGGGTGTCTTGTGGCGCAAGCTTTCGGTGGTTTGCTTTGCAAGCGCACCTGCCGCGTTAAGGTGGTGCGTTTGCTGAGTCCGTAGTTTCGCGAAGCGAAACTTACATCGCTGTCCACCCCCCATCCACCGAGATACTCGTTCCCGTAATCTGTGCCGCGCCTTCGCTGCACAGGAAGGCGGTTGTTTCGCCGATTTGCTCGACGGTGGCGAATTCGCGGGTGGGGGTGCGGGTAAGCATGACTTTGTCGATCACTTCGTCCTTGGTCATGTTATTCGCGCGCATCTGATCCTCCAGTTGCGCCTCGACCAGCGGGGTCCAGACGTAACCCGGACAGACCGAGTTACAGGTGACATTGACCTTCGCTTCCGCCGCCTCCAGCGCGGTGACTTTGGAAAAGCCCACAACCCCGTGCTTTGCGGCGACATACGCGCCTTTGAACGGCGAGGCGGTCAGGCCGTGGGCGGAAGCGATGTTGACGATCCGGCCCCAGCCGCGCGCCTTCATCCCGCCGATGGCCGCGCGGGTCGTGTGGAAGACCGAAGACATGTTGATCGCGATGATCAAGTCCCACTTGCCCACAGGGAAATCTTCAATTTTTTCAACGTGTTGAATGCCAGCATTATTGACCAGAATATCAACCCGCCCATGCGCCGCTTCCGCCTGTTCGATCAGCGAAACACAGGCCTCGGCCTTGGACATATCGCCCGCGATATAGCTGACCTTCGCCCCGGTTTCCTTGCCCAGATTGGCGGCAATTTCGCGGGCTTCGTCGCTGTTGGTGTGGTCATTGATCACGACCGTCGCGCCCTGATTGGCCAGCACCTTGGCGATGCCCAGCCCAATACCGCTGGTGGAGCCTGTGACGACGGCGATTTTATCGGTGAGCATATGCTTTTCCTTGCCTGGTATGAGTCGTTTGCGCGACCTATACCGCAATGCAGCATGAGAGGGGAAGGGGGGCGTAAAAACTGCCGTAAAAGTGAACTCTCCGTGCGTTCACACAACGCTCACCTGCACGCACACCAACCCCCTCCCCCACGCCTGGCACGGGGCAGCAACAACCTCAAAATCCCGCAAATTCACGGCGGGTCATGCACCACATAAAGCGCCAGCGCATGGCAATCGCTCAGCACGAAATCCACCGGATGCCTGCCGCGATCCCTGTGACCGGGCGGTTTTCCGGGCCGGATCGGAGCGATATATTTCCCGCTCGAAGCCCGCCCCACCGCGCGTTTCAACTCCCACCGCGCCAGCCGCCGCGCCTGCCCGCGCAAATCGCCCAGCGCCCGCTGAACGGCCAGCAACCGCCGGTTCAACCGCGCCGCACTGACCATATCGTCCGGCGTCACCACGATTCGCGGCTCAAAGATCTCCACATCATCGAAAAAACGGATACGCGGGTCCCCGCGCTTCCCGCGCCGCGCCTCAAAAGACTTACGCGCATCGAACAGCGCGAACGCGGGCACAGCGGCCCCCGCCCCACGCGGCACAGCGATCCCGCAAACACCGCGCGGCACGGCACCGCCCGCCTCAATCTTCCAGACCGCCTTCGCCACCACGATCAACCGCCGCAGCGCCGCTTCCAGAGGCCGCAAAATCCGCCACCCCGCCACCCGCCGATGCCTCGGCATGACTTCGCGGCCGCCCACAATCGTGAGCAGCATAGCCAACAGCCGAAGCAGCGCATCGCGGTTGCGGTCTATGGCGAGGGTCCAGTCCAAATTCTTCCTTACATCTCCAAATCAAAGCGCTGACAAATAGAACATAATACAAACATATAATCAAGAGCGCGCGATACATCCATCACAGACCACCGCCACAACAGTGCCAAACCAACACCGCTCCATTGATGCCACAGAACACATCTTTCCAACGCCGTTCCGATCTGAAAAACTGCCCGTCATGGAAACAATGATTGCCACGCCGCGAGGCCATTTATTCGCCAAAATCTGGCAACCGGATACAAGCCGCGCCTCTGCACCACCCCCACTGATCCTGATCCACGATTCCCTCGGCTCCGTCGCTTTGTGGCGTGACCTGCCGCAAAAACTGGTCCGCGCAACCGGGCGGCAAGTGATCGCCTATGACCGCCTCGGCTTTGGTCGCTCCGACCTCCGCCATGACCTGCCCGAACCGATGCGCTTTATCACGGATGAGGCGCAGGGCGATTTCCGCGTGGTCCTCGACCATTTCAACATCACCGACTTTACCGCGCTGGGGCACAGCGTCGGTGGCTGCATGGGCATCGGCGTCGCGGCGGCTTATCCGGACCGCTGCAAAGCATTAATCACACTCTCCGCCCAGACCTTCATCGAACCGCTCTGTATGAGCGGCATCCGCGCCGCAAAGCAAGATTTCGCCCGCCCCGGACAAGTCGAACGGCTGGCGAAATACCACGGAAACAAAACGCGCTGGGTGTTGGACGCGTGGACCGAAACATGGCTCGCCGCCGAGTTTTCAGACTGGACGCTCAACGCAACGCTGGCCCGAACCATCTGCCCGATCCTCGCCATCCACGGCCATGACGACGAATACGGCAGCGTCGCCCACCCGCAACAAATCCAAAAACACGCCTCCGGCCCCGTCACCCTGGCACTGCTCGAAAACGAAGGACACTTCCCCCATCGCGGGCAGGAGGCATTGGTGATCGAAAATATCAGCGGGTTCTTGCACGGCTGACCCGACAGCGCCGTCATAATCCGTTTCGCCTCCGCAGAGGACATCCGGCAAATGCGGGAAGGGAATAGTTTTAACCGTCACTGCCCAAACCGGTTGGTCTTGTCCCTCAAACCCCGTGCCGCTTCCTGAACCAATCCACAAATTGCGGTATCCCCTCGGCCAGTGACGTGGTCGGCGCAAAGCCCAGATCGGCCTGTATCCGGTCGATATTGGCGTAAGTCTCATACACATCGCCGGGCTGCATCGGCAGCATGATTTTCTCGGCCTTGCGACCCGCCGCATCCTCGATGGCGACGATAAAATCCATCAGGCGCTCCGGCTTGTTATTGCCTATGTTATAAACCCGGTGCCGCGCCGCGCCCTCGCCATCCAGCGGCGCCATGTCGGCGGCGGCAACCACGCCGGACACGATATCATCCACAAAGGTGAAATCGCGCTTCATATCACCATTGTTGAAAACCTTGATCGGCTGCCCCTTCAAAATCGCATCGGTGAACAGCCAAGGTGCCATATCGGGCCGCCCCCACGGGCCATAAACCGTAAAGAACCGCAGCCCCACCTGAGACATCCCGTACAAGTGCGAATACGTCCGGCTCATCAACTCATCCGACCGCTTGGTCGCCGCATAAAGCGAAACGGGCAGGTCAACCCGATCCTCCTCGCTGAACGGTTGTTCGGTATTGGCCCCATAGACCGAGGATGACGATGCATAAGCCAGATGCTCCACGGTATCCGAGTGCCGCACCGCTTCCAGAATATTAAGGTGCCCGACCACGTTCGACCGGATATACGCATAAGGATTCTCCAGCGAATACCGCACCCCCGGCTGTGCCGCCAGATGGATCACCCGGCGCGGTGCGGCCTCCATGAACAGCTCTTCCAGCGCCTCTTTATCGGCAATATCGCCCTCGACAAATTTGAACGCGGCCCCGTGCCTGCACAGTTCGGCCAGCCGTTCGCGTTTGAGGGCAACCTCGTAATAGGGGGTCAGATTATCGATCCCCACCACCTGCTCCCCGCGCTCCAGCAAGCGTTTCGCGGTCTGCATTCCGATGAACCCGGCAGCTCCGGTGATGAGGTAAGTCATGGCAAGCGTCTCCCTGAAATCACCGCTTACCTATCACCCCACTCTTTCCGGTAAATGAATTCACGCTTCAACCGCCGGAATCGCTTGCACCCCGCCGCGTGAGCAGCAGAAGCGCCAGCATCGTGATCTCGAAAACCGTCTCGTTCAAAACGGGTCCGCTCGGCATCCCCTCGAAAATGACCCCCACCACCCGCGCCAGCACCAGCCCGCCGAACACCAAAATCATCGACATACCCGCATCCAGCGGACGTTTGGCACCCCATAACAGCCACAAAATCGCAGCACCAATGCCAAACATCATACCGCCGAACACCGCCCTGATTTCACTGACCGCCATTGGCGCGTCCAATGTCAGCGGATAAAACAATTCCACCTTAACAGGATCAAGCATCAGCCAAATGCCAAGACCCGTAAAAACAATCGAAGTGGCCGCAATCAGGAATTTGTGGATGGAAAACAAATCAATAAAACCTCTTCATCATAAGCGTATCGGTGGCACGGCAATGCCTAACTTCGCATGATTTTCTAATAACAGCAAAACCGTATCAAATTTTCGGAATCGTTAGGGTTTGATCAATCGTGATCGCGTAGCTTTCTGGTTGAGGTATTCACCATGTTATGCCCTGCTTGCCGGAGAACCTATGTCAATGTTCGGAAAACGTCACGATCCATCTGACTATCGTGTGCATGAACGCTTTGATGCGGGTTCGATGCGCGTCGTCATTGACGGGCATGAGTGCCAGCTTCTCGATTATTCCGATGGCGGTGTGCGCATCTCTTCACGCAGCCCGACCCGGCGCGTGGCGTTGATCGAAATCTACCGGGGCGAAAAATGCATCCGCAAAACCCCGGCAATCGTCGCATGGCGGCGTGAGCGCCAGGCCGGATACGCTTTTCGCAGCAATCTCAAGGTCTTTGAGGTCGAGGGCGCGGATCACTATAACCGCACCACGCGCGAGCCTGCAGAAGAGGCAACGCACAACGCAACAGGCGCGGTCGCCGGCAGCGCCCTGCGCGAACGCCTTAAACTCTGATCCACAGCACGTTGTGCCCTGCGCGCATGGTATGAAAACGCCTTCATAGATGTCATACTCCCGACCCATGAAGGCGGGTTCCCAGATTGACCGACGCAGAAGACTGGCAACAGCGGTACGCCGGACCCGCGCGATGGATATTGCCCTCATCGGCGGCGGCGCACTCGCGGGCAGCCTGTTCACCCCCCCGATCCTCGGCGTATTGTGCGGCATGGCCCTGGCCTTGGCCATACGCTTGGTTTTCGCAAGCGGCAGCTGGCAAAAAGAATCAGACCGCCTGCTGAACGAGGCTGAGCGCCCGAATCCGCGCCATAACCGGGCAAACGATCTTTCCGGTACTGACCTGCTAAAGCGTCTGCCAATCCCCTATCTCGTTTTGGATTCCGCTGCCGTTGTAGAGTTTTGCAGCGCCGATGCCCGCACATTGCTGGCCCGTAATCCGGTGGGCCAACACATCACCACCATCTTCCGCGCCCCTTCGATCCTGCAAGCGGTCAACACCGCTCTCAACTTGGGGGAGAGCGGCAATTTTGAATTCACAGCCCTGCGCCCCCGCGAACGCCACCTGCGCGCCTTCGTCCGGGCGATCAGGGACGGCTCAAAAACACAAAAACCCCGCGTCGTCATCGCCCTGCAAGACATCACACAGCTGCGGCAAGTCGATGCCATGCGGATCGATTTTGTCGCCAATGCCAGCCACGAACTGCGCACGCCCCTCACCGCGATTTCCGGCATGGTCGAGACGCTGCAAGGCCCGGCGCGGGATGACACCGCCAACCACGCCCGCTTCCTCGACATCATCGCCCGCGAGACCGGGCGCATGGCCCGCCTGATCGACGATCTGCTCTCGCTCAGCCGGATCGAGTTGGAAGCCAATATCGCCCCCACAGACCCGGTTGATCTCAATGGCATTGTCAGCGAAGCCGCCAGCGCCATGACGGGTCTGGCGACGGAGAACGGCAATACCATCACCGTGACCCTTGGCAATGATCCGGCCATCATCCCCGGCGCGCGGGACGAAATCATGCAGGTGATTCAAAACCTTCTAAGCAACGCCATCAAATACGGCGCGCCACAAACCCCGATAGAGATCACCCGTCACGAACGACCCCGCATGATCGGCATCAGAATCCGCGACCACGGCGAAGGCATCGAAGCCGATCAAATTCCCCGACTGACCGAACGATTCTACCGCATCAATAAGGCCAGCAGCGTCGCCAAAGGCGGAACGGGCCTCGGCCTGGCCATCGTCAAACACATCATGTCCCGCCATCGCGGATCACTGGAAATCGACAGCACCCCCGGCAACGGTGCAACCTTCACGGTATGGTTCCCCGCGAACGGCTCCGACTCGATTCAGAACACAAACAAACCCTAAATACTTGCAATCCAACCAACGATATATCACGCTTAACAACAGACATTCCGGCAGCATCGGACAGAAAATTCCTATCTGATACTTTACCGGCGCAAGGAACTTTCGCGTTTTAATTTGTATGCTGACTTTATCAGGGGCTGCTGATGATTGAGAGTGCAAACTATTTCTTGGGCAAAAAGAAAACCGACTCGCGTCTTCACACATTGCTCAGCTGGATCGACACCAACGCCGACGCCATGCTCGACAATCCGGCGCATGGTTTAGAAGCCATCGGTATCGGCAAGAAAAACGCCGACCGCATCGATTGCGCGACCGATGAGTGGTGCGTGACGGGCTTTGTTAAACGCAAACTGCCGGAGAAAGTGCTTAAAAAGCGCGACGTGCAAGCCTTCTCCCTCGCCGCCGAACGCATCACCGGAACCGATGATCCGCTGGCGGGGATCGAAATGGATGTGGTCGAAACGGGCAGCGATTTCGCATCCATGCCCGGCCTCAACATTCCCACGGCCCAGCGCGGCCAGTATGGCGGCACGGCCCCGACGCTTGATCTGCAAAAACGCTTCGATGCCATCCGCACCGGGATCGGCGTTACCAATCCGGTCGGTTCTTACCCCGCCTCGCTCGGTGTCGGCACCATCGGGTTTTTCGTCACAGACCCGAACGGTAAGACCTATCTCGTCTCCAACAACCACGTCATCGCCCGCGAGAATGCGGCGCAGGTCGGCAATGCCATCGTCCAACCCGGCACGCTCGATCTGACTAAGACCGAGTTGGATGTGATGGACACGCTCAACAAACTGCGCAACCGCTTGCAAATCGGCAAACTTTCCGCATGGATCGACCTCGACTTCGGTTCGACCATGAATGAGGTTGATGTCGCGATTGCCGAATTGAACGACGAGCGCGACCTTGATCAAATCGCCCGCATCGGCCTCGGCGCAAAGGCAAAGGGCATCGCGAAGAAATTTTCCTTCACCGCCGCCGGCGCGCTGGAGGGCGACACAAATGTCTACAAAGCCGGGCGCACAACGGGCTGGACCGAAGGCGTGGTCACCGCCATCGGGGTCGCCTCCAACGTCAATTACACCGCCGGAACCGCCCGCTTCAAAAACCAGATCGCCGTCACCGCCAGCGATGATAATGGCGGCGCGTTCAGCAAATCGGGCGACAGCGGCAGCGGCATCTGGAACAGCAGTAACGAGCTGGTCGGCCTCCTCTACGCCGGTTCCAACACCCGCACCCTTGTGAATCCCATCGACGTGGTTATGTCAAAGATAGAGGCGGAGCTGGGCCGTGGAAAACTGACACTGGTGACGTGACCTGTACGGGGGCCGGACCTTCGTAAGAAACCCGAAGATGACATCAGCTCGATGTTTGCGACACCAACCGCGCAGAGACGGTTTTTATAAAAGGCCATCACAATGACGCAAAAATACTGGCGCACGCAGACTGTGATAACATTGCTTCTTGGCACCGCCATCGCCGTGGGGATGTATTTTTGGGCAAAGGGAGAGCAAAAGGTGACGCAAGCAAACGCGCAGGACATCTACGAAATCCTCTCAGACAATGTGGACGAGGTCATCCGGCAAATCGGCATGGAAAACGTCGACGTATCCCTGCCCCTCGACGGCAAAGGCGCGCGCGTCTTGGTACGTGTTGAACAAGGAGCGGCGGCAAAAGTCCCCGATTCCATCGTGATCGACCACGCCTCCGGCAAGCTTGAAATCCCGCTGGAGGCCAGCGAAAGCTACGAGACCTACAACGCGCAGTGACCGTTCATCCCAATTCCAATAACACAATCTCCGGCGGCACCCCGAACCGGATCGGCGCAATCGAGCACCCCAAACCACCTGACACCACCAAATGCCGCCCCTCCTCGACAACATGGCCATAGGCGAAGCGGTTTTTATATTTCGAGGGCACCACGGGTGAATACCCGAACACCCTCACCTGCCCGCCATGCGTATGGCCCGACAGGGTCAACGACACGCGTTCGGGTACTTGAGGAAAAATATCCGGCTCATGCGCCATCAACAGCACGGGCGCGTCATCATCAATCTGCGCCAGCGTCCCGTCCAGATCATCCATGCCTTGCCAACCAGATCGGCCATATTTTTTATAAGGCAACAGCGCAAGCTGATCGCCCAGACCCGCAATCCAAAACGGCCCACCGTCTTTCTCCAGCCGGACCGCCTTGTTTTCGAGCACGGGAATCCCTGCCATCTCCAACGCTTTATGACCGAAAGTCGGGCCGTGGCCCGCGCGCTGTGCGGTTTTATCCTCCCACCAATCGTGGTTGCCGAGAACGGCGTGAGCGCCCAATGGCGCAGACAATTTGCCCAGCGCGGGCGCCCAATCTTTGGAGTGCACGAAATCGGTCACCAGCGCCATGCCCGCACTATAATCACCAACCAGCAGAATAATAATCACCAACCAGCAGAATAACATCCGGCTTCAGCGCGTTGGTCTCATCAACAATCTGTCCGATCCGCTCCAACGACATCCACGGGTTACAGGCATGAATATCCGCCAGCACCGCCACGCGCAGCTTCAACCCGTCTTTCCAACCGGGCGGCGTGAACGCGTATCTTTTCACCCGCAACCGGTAAAGCGGCTCAATCGCCACCGCATAGACGCCCAACAGCATGGAAGCCACCGCGCCCAACCCCAGGACTTTCAGAAACTTCCGGCGGGAGATCATGCGTTGTACCCTTTGCCTTGCTGCGCAATAACATACTCTAACACACTGATCTCTTGAACAGGAGCTTCGCTCATGGACCCGATCGTCATCGTCTCAGCCGCCCGCACGCCGATGGGCGGCTTTCAGGGCGTGTTGAGCGGCGCAACCGCCCCTGACCTCGGCGCGGCCGCCATCCGTGCCGCCGTGGAACGCGCGGGCGTTACGCCTGAGGATGTGGACGAAGTGCTGATGGGCTGCGTCCTGCCCGCCGGACAAGGCCAGGCCCCCGCCCGCCAAGCCGCACTCGGCGCGGGCCTTCCGCTCTCCGTACCCTGCTCTACCCTCAACAAAATGTGCGGCTCCGGCATGAAAACGGTGATGGTCGCGATGGATCAGCTGCGCGCGGGCAATGGCACTACCGTCGTCGCGGGCGGCATGGAATCGATGAGCAATGCTCCCTACCTCCTGCCCGCCATGCGTGGCGGCGCGCGGCTGGGCCATGCGGGCGCGGTCGATCACATGTTCCTCGACGGGCTGGAAGATGCCTATGACAAAGGCCGCCTGATGGGCACTTTCGCCGAGGATTGCGCCGGGAAATTCCAATTCACCCGCGAGGCGCAAGACGAATACGCCCTGCGCTCTCTCTCCCGCGCCCTGTCCGCCCAAGACGAGGGCCGCTTCGCCGATGAGATCACCCCCGTCACCCTGACCACGCGCAAAGGCGATGTGGTGGTCGGCGAGGATGAACAACCCAAAGCCGCCCGCCCCGACAAAATCCCGCACCTCAAACCCGCGTTCCGCAAAGACGGCACGGTAACCCCGGCGAACTCCTCCTCCATCTCCGATGGCGCGGCGATGCTGGTCCTGATGCGCGAGAGCGATGCAAAAGCCAAAGGTCTTCCCATCCGCGCCCGCCTGCTCGCCCATACCAGTCACGCGCAAGAACCGGGCTGGTTCACCACCGCCCCTGTCCCCGCCATGCAAAAACTGCTCGCGGGCGTCGGCTGGGCCATCGGTGATGTTGATCTGTGGGAAGTGAACGAGGCATTTGCCGTTGTGCCAATGGCCGCCGAGCGGGAACTGGGCATCGCCCGCGAAAAACTGAACGTCAATGGCGGGGCGTGCGCTTTGGGCCATCCCATCGGCGCAAGCGGAGCGCGGATTCTGGTTACATTACTCCACGCGCTTGAGGTATCGGGCGGCAAAAAAGGCATCGCTTCGCTCTGTATCGGGGGTGGCGAGGGGACGGCGGTAGCGGTTGAAATTGCGTAAATAACTGATTTTCAAAGCGTTTCGTCGTCATACAACTGTCATTTAAAGGTAACATAGTCGTCGCGACCGCTGCGTAGCTTTCACGCATCGAGGCAGCGCTTCGTTTTCTGCGCATCCGCGCATCCTTTAAAGGAGATCTTCGCAAGATGAAGACCCGTATCATCCTCTCTGTGGCAACCGCCGCAGCCCTCGCAACAACCGCCGCATCCGCGCGCGATGAAATCCGCATCGTCGGCTCATCAACCGTCTTCCCTTTCGCGACAGCGGTGGCCGAGCAATTCGGCAAGAAAACAGATTTCGCAACCCCGGTAGTTGAATCGACCGGATCCGGCGGCGGCATAAAGCTGTTCTGCGAGGGCGTCGGGGCGGAACATCCTGATGTCGCAAACTCCTCGCGCCGGATGAAGGCCAAAGAGTTCAAGCTGTGCAACGACAACGGCGTGACCGATATTATCGAGATCAAAGTCGGCTATGACGGCATCGTCATCGGCAACGCGATCGACGCGCCCAATCTCGACCTGACACGCAAGAACATCTATCAGGCGCTGGCAAAGGATGTGTTCTCCTATGGCCGGATGACCGAGAATCCGAACAAGACATGGAATCAGGTGAACCCGTCACTGCCCGTTCAGGGCATTGAAGTCCTCGGCCCGCCACCAACCTCCGGCACACGCGACGCGTTTGAGGAACTGGCAATCCAAAAGGGCGCACGCGACGCGGGCCTCGATAAAGCCGCCGCTAAAAAAGTCGAAGTCCGTGACGACGGCGCGTATATTGAGGCCGGTGAGAACGATAATCTGATCGTCTCCAAACTCGAAGCGGACCCGCAAAAAGTTGGCGTGTTCGGCTTTTCTTTCCTCGATCAAAACGCCGACCGCATCAAGGGCGCAATGGTTGAGGGCGTCGAGCCGACCTTCGACAACATCGCATCCGGCGAATACCCCGTATCCCGCTCGCTGTGGTTCTACGTCAAGAAAGCCCATGTTGGCGTGATCCCCGGCATTGAGGAATACCTCGAAGAATTCATGTCTGACTCGGCGGTTGGCGAAGATGGCTACACGGTCGATAAAGGCCTGATTCCGCTGCCCGAAGACGAATTCGCCAAATTCCAAAGCGCGGCCCGGAACCTCGTCATTATGACGGGTGAGGAACCGCTGCACTGAGGGTTTGTATGTGCAGTGAGCCAAAACCTCAGGCGCCTGGTTAGGCTCTCGTCACAGTCATTATGGGCTTGTCCCGATAGTCCAGAACAGCATTTCCGCCGGAACTGGACCTTCGGAACAAGTCCGAAGGTGACTATACTCACTTTATAGCATAGCGTCTGGCGCACCGAATTCAGGGCGAAAACCTGATAACGGCAATGTTTGGGATCGTCGTTTATATCCAACGCTTGGGGGAAAGCGGATGCTGTCATGGGTTGCCCTGATCGTCGTTTTGATGATCGCAGGGTCGTTTTTCGCCTCGCAACAACGCGCCCGTGGCGTGGCGCAAGGCGATCTCGCCGCGCTGCATTCGCGCCCCGCTTACCACGGCGCATACACCGCACTTTGGGTTGCGATTGCCGGGTTCGGGGTTCTGGTTCTCGGCCTGCTTCTGAGTAACATCGCAATCCGTTCGGCGCTGTTCGCCGCCATTCCGGACAGTCTCGGCCCCCTGTCGCAGATCGAGCGGGATTTGATCGTCAGTGACGGGGTGGCGATTGCGTCCGGTGAGGTTGCCTCCCGCAGTGATGCGGCGCGCGAGGCGGTTGGCGCACGCTACGGCACGCTGATGATGGTGCGCAATGTCGGGCTTGCACTGCTGACACTCGGCGCGGCGGCGTTCGCTTATATGCGCAGTTCAGCACAGATTTCGCTGCCCTTCCGCGCCCGCAACCGCACCGAAAAGATCGTACAAGTCTTGCTGATGGTCAGCGCGGCGATTGCGATCCTGACAACCATCGGCATCGTCGCTTCGCTGCTGGGTCAGACGCTGGCGTTTTTCTCGGACATCCCGATCACCAAATTCCTGTTCGGCACCCTATGGAGTCCGCTGTCCGGTGTGCATAGCGGATCAATGGACCCCGACAAGGTGGGCGCGATTCCGCTGTTCGCGGGGACGTTGCTGATCACCTTCATCGCGATGTTGGTGGCGGTCCCTGTGGGCCTGTTCGCCGCGATTTTCTTATCCGACTTCGCCTCACAACGGGCGCGCAGCATTATCAAGCCGATGTTGGAGATCCTCGCGGGCATCCCGACCGTCGTATACGGCTTCTTCGCCGCGATCACCGTTGCCCCTTTCCTGCGCGATACGGGCGCGGCGGTGGGCCTGACGATTTCGTCGGAGAGCGCGCTGGCGGCGGGAATTGTGATGGGGATTATGATTATCCCGTTCATCTCATCCCTGTCCGATGACGTGATTAACGCCGTGCCGCAGAGTTTGCGCGACGGCTCTTACGGACTGGGTGCAACCAAGGCCGAGACGATCCGCAAGGTGATTCTGCCCGCTGCCCTGCCGGGCATCGTCTCCGCCGTGCTTCTGGGCGTCAGCCGCGCGATTGGCGAGACGATGATCGTGGTGATGGCCGCCGGACAGGGGGCCAATCTCACCGCCAATCCGTTCGAGGCGGTAACGACGGTAACGGTGCAGATTGTTGCGCTGATTACAGGTGACACCGAGGCGGCGACCGCCGCCGGACCCGCCTTTACGCTGGGCTTCACGTTGTTCTGCGTGACCCTGATATTCAACGTCATCGCGCTGCGGCTGGTGCGCAAGTATCAGGAATCCTATGACTGAGATCAGCATGACACCCGCCCCCTCCATCCACACGGGCGAGGCCGCGAAAGCGCGGTTGAAAAAGCGCCACAACGCCGAAAAGCGGCTGCGCGCCTATGGCATCATCGCGATTTCACTGGCCGCGCTGGCGCTGATGGCACTGCTCTATAACATCTTCGCCCGCGCGGTGAATGTGCGAACCGAGCATTACATCACCATCGCCGCCGATATTGCCGAAGACGAGAACGACTTCCTGAAAGTCGTCAAATCCGCCGCCAAAGAAGCCTTCCCCTTCGCCTCCGGCCGCACCCAGAGACGCCAAGTCTACGGGTTGTTCAGCGACGGGGCCGCCGATGATATGCGCAACGCCGCCGGAGCTGGAACGCTGGAAACGGGAGAGAGCGTTGAGCGACGCTTCCTGCTGTCCGACGACGTTGATCTCTACCTGCGCGGCACATTCGGCGCACCGGAGGAACGGGATGCGCAAGGGTCGCTGACCGTGACGGAAGACGGCAAGAAAATCCTGCTGGAATCGACCGCCGCCGATTTCAACGCGGCGGTGGGTGTCGTAAAGGCCGGGCTGGCCGCACAAGCCGAACGTTTACGTGAGGAAGCCGGACGGCAAACTGCCGGAGTCGACGCCCTGACCACACGCCTGCCCTCGCTGGAGGGGCCGGAGCTGGAAGACACCAAGGCACAAATCGAGGGCTTCCAAGCCAAACGCGCGCAACTGCTGGCCCAAGCCGACGCGCTGGATGCGACAGTCACCGCACAAGACAGCGGGCGGATGAAACTGACAAACCGGATGCCCAGCTTTTTCGTGCGCGCCAATGGCGGCATTCTCAAGCTGACCGAAGTGTCCAACACCACCGCCCTCGCTAAACCGCTTGTGCCATCGGACGGCACGCAAACGGGCGCATGGTCGCTGTTCAGTCTCGACCGCCCCGAAACCGGACGGCCCGTGAAAGATTTTCAGGTCGCGCTGATCGAAAACCTGCGCGCGAAAGACCGGATAGAAGCCGTCACCAACTGGCGGTTTTTCACCTCCAGCGACTCGACCCAGCCGGAGATCGCCGGGATTTACGGCGCGTTGATCGGCAGCATGTGGACCATGCTGGTAACCTTCAGCCTCGCATTCCCCATCGGCGTGATGGCGGCGATTTATCTGGAAGAATTCGCCCCGCGTAATCGCTGGACCGATTTCATCGAGGTCAACATCAACAACCTCGCCGCCGTGCCCTCCATCGTGTTCGGATTGCTCGGCCTCGCGGTATTCCTGCACTTCTTCGGCGTCCCGCGCTCCTCGCCGCTGGCAGGTGGCCTCGTTCTGGCGCTGATGACATTGCCAACGATCATCATTGCCAGCCGCGCCTCCATCCGCGCCGTTCCGCCCTCCATCCGTTCGGCTGCGCTGGGCTTGGGCGCATCGAAAGTGCAGACCACTTTTCACCACGTCCTGCCGCTGGCCATGCCCGGCATTCTGACCGGAACCATTATCGGCATGGCCCAAGCGCTGGGCGAAACCGCGCCGCTGCTGATGATCGGGATGGTCGCATTCATCACCGCCGTCCCGGAAGGCGTAACCGACTCGGCCACCGTGCTGCCTGTGCAGGTTTTCAACTGGGCCAATGCTTCCGAGCGCGCATTCGATATGCGCACGGCTGCCGCGATTGCGGTGCTGCTCGGCTTCCTCGTGGTGATGAACATGCTCGCCATTATCCTTCGCAAACGCTTTGAACGCCGCTGGTAAACCGGAGCCACCTATGACCGAATCCAACCCTCCGCTTCCCCGCGCGAAGTTCCAATGCCGGGGCGTGAATGTGCATTACGCCACAACACACGCGATCAAGGACAACGATATCGACATCTACGACAAGTCGGTCACGTCCTTCATCGGCCCGTCCGGCTGCGGCAAATCCACGTTCCTGCGCTGTCTGAACCGCATGAACGACACCATCGAAATTTGCCGCGTCACCGGGGACATCCGCCTTGATGACGTGGATATTTACGGCAGCGATATTGACCCCGTACAATTGCGCGCGCGTGTCGGGATGGTGTTTCAAAAGCCGAACCCCTTCCCCAAATCGATCTTCGATAACGTCGCCTATGGCCCCCGCATTCACGGCCTCGCCGAAAACCGCGCCGATTTGGACGCGATGGTCGAGAGCAGTTTGCGCAGTGCCGGCCTTTGGGATGAGGTTAAAGACCGTCTTTCCTCGTCCGGCACGGGCCTGTCCGGCGGACAGCAACAGCGCCTTTGCATCGCCCGCGCCATCGCCACACAGCCCGAAGTGCTGTTGATGGACGAGCCATGCTCCGCGCTTGACCCGATTGCGACCGAGATTGTTGAGGAGCTTATCAGCAGCCTGGGCGAGACCTACTGCGTGGTCATCGTTACCCACTCAATGCAGCAGGCGAACCGGATTTCAGAGCGCACCGCGTTTTTCCATCTTGGCGAGCTTGTCGAGTACGAGACCACCCATAACATATTCAACACGCCCAAAGATGATCGGACCATCGGGTATGTCAGTGGCCGGTTCGGATAATAAAAAAAGGAGCATGACATGACTTTTGAAGCGGAAATGAGCCAGCTCGACACCACAATCGCCGAATTCGGCGGCGCGGCGGAGGAGCAGCTTTCCAAAGCCATTGAGGCCATGACCGCCCGCGACGTGGCGCTGGCCCGTACTGTTATCCAAGGCGATAAAGCCTTGGACGCCACAGAAATGCTGATCGACCGCGAAACCGCATCAATGTTCTCCCGCCGCCAGCTCATGGCCGCCGATCTGCGCACGGTGCTGGCCATCATCAAGATCGCCTCGACCATTGAACGGATTGGCGATCTGGCAAAAAACACCGCCCGCCGCTCAATCATCCTCAGCGAACACGCGCCTCTGAAAACCGTCAATGCCGTGGCGCGGATGGGCCGTGAGACGCTCAAACAATTCAGCGCCTCACTCGATGCGTTTGCCCAGCGGAATGACCGTATGGCACTGGATGTCTGGAACCATGACGAGGTGCTGGATAATCTCTACAACGCGCTCCAGCGGGAGATCATTGCCGAGATGGCGACCGAATCAGACGCGATTGCCGAGCATACGCAGTTGCTGTTCATCGCCAAAAACATGGAACGGATCGGCGATCACGCCACGTTTATCGCCGAGATGGCTCATTACATCGTCACGGGCGAGCAAATCAACGAAGCACGTCCGAAAGGCTTACCCGACGGTTCACCCGAAACATTCGCAGGCTAGACATGGCGCAGCGGATTCTTGTTGTTGAGGATGAGGATGCCCTGTGCACCCTCCTTGAATACAATCTTCAAGCCGCCGGATTCGAGCCGATAATCGTTCGCGACGGCGACGAAGCCCTGCTGCATTTGCGCGAAGATGTGCCCGCCCTGATTATCCTCGACTGGATGCTGCCCGGCACATCCGGAATCGAAATCTGCCGCCAGACCCGCGCCCGCGCCGAGACCCGCGCGGTGCCAATCATCATGCTGACCGCGCGCGGCGAGGAGGCGGACCGGATTCGCGGGCTTGATACCGGGGCCGATGACTATGTGACCAAGCCGTTTTCCGTCAGCGAGCTGATCGCCCGCGTCCGCGCCAACCTGCGCCGCAGCGGGGCGGGGACGGAGGTTTTGCAAGCGGGCGATATTGTGATGGACCTTGAGACTCACCGTGTGCATCGGGGCGAACGCGAAATCCATCTCGGCCCGACCGAGTTCCGACTGCTCGAATGCCTGATGCGCCGTCCGGGGCGGGTTTACAGCCGCGAGCAACTGCTGGACATCGTCTGGGGCCGCGATGTCTATGTCGAAGCCCGCACCGTTGATGTGCATATCGGACGCCTGCGCAAAGCGCTGAACGGCAAACGCGACACCGACCCGCTCCGCACGGTACGCGCCACTGGGTATGCGTTTGATGAAACGTACAAGTAAGGGGCAAATCCGCTTGCCCAGACACGACGCGCTCGCTATACGGATGCCCAGCGCGGGTGTGGTGAAATGGTATCACACGAGCCTTCCAAGCTCTTGGTGCGGGTTCGATTCCCGCCACCCGCTCCAGCCTTCAAACAGCAAAGCCCATAAAAAAACGCGCCCCTGAGAAGCGCGTTGAAGCAGCTTTGAAAGCGTCAGCGAATCAGCCGCGCCAACTGCGGACGGGGCCGGTATCCAGATGAACGAATCCGTTGCGGGGATAGTAACCGACGCCGCCCGCGTGCATCTTGCGGCTCAGCTTGCTGAAGGTGCGGGTTGAGACATCGCCGGGACGCACATCAACGGCCATGCCCTTCATGTGGAACGAGTTTTTTGCGACCTTACGATTGCGGCGGCGCAGCATTTTGTTGGTTTCCGGCGAACGGTAGCCCGACACGATCGTAAGCGGCTCATCATAGCCGATCTCGGCCTGTACGCTGGCGAGCAGTTCAATCAACCCCTCGTCCATATGCTTGACCTCATCCCGCCGCCAATCACGCATCAGGTGATCAATCTCGACCAGCGCATCCTGATATACGAGCGGTCCCTGACGGAACACATCGTTGAAAACCTCACCCGTGCGCTGAACCTTGATAAACAAGCGCTGCTCGACCTCATCGGTGATCGGTTCAAAAATCCGCCGGACAGGCTGCGGGGGTTGTATCGGTTGGTTGGCTTCAACACGCGCGCCCCACCCGCTCAGCGGCTTGGCCTCACCCGCCTCATAGATCGGGCGCATCCCCGCCATCGCCGGCGTGGCGGCCAGACCATAAGCCGCGCAGCCCGCAGCCGCTTTCAAAAAAGACCGTCTCGATGAGTCGCTCATGTCCCGAAAACCCTTATCCGTACAGCGTATCTTCGCGTTGACGCAGACCGTAGGAAGCGGAGGTTTCATAAAGGTTAACGTGACACAGATGTGACTTATCCGTGGACGAGATTGACGTAAGTGTTAGCGGGGTTTAGGTGGTTTAGCTGATATTAACCTGGAATGAATCCATGACCGAATTGCGCGATGCCGCCCTTGTTTCTAAAGCCTGGCCTTTTGAAGAAGCGCGCAAGCTGGTCAAACGCTATGCCAAAGCGCCGCCCGAAAAGGGATATGTGCTGTTCGAGACCGGATATGGTCCCTCCGGCCTGCCGCATATCGGCACGTTTGGCGAGGTTGCGCGAACAACAATGGTGCGCCGCGCCTTTGAAGCGATAAGCGATATTCCCACACGCCTGATCTGTTTCTCAGACGATATGGACGGTATGCGCAAGATACCGGACAATGTGCCGGATACCGAAATGCTGGCCACGCATCTGCACAAACCGCTGACGGCTGTGCCGGACCCCTTCGGTGAGTTCGATAGTTTCGGCAACCATAACAACGCGATGCTGCGGCGGTTCCTCGACACGTTCGGGTTCGAGTACGAATTCGTCAGCGCGACGGATTACTACAAAACGGGCAAACTCGACCCGATTCTCCTGCGCGCCGCCGAACGCTATGAAAAGCTGATGGGCATCATGCTCCCCTCGCTGCGTGAGGAGCGTCAGCAGACCTATTCAATTTTCCTGCCCATCTCCCCGACCACAGGCCGCGTGCTTTATGTGCCGATGAAAGATGTGAACGGCAAAGACGGCACGATCACTTTTGAGGATGAGGACGGCACCGATGTGACCCTGCCCGTCACAGGCGGCAATGTGAAACTTCAATGGAAGCCGGATTTCGGCGCGCGTTGGGCCGCGCTGGATGTTGATTTCGAGATGTACGGCAAGGACCACTCGACCAACACAAAGCTCTATGACAGTATTTGCCGCGCCTTGGGTGGCCGCGCGCCGGAGCATTTCACTTACGAGCTGTTCCTCGACGATAAGGGCGCGAAGATTTCAAAATCGGCGGGCAACGGCCTGTCCGTGGATGAATGGCTCGCATATGCCCCCGCCGAGAGCCTCAGCTATTTCATGTATCAAAAGCCGAAAACGGCGAAGCGCATGTTCTTCGACGTGATCCCGAAAGCCGTGGACGAATATCACCAACAACTGCGCGCCTTCCCGGACCAGGACATCGCCAAACAGGCCGCAAATCCGGTCTGGCATATCCATAATGGCAAACCGCCCGTCAGTGATATGCCGATCAGTTTCTCAATGCTGCTCAATCTGGCGAGTGCGGCAGGGGCCGAGGATAAGGAGCAGCTTTGGGGCTTCATTCGCAAATACGCACCCGATGCCTCGGCGGAAACGCATCCGGTATTGGATGCGGCGGTCGGGTCCGCCGTGCGCTATTTCCACGATCAAATCCTGCCCGGCAAAACCCGCCGCGCGCCGGATGAAAAGGAATCGGCGGCGATGGCAGACCTGCGCAACCGCCTCGCAAATGCGCCCTCCGGTCTGGATGGTGAAGGCTTGCAAACCATCGTTTACGAGGTCGGCATGGCGCATGAGTTCGAGAACCTGCGCGATTGGTTCAAAGGATTGTACGAAGTGCTGCTCGGCCAATCCCAAGGCCCGCGCTTCGGCAATTTCATCGAACTGTATGGGGTGGCGGAAACCAACGCGCTGATTGATGAAGCACTGGCATCATAAAGTTCAATATAGCGACTTACCACACCTCCCAAGTCGCTATATTTCACATAAAATGCGTAATAAAATAAGTCTATTACACCCAACATACGAAAAAATTACAGATTAAATAAATATCGATCATTAATCCCTCTGCTCTACGACTAACGCCGAACATGGGAATCGGCGGCGTGAAAAAATATTTACTACAGATCGGAATATTCATCCTTGCCTCGACTGCCACAACAGCCGGTGCCAAGGCGGACATCGACATAAAAGTCTCCGCCAGCGTTTCAGCGAATTGCCGGGCAAGTATCGCCGACAGCCGATATCATGATGACAAGACGACGACCGATGTTGATGTGGTCTGCAACGTCAAACACTACGTCATGCGCCCTGTCGGGAGCAAAGCATCTGTCTTCATCGACAGTGATGGCGGTAAAACCGTCACAGAGATTATTGAAGACGGTCGCGCGATCGCTGTAACACTCCACAAGCCCGGATTTCAGCAGATCCGCATCGTATCAAAAGGCCGCACCCCGCTGCACGATTTTACAATCGAAACAGATGGTTAGAGTGGTATCAGTCGCGCCGCTGCACCTCATCCAACCCATAAGAAACCGCTACACCAGCCAGACATAGAACCGCCGAAACGGCCAGTGCCGCCGCCGTTCCATACACCTGCGCAACGGCCCCCAGCGTCCCGCCCGACAGCAAAACCAAACCAACAATCGTG
>CALFAK010000051.1 GCA_937948985.1 uncultured Neomegalonema sp. | reverse complement strand
ACCTGATGTCCCTCATGGGCATCGATCTCGACAGCCCCGCCGAGGCGCAATATCTCGACGGTCTGGCCAAGGCAATGAACATCACTCCCGAAACCGCCAACGCCATCCACGACAAACTCGGCGCGCCAAAGCTCTACAGCTGATCCGCCGAACGCCAAAAAAAACGGCCCCGCACCTCACAGTGCGGGGCTTTTTTTATGTCACAGCAGGAAATCCCCCGATTGAATATCTCACGCCCTGTTTTCCGCTCCCTTTGCAGACACAACCTGACTGACGGGGCCGCTTTGCCGACCGTGCGCAGGGCGGGATGTGTTATACAAAAATCCCGCCGGTTTGTTTGCAGCTTTAGGACACTGGCGCGCCTTTTCCCCTACCGGAGTCACCCCACTTGCCCACGTCTTCCCTTCCCGACCTCGAAACCAAATTCGCCCCTCTCACCCTCACCAACCCCTCTGCCGCTCCCGGCCATGTCGAAGGCTACGCGACCATCTTCGGCGAGCCGGACCGGGGCGGCGACATCATCGCCCCCGGCGCATTCACAGACAGCCTTGCCCGCCGCACCACCAGCGTCAAATTCCTCTGGCAACATGACGCCGCCCGCCCCATCGGCATCTGGGACGAAATCATCGAGGACAAACGCGGTCTGCGCGTGAAGGGCCGCCTGCTAACCGACATCCGCCTCGGCGCTGACGCCGCCACGCTCTTGCAAGCGGGCGCGCTCGACGGCCTCTCCATCGGCTTTCGCACTTTGCGCGCTGACCGCGCGGGTGCACACCGCCGCATCACCGCCATTGAGCTATGGGAGATCAGCCTCGTTACCTTCCCGATGGCCGAAAGCGCCCGCCTCATCGCCCCCCACCCCGACACCGCCCTCGCCGACGCTATAACCGACGCGGCGCGGGCGTTTCAGTAACATGTTTCTCAGGAACCTCTCCCTCCGGGATGGAGTGATCCGCGATCAGGCTGACCTTGGGTCACTGTAGGGCAGAGTGAGTGCCTTCTTTCAAAGCCAAACATGGACTTCGCCCTCTGTCGCATCATTTAAGGGGTCAGATAACCGGAGCGCCCCATGACCCTGACCAACCTCATCGCCATTCTCGTCACCACCGTCGTCTTCCTGGGCCTCGATGCGGTCTGGCTGAAAACGGTTATCGGCCCGTTTTTCCGTGATCGCATCGGCCATCTGATGCTCGAAGATCCAAAGCTGGGCGTTGCGGCGGGTTTCTACATCTTCTACGCTATCGGCATCGTCTATTTCGCCGTCATGCCCGGTCTCGCCGCCGGAGACATCCGCCTTGCCTTGTTCAACGGCGCATTTCTGGGTTTGATCGGCTACGGTACATATGAATTCACCAGCATGGCCATTATGAAAGAGTGGCAATGGTCAATGCTCACCCTCGATGTCGGTTGGGGCATTTTCGTCAGCGCTGTCTCCGCCGCCGCCGGATATGCCGCCGCCAGCGCGATGGGCTGATCGCCTTATAATCCGTAACACAGAAAATCCACCGCCGCTTCGATCCGGTCCTGCTCCCCGCGCAGGTCCGCGACGGGGTAGGATAGAACCCGCTCCGGTATTGCCAATAGCTCACCGGTATGCAGCACATAGCGCGCGCCACTGAGCATAAAAAGTCGGCTCAAGGCCGGCAATGATGCCTTTCTCCGCGTTGAATGACATCAGCGCAATCACAACCCGCGCGCCATGACTGATCGTCATGTCGGTCTGTGCATCCACAAACCAGCGTTTAAGCCACCTTTATAGCGAACCTTGATAATACACACGCTTGTTTCGCACAGTGTCAAGCCGCTCCTGCCATCTTGGCTTTGCTTAATGCAATGTTGTGCGTGGCGATTTCCCGCATTTCTTCGGGTAGCAGCCCCTCGCTCAGCAGCGTCTCGTTCAGCGCAATCGCAGCATCATGTTCACCGATGTAATACCCCGCAACCCCGGCCTCCAGCTTTGCACGCCAGTCATAGACATCGCCTTCGATGAACAGGATAAAGTCATCATCGCGCCCTGTCCGTGCGGCTTTCTCCAAAAAAAGCCACGCATTCGCCCATTCATGACGCTTGGAATAATACATTCCGATATCATACAGCGGTTCGGCACGCTGAGGCGTATGCTGATGCGCCGCCAGATATGCCGCGAGACATTCAGGCCAGGGATCACCACGCAGCTGTTTTAACCGCGCAATCTGGTAAAGCGAGACGAATACCTCCTCGCTCCACCCACCCATTTCTGCCCTCCGCCGATAATGACGCATGGCCAGCTCAAAATCCTCGGCATCGCGATAAGACTGCGCCAGATAAAAAATATTTCGCGTATTGTCAGGCTCTTCCAGCAACGCCGCTTCCAGCATCAACGCATCACGCCGATACAGCAACGGATCAAGCGAGCGCGCCCCCTCGCGGGGTGACAGGATACTGATACCGTCCAGCGGTTTCGCTTCCCAGCCTTGCGGCGTGTCCAGGTGCTCATGCACCGCGCCTTCCCAGTGCCAACCCAGCCCGCTCCGCACCAGATTCATCACCCGATACCGCCGTGCCCCGCGACGTTTGTTGATCAGATAGGCGTCGTCGCTCAACGAGCCCCAATTGAACCCGTCCTCCCATTCAAGGATTTCGTCGGCATCAATTGTCAGCACGTAATCCGCTTCGCCCTCAGCCAGAGCAATCGCTTCAGAGCGGTTATGACCAAAGTTTTTCCAGGGCCGCTCGTGCAATGTGCCCGGTATCTCGGCCATGGCACGCCGGATAATCTCCTGCGTCCCGTCCTTGCTGCCGGTATCGACAATCACCCAATGGTCAATCATCGGTTTTACATGTGAAAGGCACCGCTCAATAACGTGCGCCTCATCCTTGACGATCATGTTCAAGCAGACCGTCGGCGTATCCTTTCCACGCACCGGTTTCTCCCTCAGCAAATAAAATCGGGAGAAATTTTAAACTGGAAAAATAGCTTTTCAAGCGGGCAGAACGTTGTTCGATGTCAGAAAAAAGCGAACAAAACGGCATTTTATGATTGACCGCGCGCTCTTTCATCGATATGGAACATAATAGAAACTATATCTGTCCATGATGGTTTCGATCCAACCTGCCACCTCTCCCCGCATGGTTCGCCCGTGCGGGTTTTTTTATCTGCGCCGCACCAACATAACCGCCCCACCGGCCAGCAGCCCCCAGAACGCCCCCGATATCCCCCCCAGTGACAGGCCGGACGCCGCCGCCAGAAACGTCACCGCCGCCGCCTCGCGTGTTTCCGCATCCGAGAACGCCGCCACAATCGCTCCCGAAAACGCGGGTATCAACGCCAGCCCCGCCACCGCCTGCACCAACACCGCCGGGGCTAGCGTCACAAACGCGATCACCGCTCCTGAGAGCAGCCCGAACAGCACATAAAACAGCCCCGCGACCACCGCCGCCCAGTACCGCCGCGCCGGATCGGGATGCGCGTCCTCACCCGCGCACATCGCCGCCGTGATAGCCGCCATATTCACCGCATGACTCCCGAACGGTGCGGCGAGCAGCGAGAACACCCCCGTCACCGCAAACCACGGCCCCGGCGTGACCGCGTAACCATTGCTCCGCATCACCGCGATGCCCGGAATATTCTGCGAGGCCATCGTCACAATGAACAATGGCACAGCAATCCCCAGTACCGCTTGCATCGTCAGGGCAGGGCGCACGAACACCGCTTCGGGGATCGCCGACGTGCTTAATCCAGTCAGCGCACCGTCCGGCATCTCCACCCCGACCGCCACCACCACGATAAACGCCACCAACGCCGCAGGAACCGCCAGCATCCGATTCACCGTCCCGCCGATTACCCACGCCGCCAGAATAGGCAGCCCCATCGCGGGCATCTCGGCCACCGCCCGAAACGGCGCGAGACACAGCGTTGCCAATATCCCCGCCAGCATCGCATTCGCCAGCGGCGCGGGTATCGCCGCCGCCGCCCGACCCAACGGCTTCCACACACCCGCCAGCACCAACATCACGCCGCACAGCAGGAACGCCCCGACGGCCACCTCAAACCCGCCAATCGTCCCCGTTGTCACCAGCAGCGCGGCGCCCGGCGTCGACCATGCCACACTCAGCGGCAGCCGCGTCCAAAGGCTCAACACAATCCCGGCCAGCCCCATCGCCACGGAAGCCGCCATCAACCCCGAAGCCGCCTGCGCCTCACTCGCCCCCGCCGCGATCAACCCCTGAACCACCACGGCAAAAGAGCTGGCAAACCCCACAAAGGCCACCAGCATCCCCATAAAAACCGCCGAAAAAGATAGATCACGCATCATCGGCCCATAGAACCGCAACGGTTTGCCAGAGCAAGCCGCCGGCAAAATTAATTGCATATCAACGCGGATTTTCCTGTCCGCGCGCTCCTACGCCCTTTATAGAACATAATGCAAACAAAAGGACCAAAACCACCCATGCCCACACCCTCCACCGACAGCCAATCCGCCCCTGACGTTAAATCAGCGCTCACCGGATTCGCCGCCGATTTTCGCGGTTTCCGCACCGATCTTGAACGCCGCCTCGCCGAGCAATCCACCCGCCTTGACGCGCTCGACCGCAAGGCCATCGCGTCCGCCCGCCCCGCGCTCTCATCCACCCGCACCGACCCCGCCAGTCCGCACCAAAAGGCCTTCGCCGCCTATGTCCGTCAGGGTGACGAAGACCGCGTGCGCCATCTCGATCTGGAGGAAAAAGCCCTCACCACCGCCGTCGCCGCCGAGGGCGGCGTCCTCGTCGATCCGCAAACCGCCTCCCGCATCGAAACCGTTCTGCGGTCCAGCTCGTCCTTGCGCAGCGTCGCCCGTATCGTCCAGGTCGAGGCCACCGCCTATGACGCCCTTGTCGATCACACCGAGATGGGTGCGGCATGGATCACCGAATCCTCAGCCATCAGTGAAACCGCCACCCCGAATATCGACCGCATCTCGATCCCGCTGCACGAGTTGAGCGCCACGCCCAAAGCGTCCCAACGCCTGCTCGACGACAGCGCGTTCGATGTAGAGGGCTGGCTCGCCGAACGCATCGCCGCCCGCTTCGCCCGTGCGGAGAACGCGGCGTTCATCTCCGGCGACGGCGTCGATAAACCCAAAGGCATCCTCGCCCACCCGGTCATCGATAATGCCTCGTGGACATGGGGTACGCTGGGCACGATCCCGTCGGGAGCCGATGGCGCATTTTCCGCCAGCGATCCCGGCGATGCGCTCGTCACGCTGGTTTACGCACTCCCCGCCGGATACCGCGCCAACGCCGCCTTCCTGATGAATTCCGCCACTGCAGGGGCCGTCCGCAAGCTCAAAGACGCCGATGGCCGCTATCTTTGGGCGGAAGGTCTGACGGAGGGCCAGCCCGCCCGCTTGCTCGGCTACCCCGTCCTGATCGCCGAGGATATGCCCGACATCGCAAGTGGCAGCCACGCCATAGCCTTCGGCGACATGCGCGCCGCCTATACCATCGCCGAGCGCCCGGACCTTCGGGTGCTGCGCGATCCATACAGCGCCAAACCCCACGTTCTCTTCTACGCCACCCGCCGCGTCGGCGGCGACATCACCGACTTCGCCGCCCTGAAACTGCTCCAGTTTTCTTCGTGATAAGCGGCTCTCCTTCTTCCC
>CALFAK010000050.1 GCA_937948985.1 uncultured Neomegalonema sp. | reverse complement strand
CCGCGCCAGTACCACCTGACAAATCATCATTGCCAAGGCCGCCGATCAGAATGTCAGCGTCATCGCCACCCGAAAGCGTATCATCGCCGTCGCCACCATCAAGGCTGTCCGCGCCAGTACCACCTGACAAATCATCATTGCCAAGGCCGCCGATCAGGGTGTCATCATCATCGCCGCCGGAAAGCGTATCGTCGCCATCACCACCGTCGAGGCTGTCCGCGCCAGCATCCCCTGAAAGGTTGTCATTGCCGAGGCCGCCGATCAGAATGTCAGCGTCAGCGCCACCGGAAAGCGTATCATCGCCGTCGCCGCCGTCGAGGCTGTCCGCACCTGCATCCCCTGAAAGGTCGTCATTGCCAAGACCGCCGATCAGGATGTCAGCACCTAGGCCACCGATCAGGCTGTCGGCCCCATTGCCGCCCGTAAGGGTATCGTCGCCATCGCCACCGTCGAGAAGGTCGTTACCCTCACCACCGGATAGATTATCGAGTCCAGTTCCGCCTGCAAGGGTGTCGTCGCCATCGCCACCGTCGAGGCTGTCATCACCCGCGCCGCCATCAAGATTGTCGTTATCCGTGCCACCATCAAGAATATCGGCACCAGCCCCACCCGACAGGCTGTCATCGCCATCGGAACCGATGAGGATATCGTCGCCATCGCCGCCATCCAGCTGGTCGCTACCCGCACCGCCATCCAAGCTGTCCGCGCCATCACCGCCATCAAGATCATCAGCGCCGTCGCCGCCCAGCAATGTGTCGGCACCCGCACCGCCAAGCAGTGTATCCGCGCCGATGCCGCCATCCAGAATATCGTCACCGTCAAGACCGCTCAGTACGTCATCTCCCGCGCCACCCGACAGCGTGTTCGTGCCGCTTGTTCCGGTGACAGTGTCGTTCCCTGCACCGCCGAACACATTCTCGAATGAAACGACGGAAAGCGCACCGCTCAAGGTACCCGCGCCGAGGTCAAGCGTGCGGCTTGCGGTCATATTCGTCAGGTCGAGCGTATCGAATCCGTCGCCGCCGTCGAAACTTTCACCAGCAGCGGTATCGCCCACATAAACAGTATCGTCGCCTGCGCCCGCCCGGATATTGTTCAACGTGGCACTGGCGGAGATTACATCGGCAAACCCGGTGCCGATGACGTTCGTAATATTGCTTATTTCCAGCGAGGACGTGCCGGATGTGCCCGATGCCTCATCAACAATCCATCCTGCGGTCGAGGACGAGAGGTCAAGAATGTCCGTTCCCGCATCACCGCCATTGATAACGTTTGTCGCGCCGTCATTGTCTTGAATGAAGGTATCGACGCCCGCGCCGCCATCCAAATTATCGGACCCGGCGCCGCCGATCAGAATATCATCTTCGGTTCCGCCGGATAGGATATCATCGTCGGCACCACCATTCAGACGGTCCGCGCCCGCGCCGCCGCTGAGCGAGTCAATGCCATCACCGCCGAGCATCACATCGGCACCATCGCCGCCGATCAAACGGTCTGCGCCCGCGCCGCCATCCAGGCTGTCATCGCCCTCATCGCCGAAAAGAACATCGGCATCATCGCCACCGCGCAAAGTATCGTTGTCAAGGCCGCCGGATAAACGGTCAGCACCCGCGCCGCCCTCAAGAATATCCCGGCCCTCTGACCCTTCAAGAGAATCGACGCCATCGCCGCCTGAAAGCGTGTCGTCACCCGCACCGCCAATCAGCAAATCAGCATCGGCACCACCGTCCAAAACATCATCGCCCGTGCCACCATCGATGGAGTCCGCACCTGTACCACCGGCCAGAATGTCCGCATCCGCGCCACCTGTTATGTGGTCAATGCCGTCGCCGCCAAAGATGCTGTCGCTGCCCGCATCGCCGGAGAGAATATCGTCACCCTCGTCGCCGGTCAGAATATCGGCACCTTCACCGCCCGTGATTGAGTCCGTCCCTTCACCGCCGCTGATGCTGTCATCCCCGGCCGCACCGTTCAGAACATCATCACCCGCATTGCCGTCAATCGTGTCGGCACCGTCACCGCCATCGACGATGTCCATACCTTCACCCGCGACAACACTGTCATCACCTTCGCCCGCATCGATCCGGTCATCACCAGCCTGACCGATCAGGACATCATTCTCGGCACCGCCTGAAAGGCTGTCCGCGCCTGTACCACCGACCAGCGTATCAAGCCCGGCGCCGCCGCGCAGCGTATCATCGCCTTCGTCGCCACGCAGAATGTCATCACCCGCAACACCAACCAGTGTGTCATCACCAAGGCCGCCGACAAGCAAGTCATCGCCGAGGCCGCCGTCAATGTTATCCGCGCCGTTATTGCCCTCGATCGTATCAGCGCCTTCGTCGCCACGGATCGAATCATCGCCTGTGTCGCCACGAATCATATCGTCGCCAAGGCCACCGCTGAGGGTGTCGTCGTCAAGACCGCCGGAAATCACATCTGCGCCGTCACCGCCCTCAAGGCTGTCCGATCCATCATTGCCTTCCAGCGTGTCATCACCCTGGCCGCCAAGCAGCATATCCGCACCTGTGCCGCCGAAAAGCATGTCAGCCGCGTCGCCGCCGTCAAGAGTATCGTCTCCAGAATTGCCGCGAAGGGTGTCACTGCCCTGACCGCCTGTCAGTTGGTCGTTGCCTTGACCACCGCCCAGCACATCATCGCCATCACCGCCATCAAGGATGTCGAAACCGTCATCACCGGATAGCGTATCGTTGCCCTCGCCGCCTTTGAGAATATCGGAATCCGCGCCGCCCGACAGAATGTCATCATCGGCGCCGCCGTCGAGCGTATCATTACCCGTATCGCCGCTTAGGATGTCGTTGCCAAGGCCGCCATTCAGACGATCATCGCCAGCGTCGCCCGCGAGATTGTCAGCACCCTCACCACCGTCGATGCGGTCTGCACCGTCATTGCCATTGACGCTGTCATTGCCGGCGCCTGCGTTTACAGCATCGCGACCGATGCCGCCGGAGATGACATCATCGCCATCACCGCCGCCGATTTTATCATTGCCATTACCGCCATCAAGGGAGTCGTTGCCGTCGCCGCCGAACAGGGCATCATTGCCCGCTTCACCCGTTAGCGTGTCGTTGCCGTCATCGCCGGAAAGTCTGTCATTGCCATCACCGCCAGCGATTTCATCATCGCCATCCGCGCCGGAGACTGTATCGGCAGCCGCAGAACCGTAGACCAGATCATTGCCAGAAGTGGCGATGTAACGCTCGAAACCGGTGATCGCTTGCGCGCCGCTGAGTGTGCCCGCCGCCAGATCAAGAATGCGGGGTGCTGTCAAGGCGGACAAGTCCAGCGTGTCGATACCGTCACCGCCATCAACGCGTTCTCCACCCGCGCTGCCCACAAAAGCAACCGTGTCGTTGCCATCCCCCGCCGACAAGGTCAGGGTTGCTACGCTGGTGCGCAGGGTATCCGCATGATCCGTGCCGATAACATTGGTGATGTTCGTGTAAGACAGGGTCGTCGCACCGGACGTGCCGCTTGCCGCATCGACGGACCAACCCGCCGTTGACCCGGATAAATCGAGGGTATTGAAGCCCGCATCACCGCCATCGATGATATTGCTCGCGCCGTCATTGTTTTGGATGAACGTATCGCGGCCTGCGCCGCCCCGCATCACATCGCTGCCCGCACCACCGATCAGGATGTCATCGCCCGCGCCGCCGTCGAGCAAATCATCGCCGGAACCGCCGTTGAGCAGGTCATCATCCGCGCCGCCCGTCAGGGTATCATTGCCCTCTGCACCATAAAGTGTGTCAGCGCCCGCGCCGCCATCCAATCCATCATCGCCGGCCACAGAAGCACCCGCCAGAACCGTTTGACCCGTCAGGGAAACGTTCATGACGTAGGTTTGGCCAGCCTCCGGCCCTGTGCCCCAAAAATTGGAGACGCGCACGAAGTAAACGCCATCGGTGGGCGCGGTGAAGTTGAGATATGCATCATAATCGCTTGTGCTGCCGCCCGCACCATCACCGGCAAAGGAATCGTCGCCGCTGGCCACAACAGATGTGCCGTCTGCACCAAGAATATCGATCATCGTATCGATCTCGCCGCCCAGCGCATCAGAGCCGTAATCCACATCCAACGTCAGCGCTTGTCCCGCGGTTAACGTGAAGGCGAACCAATCATCCGAGCCTGCACCCTCACGCACGACTGAAAGGTGAGGAATGCTGGTGGCATTCGCAATATCCGGGTTTTCACCCAAGCTCCACGGCGCATCGGATGCGGTCAGATCAAGCGCGCTTGCCGCATCGGCCCCTGCATCAGTCACGATCGGGCTGTGATTGCCAATGATAAGGTCAGATCCCTCACCACCGGTGATCGTGTGCCCCGCACCACCATTCGGCGTGCCAAAAAGAAGATCGTCGTTTGCCGTGCCCGTAACGTCAGAAAGACCGGAAATAATAGACATAGTTTCTCCTTCACAGCGGGGCTGCCCCGTCGCGTTGTTTTGGTAGCTGAAATGATGGAAGCAGGAGATATTCACCCTGCGATCGCGTGCTTTCGTCTCAAACTTTAATCAAATGCACTGTGCAATACAGGATTTGATAATAGGTAAACTGCGTATATTTAATTCCGGAAAATACTGATTTTTATCCAGAATAATAAAGCGTTAGCGGACGCAACCAAACCGCACACTTCCCTTGGGGAAATGTAACTTTGCGTTCATGCGCACCAAGCAAGCAGCCCCTTCCCTTCACTAGGAAACTCGGCTATTCATTCTTTGACGAACAAACACAACAAGAACATTGAGCACCCATGTCTTCTGATCTTTTTGCCCAAAACGATGCCGCGTCAAAAGCTTATTCCGCTGAGGATATTGAGGTTCTCGAAGGGCTGGAACCCGTGCGCAAGCGGCCCGGCATGTATATCGGCGGCACGGATGAGCGGGCGCTGCACCATCTGGTGACAGAGGTGCTGGACAACTCGATGGACGAGGCGGTCGCGGGCCATGCGAACCGGATTGATATTCATGTGCGGGCGGATAATTCGGTAATGGTGCGTGATAACGGGCGGGGTATCCCTGTGGACCCGCATCCGCGCTTTCCGGATAAATCGGCCTTGGAAGTGATTTTGACGACGTTGCACGCGGGGGGCAAGTTCTCCGGCAAGGCGTATCAGACATCCGGCGGGTTGCACGGTGTTGGCGTTTCGGTGGTGAACGCGCTGTCAGATCGGCTGGAGGTCGAGGTTGCGCGGGAGAAGAAGCTGTACGGGCAGGTTTTCTCGCGCGGTTTGCCGACCACAGGACTGGAGGAGCGCGGGGCAGCGCCGAATCGGCGGGGAACGACGGTGACGTTCTCGCCGGACCCTGAGATTTTCGGAGAGCGGGCGGTGTTCAGGCCCGCGCGGCTGCTGAAGATGGTGCGCTCAAAAGCGTATCTGTTCCGGGGGGTGGAAATCCGCTGGAAATGCGATGCGGCGATTATCAAGGACGGCGATCCGACACCCGAAGAGACAGTGTTTCACTTCCCGAACGGACTGGCGGATTTTCTGGCGGCGGAGCTTGAGGGGACCGAGACGCTGGCGACGGAGCCGTTTGCGGGGCGGGCGGATTTTGCCGAGAAATTCGGAGAGACGCCGGGTGCGGTTGAATGGGCGATTCACTGGTCACAGATGGTGGATGGGGCGATCTCGTCCTATTGTAATACCATCAACACCCCCCAAGGCGGGACGCATGAAATCGGGCTGCGCCAAGCGCTGACGCGGGCAATCCGCGCGCATGGTGAGATGATCGGGGCGAAGAAGGCGGCGCAGATTACGGCGGAAGACGTGATGGTCAATGCGCGGGCGATGATCTCGGTCTTCTTGCGGGAACCGGAATTTCAGGGGCAGACGAAAGAAAAGCTGTCCACGGCGGATGCCTCGCGGTTGGTGGAAGGGTCGCTGCGGGACAGGTTTGATAACTGGCTGGCGGCTGACCCGAAACGGGCAGAGACGGTGATCGATTTTTGTATCGCGCGGGCCGATGACCGGATGCGGCGGCGGGCGGAGAAAGAGACACAGCGTAAATCGGCGACCAAACGTCTGCGCCTGCCGGGGAAACTGACGGATTGTTCGGGCGCGACCAAGGCCGGGTCAGAGATTTTTCTGGTGGAGGGGGACTCCGCCGGGGGATCGGCGAAACAGGCGCGGGACCGGAAGTTTCAGGCAGTACTGCCGCTGCGGGGGAAAATCCTCAACGTCGCGAATGCCACGGCGGATAAGCTGGCGCAAAACCAGGAACTGCAAGACCTGATGCTTGCCTTGGGGATACAGCCCGGCAAGCGGTATAATGAGGACGACTTGCGCTATGACAGGGTTATCATCATGACGGATGCGGATGTTGATGGCGCGCATATCGCGGCGCTGTTGATGACGTTTTTCTATCGCGAATTCCCTGACCTCGTGGCCAAGGGCAAGCTGTATCTCGCCGCGCCGCCGCTGTATCGTCTGACCCAAGGGGCGAAGTCGATCTATGCCGCAGACGAAGAGGAACGGGACCGGTTGATGGAGACGGGCTTCAGCGGCAAGGGTAAAATCGATATCGGGCGGTTCAAGGGGCTGGGCGAGATGATGGCCAAGCAGTTGAAGGACACGACGATGGACCCCGCCCAGCGCAAGCTGATCCGGGTGCGGCTGGAGGATATTGAGCCGGGCGAGACGGCGAGCCTTGTCGAGCGGCTTATGGGCAAGAAGGCCGAGAAACGGTTTGAGTATATTCAGGAAAACGCGCGGTTTGCGGAAGATGTGGATGTGTAAGGCATGGGCGTAGAATTGAGACGGACCGGACGCGCGCTGGCGTTCATTTTGCTGAATCTGGCGCTTATTTCAGCGGCGGCGGCGCTGAACGGGTGGCGGTGGTTGCAAACCGGCAGCGGCTTTGATCTGGCGGTGACGGTGCTGTTTTCAATCTGGGCGTTGTTCGTGCTGCGCGGTTTTATCACGAAGCCGATCTATGGCGCGGTCCGGGAGGACGGTGTTGAACATCGCGGGGTTTTCTCGACAACCCTGATCGGTTGGGACCAGCTTACGTTTGCGGATTTTGACAGCAGCGCGCGCATTGCGCTTTTGGGCTACAGGCAAGCGGACGGTAAGGAAGCCTATGCGGCGTTTAATAAGAAAACATCAGGCGCGGATGATTTCGACGCGATGAAACAGGCGATATTCGCGCGGCTGCCCGATCTGCCGGACAAGTCGCCGACGGTTTCAGTGTAACTGTTTGACCTTGCGCTCGCGCCAGACGGTGTAGATGCCTGACGCGACGATGATGGCCGCACCGATGAGGGTGAGGGCATCGGGGCGCTCCGCAAAGGCGAAGAAACCGATAAACAGCGCGAATAGCAGGCGGCTGTAGCGGAAGGGGGTCACGAAGCTGACCTCGCCCACGCGCATTGCGGCGACGATACCGTAATAAGCCACCACGCCGATCAGGGTCGAACCGCAAAGCAATACCCATTCGCGCGACGTGGGACTGACCCAGCCTGTGCCGTTCATGGCGTGCAGGATCAGGGATACGGGGATCAGGACGAGGAAAGCGAGGAAACTGAGTTGCAGGGATGACATGGATTTGGGGACGCGGCGCGTGGCGAGGTCGCGGATGGCAAGGCCCAAGACACCCGTCAGCGTGAAGAGGGACAGGATGTCAAACCCCTCTGTACCGGGGCGGATGATGAGCAGGACACCGATGAAGCCGACTAAAATCGCCGTCCACCGCCGCCAGCCGACTTTCTCGCCCAAGAAAAGCGCAGCCCCAAGGGTGACAACAAGCGGGGTGGCTTGCAGGATGGCGGAGGCGGTGGAGAGCGGTGTCAGCGCGATGGCGGTGACGAATCCGACCGTGCCGACCAACTCGCCGGTATTGCGGATCAGCAGGGTTGTGGTCAGCATATCGCGCGAGAAAAGGGCGAGACCTTGGGCGCGGCACATGGCGGCATAGATCGCCGCACCGCCCAGCGCCATGAGGCCGATAATCTGGCCGATGGGCAAGCTGCCCGCGAGCAGTTTGATGAACATATCCTCGACCGCGAAGCCCAGCATTGCCAGCACCATAATCCCCGCGCCGCGCAGATTGTCCATATGCGTTCCCTCTTGTTCAGTGCAGGGGTGTCAGAGGACGGCGGGAATGTCGAGGGGCGGATTGAGTGGCGGCATTCTGAGTGATTAGCGCTCAGCTTGAGTAAGAATTACCGCCAAGGCCCGCACGAAAGCTGACGCTCTGTGATTCAAACTGATCAAACATCACTCTAAGCATCTGAAAATGTGCACTTCCTCTTCGTTTCACAGAAAGGCCAATCTTGATAAATACTGAAAAATAGCCTTCAATCTTCGCAGCAGTGAAATTGTTTGCCTGTGCAAAGTCGTTTTTCAGCAGGCTGTCAGGACGCCTCAAGCAACGATTGTGTTTAGCAATTGACGCCGAGAAACCTTGCACCTTGGCGCGTCTTGCGTAATGTCCGCACAAGCTTACATACCGTTCGGTACGCGTTCGGATATGCGGAACAGGAGAAGACAGTTTGTCGGAGTCAGATTCCTTTATTCAGGAGGTCAGCGAAGAGGTTCGCCGTGATGCCATGTTTTCGGCATGGCGCAAATACGGGCCTTTCGTGATCGCTGCCGTTGTTATCGCTGTTGTGGGTGCCGCCGGTAAAGGATGGTGGGACAGCAGTATCGCAACACAAAAAGGGGAGCTCGGAGGCACGATGATCGCCGCCGACGTGATCGAAGACCCCGCTGAGCAAGCAACAGCCTTTGCCGATGTCGCGGCTTCGGGTGAATACGGCTACCCTGTTCTCGCACGCATCCGCCAAGCGGCGGCACTCGCTCAGGCGGGCGAGCTTGATGCGGCGGTCGAGGCCTATGAGATGGTCAATGCCTCCGCCGATGCGGATATCCGCTTTCGTGATTTGGCCGAGCTTCGCATTCTGATGCTGCGCTCCGGCACGATGCCCGCGCCCGAAATGCTGGCGCGTATTTCTCCTCTGACCGAGGAAGGGTCCGCATGGCGCGCCCCGGCGTTGGAATTTGAGGCGGCGGCGTTTTTGCGCAATGATGAACCCTCCCGTGCCGTAGAATCCTTGCGCGAGTTGCTGGATCTGCCCAATGTTCTGCCGACCATCGCAGGGCGTGCACAGGAATTGATCGACGCAATCTCCGCCACCTTGCCAGAGGCAAGCGCCACAGGCTCTGAAGCCGATACACCATCGGCGACCGCGCAAGATGACGTGGCACAAGACGGGACTGAGCAAGAGGAGAAAACCGAATGATGCGTTTCATATCTTTCCGTTCCGACTGCGCGCGCGTGGCAATGGCCGCGATTTTCGCCGCCCCCCTGCTTTCCGCTTGCACGACCGTTTCAGATTATTTCGCAGATGACGAGGTCACGCTCAGCGGCGAACGCATCGCGGTACGTCAGCAAAAAGCGACCACGACAGAGGCGGTAACGGCGGCGACCAGCGGCATCACCGTTTCTATCCCGGCGGCGGTTTCCAATACGGAATGGACACAGTTGAACGGCGGCGCAAACCGCGCCATCGGCCACGTCTCCGCATCGGGTAACCTGACCCAAGCATGGCGTACCAGCCTTGGCGGCGCATCCGGCGGACGTATTGTATCGCCACCCGTCGTTGCGGGGGGCCGTGTCTACGCCCTCAATACCGCAGCGGGCGTATCAGCGGTTGATGCCGCCAGCGGCACGATTGTCTGGCAGCGTGATCTCACACCGGCGGGCGAGAATCCGCGTGACGGCTTTGGCGGCGGACTGGCCGCGTCAGGCGGGCGTATCTATGTTTCCAGCGGTTTCGGAAAGCTGTTCGCGCTTGACGCCGCAACGGGCGAAGTCGCTTGGGAAGGCGCATTGCGGTCCCCCAGCCGCGCCGCTCCCGTTGTCTCCAATGGCCGCGTCTTCGCAGTAACACGTGAGAATCGGATTTTCGCCTTCGACGCAAACTCCGGTGAAGCGCTATGGGACCAACGCGGTTTAGAGCAAACCGCAGGCTTCCTGGGCGGTGCCGCCCCCGCCGCATCCGGCGAAGTGGTTGTCGCACCTTATTCATCAGGTGAGTTAAACGCCTATCTGGCCACCACGGGCCGCCCGATCTGGGAAGAGGATTTGACGGGCGCGCGGGGTTCGGGCGGCTTGGCCGCATTGAACGATGTGACGGGCGATCCGGTGATCTCAGACGGCACAGTCTACGCTTCCAGTCAATCCGGTCGCCTTGTCGCCGTCAGCTTGCGCAATGGGGAGCGTATCTGGACCCGCGATCTGGCGGGGTCACAGGCACCGTACATTGCCGGAAATGCGCTGTTCTTCGTCACCAATACCGGGGAATTGCTCGCACTAGACCGCTCAACAGGCGACAGCGCGTGGAGCATGGAACTTGGCGCATTCAGCGATCCGCGCAGCCGCGAAGATGCGATCGTCTGGGGCGGCCCGATCCTTGCCGGAGGACGCTTACTGCTCGTATCCAACACGCGCCGCATGATCTCGGTCGATCCGGCACAGGGCGGCATTTTGGGCGAGTTGTCTTTGCCCGGCGCTTCCAGCACAGCGCCCGTGGTGGCGAACGGAACTGTCTACGTCATTACGGATGATGCCGCGCTCGTCGCGTATCGCTAAGATAGAAAGAACAGGGCGCAGATGGCCTTTAGTGTCGCGATCATCGGTCGCCCGAATGTCGGTAAATCGACGTTGTTCAACCGCCTCGTCGGGCGGCGTCTCGCGCTGGTGGATGACAGTCCCGGTGTGACCCGTGACCTGCGCGAAGGCGACGGCAAGCTGCGCGATCTGCGCTTTACCGTCATCGATACGGCGGGTTTGGAGGAGGCGACAGACAACTCCCTGCAAGGGCGTATGCGCCGTCTGACCGAACAAGCGGTTGAGGCCGCCGATGTATGCCTCTTCATGATTGACGCCCGCGCGGGCCTGACCTCCTCCGACCATGTCTTCGCAGATATCCTGCGCAAGCAAGGCGCGCGAGTCATCGTTATCGCCAACAAATGCGAGGGCAATGCGGGGATGGAGGGCTTTCACGAAGCCTACGAGCTGGGCCTCGGCGAACCTGTGCGCGTTTCCTCCGAACATGGCGAGGGTCTCGAAGACCTGCGCGACGTGCTCGCGCCTTTCGCTGAAGAATTCGCGATGGTCGAGTCCGACCTGCCCCAAATCGAAGTCGCGCTTGACCCTGAAACGGGTGACGAGTTGGACCCCGAAACAGGCGAATTGCTCCCGGCTGATACCGGTCCTGTAAAACCGATGCAAATTGCCATCGTCGGTCGGCCGAACGCGGGCAAATCCACGCTTGTGAACCGGATTTTGGGTCAGGATAAAATGCTGACCGGACCTGAAGCGGGTATCACCCGTGATGCCATCGGCACGGCCTATGACTGGGAAGGGCGTCCGGTAAAACTGTTCGACACCGCCGGAATGCGCAAACGTGCCAAGGTCACCGCAAAGCTGGAAAAAATGTCTGTCTCCGACGGCTTGCGCGCGGTTAAATTCTCTGAAGTTGTGGTCGTTCTGCTCGACGCCCAAAACCCGCTTGAGACACAGGATTTACGCATCGCCGACCTCGCCGAACGCGAAGGCAGGGCGGTCGTGATTGCGGTCAATAAATGGGATTTGGTCACTGAGAAGCAGCGTGTACTCAAACAATTGCGCGAGAATGTGGACCGTTTGCTGCCGCAGTTGCGCGGCGTTCCGCTTATCATGCTCTCTGCGCTGGACGGCAAAGGCATCGACCGCTTGCATGGCGCGATTATGCTGGCGCACGAGCGTTGGAACAGCCGCATTTCCACCGGAAAGCTGAACCGCTGGCTGCTCGACATGGTCGCCCGCCACCCGCCGCCCGCACCCGGTGGCCGCCGCATCCGCTTGCGCTACATGACTCAAGCGAAGACGCGTCCGCCGACATTTGTGGCGTTTGCCTCGCTGCCTGAAGACCTGCCGACCGCGTATCAACGCTATCTGGTCAACGGGCTGCGCGAGGAGTTCAAGCTGCAAGGCACACCGCTGCGCCTGTTCTTCCGCAAGGGCGATAACCCGTATGCGGACAGGGCAAAGAAACGCTGAGAAATTAAATTTGGGGGCACCAATGAAGATGGAGATTAAAATGAACCGTATCACACTCGCTCTGCTCGCAAGCATGATCGCGGCACCAGCTTCCGCGCAAAGCCTCGACGGCTTGCTGGGCAGTTTCCAGAATAAAGCCAAGGCCAGCGCATTCGATGCGGCGGTCGCCAGTCAGGTACCCGGCGCCAAAGGCCTGACCGATCAACTGTCTGACAGCCAGAAAGCAAAATTGTTCGATCTGGGTGTCGATAATGCCGGAACATTGGGACAGGCCGGAGCGGCCATCGGTGTACTGGGCGGCGTCGCGGGCGCGGCTACTGCGCAACCTCAGCAAGCGCCCGCCCCGGCTTATGCGGCCCCCTCCACAGTCTACGCGCAACCCGCGCCAACCTACGCGCAGCCTGCACCGAGCTATGTGCAGCCCGCGCCAACATATGCACAGCCTGCCCCGGTTTACACACAACCCGCGCCGGCCACGACTTACGCGGCCCCCGCTCCGGCCCCGCAAACCTACATTCAGGTCGAACCGACATACCTTCCGGCGCAGTAACCTGCTGAAAATGGCTTCTGTCTGATGTATGGAAGCCTCCATATTCATCCCTTTGCCGAGGGAGATAAGGCGAGATAATTTTGAAGCAAGGACAATGTCATCATCTGCGAAAGCAGATGATCTGGCCTCGTTTCTTGAGCGATTGTCTGCAAGAATCTGCTCTCCGCGAAGGCGGGGGCAGGGAATGACAGTTCATCATGCATCGAGAATTAAACCAGTGCGCTGATCGCCTCCGCCGCCTCGCGGCATGGTGTCAGGGCATCCTTTGTCTCGCTCGGATAGAACCGCGCGCGCAGAGCCGTCGGCATTGGTGGTGGTTGGTGGAATACCACGCGTAACGCCGTCTTGGCCCGCTCCGCCGCGTAGGTACGCGCAAACGAGACACCCGCGCCCTTGGTGACATTATAGCAGGACCAGAACGGGTTATCCTCTTTGGGATCCGTCATAAACATTGCAATCGGTGCATCCGCTTTGCTCAACACCGGATCAAGCGCATGGATCAGGCGCTGCACCGCCAGTGCGTTGATCTTCCAGGATTTCTCGAAGTCTTTCACCGCGACATGATCCACAGGCGACAGCGGGGAGGCGTGCGCCGCGCAATGGATCAAAACATCCAATCTTCCGTGCCGCTCATGAATGGCTTGGGCAACCCGCTCAATCCCTCCGTCATCAGTGATATCAACAGGCAGCAGTGTGGGGCGCTTGCCCCCGTCGTCCTTTACGCAATCGTCCAGTTCCTCAAGCCCGCCCAGCGTTCGGGCCATTGCATACACATGCAGCCCCCGCCCTGCCAGAACCCGTGCCGTCGCAAAGCCCAAGCCCCGTGACGCGCCCGTCACCAAAACAATCCGTTCGTCACTCATTCCGCAGCCTTCAAAGACAATTCCCCGCGCGCAATCGCATCTGCGGGAACCAAGGGATATTCACCGGAGAAGCACGCATCGCAATATTGCGGCATCGCAGCGTTACGGCTCTTCTCGCCACAAGCACGGTAGAGGCCATCGAGCGATATAAACGAGAGGCTGTCGACACCGATATGCTTGCGCATTTCCTCTTCAGTCATCCGCGACGCAAGCAGCTTTTCGCGGTCCGGCGTATCAACCCCGTAGTAGCAGGGCCACGCGGTCGGCGGGCTGGCGATACGGAAATGCACTTCCTTGGCCCCGGCATCACGCACCATCTGCATGATCTTGATCGAGGTTGTACCGCGCACGATGGAATCATCCACGAGGATCACGCGCTTACCCTCAACCACCGCCCTGTTGACGTTCAGCTTCAACTTCACGCCGAGGTTTCGGATATGGTCTGTCGGCTCAATAAAGGTGCGGCCCGTATACTGGTTGCGGATCACACCGAAATTGAACGGTATCCCGCTTTCCTGCGAATAACCGATGGCGGCGGGCGTCCCGCTGTCGGGCACGGGCACAACCACATCCGCGTCAATCTTGTTCTCGCGCGCCAGTTCAATCCCGATATTCCGGCGCGTCTCGTACACGCTGCGCCCGTCAATCTGGCTGTCAGGGCGTGAGAAATAGACATACTCAAATACGCAAAAGCGGCTTGGCTTCGGCTCGAATGGCCGGGTCGAAACCACGCCCTTATCCGAGATAATGACCATCTCACCCGGCTCGATATCACGCACGTACTCGGCACCGATAATGTCCAGCGCACAGGTCTCCGAACTCAGCACATGCGCCTCGCCGAACTTGCCCAGCACAAGGGGCCGTACGCCGCTGGGGTCACGCAGGCCGATCATCTTCGTCCGCGTCATGGCAATAATCGAAAACGCCCCCTCGACCGCGCGCAACGCATCGGTAATGCGCTCCGGCAAGCTCTTCTGGATCGAGCGGGCCATAAGGTGGACGATGCACTCGGTGTCCGAAGATGATTGAAAGATCGACCCGCGATTGACCAGATCTTTGCGCAGCGCATCGGCATTTGTGATATTGCCGTTATGCGCAATCGCACAGCCGCCGGGGGCAAATTCCGCAAAAATCGGCTGAATATCACGCAGCGCCGTGATGCCTTTGCCGCCCGCTGTTGAATAGCGGTTATGGCCGATAGCCAGACTGCCCGGCAGCCGGTCAATCGCCGCCTGCTTGGTGAAAGTATCGCGCACCAGCCCGATCCGGCGATCCTGATAGAACTCGGCGCTGTCGCTGTCATAGGCGACAATCCCCGCCGCCTCCTGCCCGCGATGTTGCAAGGCGTGCAGGCCGAGGGCGACCAGCGCGGACGCATCCCCCGCTTCCGCGCCATAGACCCCGAAAATCCCGCATTCCTCATGCAGCGTGTCGTCATCCCAGATGCAATCTTCCGAGCTCATCACACGCCCTCCCCCAGGGTCTGCGCGGGCCTTGCGACCCGCTTGGATCAGTTGGTTGTGGCTGGATCAGCCGTGTTCAGTGTCGGCGGATCACCCGCACCCGGCGCTTTGTCAAACAAGTCAGACATCGCTGTTTTAAGGAAATCAGGCATCTCGGTCGGCATATAACTTCGGATTGCGGTGGCGGTGTCCTGAAGGATCGAACCGAACCGCGAGGTCTGAATGGCCTCAGCTTCCAGTGTCGCAGGATTGGCACCTTCAAACAAAATCCAAACAATCGCCAGCAAGACCAAACCGCGCGCCAGACCGAACAAAAAGCCCAAGCCCTTGTCGATGCTGCCCAGTGCCGAATTGCGGATCAACTTGCTGATAACGCTGCTGATAATCGACAGGATCACCAGCGCCAAGACAAAGGCAATCGCGATCGCCGCCCACGGCGTATAGCTGCCCAGATCAATGAAGTCCAAAATCAGCGGCTCGACGATTTTGTAAAAATTCAGTGCCGCAAAAGCCGCCAGCACCCAAACGCCCAGCGTAAACACTTCACGCGTCAGGCCACGGCTGTAGGCGAGGATTGCGGAGATGAGGACGATCCCGGCAATCACAGCGTCAAAAATTGTTGAGGTTAACTCGAAGTTTTCCATCACACTTCCCTGGCGTCTTCACGCCTTGTCAAATTCCAAAGCCAACAACAGGTGCCCCTTCACCCCGCCATATGGCAACTTTCAGACCGTAAAGCGAATTTGCCCCTTAAACCGCCTTACGCGCCCTCACCCGTATCAAAACGATCAACCAGCCCGCGCAGTTCGTCAAAGGCTTCGATTCGCAGTGCCGACTTTTCCGTGGCTTCCTTATCATCGGATGCGCCAACACGCGATGGGGCAAACACACTATCAAAGCCAAGTTTTTCCGCCTCGCGCACCCGCGACGGTGATTGTGCAACCGAGCGTATAGCGCCCGACAGACTAATCTCGCCAAATACCACCGTGCGTGCGGGCAAGGCTGTGTCAGTATAGCTGGAAATCAACGCTGCCGCCACGGCAAGGTCTGCGGCGGGTTCGCTGATGCGCAGCCCCCCGGCGACATTCAGATACACATCATACGACCCCAGCTGAACCCCGCACCGCGCCTCCAACACCGCCAGCACCATCGCCAGCCGCCCGGTATCCCACCCGACCACAGCACGCCGCGATGTGCCGAGTGCGGAGGGGGCGACGAGGGCTTGAATCTCAACCAAAACAGGCCGCGTCCCTTCAATCCCGGCAAAGACCACAGACCCCGGTGCACGCTCGTCGCGGTCACCGAGGAACAGGGCGGAGGGGTTATTCACCTCGCTCATACCCATGCCCGTCATCTCAAAGACACCGATCTCGTCAGCGGGGCCAAAGCGGTTTTTCACCGCGCGCAGGATGCGGAACTGATGCCCGCGCTCGCCCTCACAGTAAAGCACCGTATCCACCATATGCTCGACCACACGCGGCCCTGCGATCTGGCCATCTTTGGTGACATGTCCGACCAACAGAACCGCCACATCGCGGCGTTTTGCAAAATTCGTCAGTTCTAACGCACAGGCACGCACTTGCGCCACTGACCCCGGCGCGCTTTCAATCGCATCAGACCACATCGTCTGGATCGAATCGATTACCACGAGGTCCGGTTTTTCAGCATCCAGTGTCGTCAGAATATCCCGCAGGCTGGTCTCCGCCGCCAACAGCACGTCGGCATCCTCCAACCCCAAACGTGAAGCGCGCAGCCGGATTTGCGCACGCGCCTCTTCGCCGGAGACATAAATCGTCTTGGTGTTATTCCGTGCGATGGCGGCGGCCACTTGCAACAGCAGCGTGGATTTGCCGATTCCCGGATCACCCCCGATCAGCACCGCCGCACCGGGGATAATCCCGCCGCCCAAAACGCGGTCGAACTCGCCAATGCCGCTTTGAATACGTTCAGGCGGCGCTTCTTTTGCTGACAGTGATGTCAGCTCGATCTTCTTGCCCCGGCTTTTGCCCAATGACTTGGATGACGGCCCGGCAGAGCTGAGCGCCTTTTCTTCAGCCAGCGTGTTCCAACCGCCGCAATCGCCGCATTTTCCGGTCCATTTGTTGTGCTGTGTCCCACAGGACTGGCACGTGTATGTGACCGCTGAGCGCGCCATCCGCTCAGACCGCGCGGCTCACGAGAAGCATTATGACCGGCACGGCAATCGCCACAAGCGACGCGCCGGAGGCCATCACGATCATCGAATCGGTGGCGTTACCATCCTCCGTCCGCGCGATTTTCGCATGGGCGGTAAAGGCCAGAAACGATGATACCAGCGCCAGCGGCACTGCCAGCGGGCCAAGGCCGGTTATCAGCCCGACAATGATCGCAACTATCGCGGCCACGATCACAAAGCTGAGGATCGCACGGGTCATATTCCCCCGCGTCAGAAAGGTAATCCCGCTGAAAATGCCGACAGCGAGACTGGCGATCAGGCCGAGAATACCGATGATTGCCAGCGGAAAGCTGACAGTCAGGCCGAAGAGGGTTTCGATTACTTGGGTCATCGCAATGCCTCGATTGGGCCTTCCGCGCGGCCGTGAATGAATTGATCGATATACGGATCGCCACAGGTATCAAGGTCATCGACCGGGCCTGTCCACTGTATTACCCCGTTATGCAGCATCGCCACTTTATCGGCGATCTTGCGCACACTGGTCATGTCATGTGTGATGGTAAGGGCTGTGGCCCCCATCTCGACCACGACCTCACGGATCAGGTCGTTGATAACATCGGACATGATCGGGTCGAGGCCCGTGGTCGGTTCGTCAAAGAAGATGATTTCAGGATCATCAGCAATCGCCCGCGCAAGGCCCACACGCTTTTGCATTCCACCCGACAGCTCAGCCGGAAACAAATCCGCATTCTCAGGGCCAAGGCCCACGCGGCGCAGCTTTTCAATAGCCACGTCACGGGCGTCGCCCGCGCTCATCCTGCGCCGCATTCTGAAGGCGACGTTTTCCCAGACTTTCAGCGAGTCAAACAGCGCGCCGCCCTGAAACAGCATCCCGAATTTATTCAGCAAGATATCCCGTTGCTTGCCACGGGCTTTATCGGCGCGGATGTCATCCACCCAAACCTCGCCCTTGTCCGGTTTAATCAGGCCCAGAACGCTTTTGATCGTGATCGATTTGCCCGTGCCGGAACCGCCGATAATGACCATAGACTCGGATTTTTGCACTGACAGATCGACCCCGCGCAACACATGCTTTGGGCCGAAACTTTTATGCACATCGCGCAGTTCTATTTTCGGTTTCATGTCGAAAAGAACACTTCGGTAAGGATGTAGTTCGCGGCGAGAATCAGGACCGAGGCCGAAACAACCGCGTTCGTCGTCGCCGTCCCGACGCCCTGCGCCCCGCGCCCTGAATTATAACCGTGATAGCAGCCCAGCAGCGTGATGATGAACCCGAACACCGACGCCTTGATAAGGCCGGAGATGATATCCCCCGCTTGCAGAAAATCGACCGTATTGGCGATGTAGGTGCTTGCGTTGAAGTTCAGCCGATTCACGCCGACCAAAAACCCGCCCATAATCCCGATCGTATCGGCCACCGCCACAAGGATAGGCATCGTCAGCACACCGGCCAGAATGCGCGGGGCGACCAGATATTTGAACGGGTTGGTCGACAGCGTCGTCAGCGCATCGATCTGCTCCGTCACCCGCATCGTACCCAATTCGGCGGCAATAGAGGCGGAAACCCGTCCGGCAACCATCAACCCGCCCAAAACCGGACCCAGCTCGCGCACGATGCCGATGGCGACGATGGAGGCGACCACGCCCTCGGCGTTAAACCGCGAGCCGCCAATATAGATTTGCAGCGCCAGCACCGCCCCGGTGAACAGCGCCGTCAGGCCAACCACGGGCAGTGAAAAATAGCCGATCCGCAGCATCTGCCGCAAAATCTCGCGCCCGTAATAGGGCGGCGTGAAAATATGCAGAATCGCTTGCGCTGCGAACAGGACCAAAGCGCCTGTCGCGCGGAAAAGCGAGAGCACAGATGCCCCGATTCCCGCCACAAACCCGTGCAGAGCCGATAATACCGCCACGCCGAAACCCCAACCGTTTCAAGATGCGCTCTTGTAGCGCCTCTCGTACCGACTTCCAAGGCTCGTGAGAATCTCATAACCGATTGTACCTGCGGCTGTGGCGAGGGTGTCGATGCTTTGGTTCGGACCGATGATCTCAACCTGGGTCTCTACTGTCGCATCGGGGTGATCGGTCACGTCGATGGTCAGCAAATCCATGCTCACACGTCCGGCGATGGGCGCTGGTTTACCGTCAATATAGACAGTGCAGGCGTTCGATAGCGCCCGATGAAGGCCATCCGCATAGCCCAGTGGTAACGTTGCGATGCGCGAGCGCCGTTCCGCGCGCCATGTTTCGCCATACCCGACCGGCGTGTCTTCAGCGATTTCGCGGATCTGAATAATCGGGCTGGTCAGCGTCACCACCGCTTCGGCATCACTAAACGGTGCGCCGCCATAGATGCCAATGCCGCAGCGTACGAGATCATAGTGATAATCGGCCCCCAGTAATGTGCCGCCCGTCGCCGCAAGGCTACGCTTGAACGGCGGGAGCACGGCACTCAGGTCAGCTGTCAGCGTCTCAAATGCCTCACGCTGCGCGGCGTTGTGCGCGGCATCCGCATCATCGGCACAGGCGAGGTGAGACATCACCAATTCGACCCCGCCTAACGCGGTCAACAGGTCGGAGGCTTGCTCGAACGCGCGGATATCGTGTGGCTCACAGCCCAACCGTGACATGCCTGTATCAATCTGCAAAGCACACGGCCCGCCGCCCCCTGTACCCCAATCCGCAATCTGATGCGGCGCGTTCAGGCAAGGGCGCAAATGCAGGTTACGGGCGATCTGACATTCTTCGCCGCTGACACCGTTGAGGATAAAAATCCGCACATCAGGCAGTTCGGTATGCAGCGTTACGGCCTCATCCAGCGTCGCCACAAAAAAAGTTTGGCATCCGGCATCATTCAGCGCCGCCGCAACGGGACCGACACCACAGCCATAGGCATCCGCCTTAACCGCCACAGCAGTCTCCGCGTCGCCTGAAATAGCGTTCAGCGCTTGCCAATTGCGTGTGATCGCATCGGGCTTGATCGTCAGAATCGGCGCGGGCATTATTCGTAACGTTCAACACGGGCGAGGTCGCCAAAGCGCGTGAATTGCGCATCAAAGTGCAGTTTTTCGATACCAATCGGGCCATGACGCTGCTTACCGATCACCACTTCGGCGGTGCTGTGCACCTGCTCCATCGCCTCAATCCATGCGAGGTGCTCCTGTGTCCCCTCACGCGGCTCGGTGCGCGAGAGATAGTATTCCTCACGATACACAAACATCACCACATCCGCGTCCTGCTCAATCGAGCCGGATTCGCGCAAATCGGACAGCTGCGGGCGCTTGTCATCACGATCCTCAACCCGCCGTGACAGCTGGGAAAGCGCGATCACCGGAATGTCAAGCTCTTTCGCAATCGCCTTCAAGCCGCGCGTGATCTGCGAGATTTCCTGCACCCGGTTCTCATTCCCCCGCGCGCCGCCATCGCCATTCAGCAGTTGCAGATAGTCGATCACCAACAGATCCAACCCCGTGCGCCGCTTCAACCGTCGCGCCCGCGCCGCGACCTGACCGATGGTCAGGGCGGGAGTGTCGTCGATGTAAAGCGGTTTTGTCTCAATCACGCGGGCGACTTCAACGAATTTGCGGAACTCCGCCTCATCCAGGTCACCACGCCGGATCTTCTCCGAGCTGATTTCGGATTGCTCGGCCAGAATACGGTTGGCCAACTGTTCGGACGACATTTCCAGCGAGTAAAACCCGACCACCCCGCCATCCGTCGTACCGATAGTGCCGTCTTCCTGTTCGCCTTGTTTGTAGGCTTTGGCCACATTGAACGCGATGTTGGTGGCAAGTGCGGTTTTACCCATCGAAGGGCGTCCGGCCAGGATCAGCAGGTCAGAGCGGTGCAATCCGCCCAGCTTGGCATCCAAATCCCGCAATCCGGTCGAAAGCCCCGCCAACGCACCGTCGCGCTTATAGGCGGCATTGGCGACATTGACGGCGGTTGTCACCGATTGCGCAAAAGTCTTAAAGCCGCCCTCAATACGGCCCTTCTCAGCCAGCGAGTAAAGGCGTTGCTCGGCGCTGGCGATATGACCGATGGCGTCTTCATCATCACTGAAATCGCCGGCTTTGTCGGAGATTTCCTCACCCAGCCGGATCAACTCACGGCGGATGGACATCTCATAGATGATTTTACCGTAATCGAGCACGTTAAACACGCTGATCGCCGCATCGGCCAGACGCAGCATATAGGCGGGTCCACCCAGTTCTGCCATGCCGGGATCGCTCTCGAACATCGGCTTTAGCGTAATGGGTGAGACAACCTGACCCTTTTGAATGCGCCCGCCCGCAACTTCGTAGATTTTCGCGTGAAGCGGGTCGAAGAAATGCTCAGGAAAAAGGAAATCTGACAGCCGATCATAGGCGTCATTATTGACCAGCAAAGCGCCCAGCACGGCTTGCTCGGCCTCGACATTGCTGGGCAATGCGCGCACCGACAGGTCCGTAATGCCCGGTATGGGGACGTGTTCACTCATGCCCGAATCCTCATGTGACGCACCGTTCTACGCCGGATTCTTGCCCGCGTCACCAAGCGTAAGTCTGTGGGAAAACTGTGGAAAAGTCAATTTGTAACGCCGCATCAACACAGTGGCGGCACCGCTTGATTTCATGGGATCAAAATAAAAAAGCCGCAAGGTTCCCCTTGCGGCTTCATCTCAACAACACGCCGACGATCAGTCAGCGTCTGCATATTCCTCGTCACCTGTATCGCGCAGGTCTTTCTTGCCACGCGCAGGTTTCTCTGCCACATCGTCATCAGACTCTTCGGCATTATCACCCGCATCGTCGTCTTTAGAGCGGGTCGAAAGATCTTCGCGCAGATCAGCATCTTCGTCGAACAGCGACCGCACGTCGAATTCAGCGGCCTCAGCGGCTTCTTCCTCGGCACGCAGTTCCGCGATGGACTTGCCCTCGGCCTGAAGCACAGCTTCGTCTTCGGAGCGGGCGACGTTCGCCGTAACCGAAACGCTGACTTCAGGGTGAAGGATGATGCGGATTTCGTGCAGACCCAGCTCCTTGATCGCCTTTTCGAGGGCAATCTGGTTGCGGTCCACTTTGAAACCGTCCTCGGCAAGGCTGTCGGCCACGTCACGGGGCGAAACCGACCCGTAGAGGTTGCCCACATCGGATGCCGAGCGGATGACGACAAAGCTGTGCCCGTCGAGCGTGTCACCGAAGGTTTTCGCTTCAGCTTTTTTCTCGTCGTTCAGCTTCTCAATACCTGCACGCTCCGCCTCAAAGCGGGCGAGGTTGGCTTTATTCGAGCGCAGTGCCTTGCCGCTTGGCAGCAGGAAGTTGCGCGCATAGCCGGGCTTTACACTGACGATTTCGCCAAGTGCACCGAGCTTTTCAACACGTTCAAGAAGGATGACTTCCATTGCTCAGGTCTCCTTACTTGATGCTGTACGGCAGCAGGGCGAGGAAGCGGGCGCGTTTGATTGCTTTCGCAAGCTCGCGTTGCTTTTTCGCCGAAACAGCCGTGATACGGGATGGAACGATCTTGCCGCGCTCAGAGATAAAGCGCTGTAGCAATTTCGTGTCTTTGTAGTCGATTACCGGAGCATCGGCGCCGGAGAACGGGCACGACTTGCGACGGCGGAAGAACGGGCGACGTTGTGGACCTGCCATGACGCTTATTCCTTCGCTTCTGTGGCGGTCTCAGCCGCAGGGGTTTCGGTTTTCGGCGCATCGGTTGCCGGGGCATCATCACGGCGCGGACGCGCGTTGCGGCGCTCGTCACGGGCGGCTTTGCCCTGCATCATTTGGCTCTGGCCCTCTTCATGGGCGTCGACCTTGAACGAGACAATGCGCATGATGTTGTCATTGAGGCGCTGCTGACGTTCCATTTCTTTCATGGCCTCAGCGGGCGCATCAATACGCATCATCGCGTAGTGACCCTTGCGGTTCTTGTTGATTTTGTAAGCCATCGGGCGAAGGCCCCAGTATTCATGGCCGACAACAGAACCACCGTTTTCGGTGAGAATGCCGGTGAACTGTTCAACAAGTCCTTCGGCTTGCGCGCCGGAAATATCCTGACGGGCGATAAAAACATGCTCATAGAGCGGCATGTGCGTATCCTTTTTAACAGCAACGGCTTCAAAGCATGGGGACGAATGCTCCTCCCATCCCATACACGAGTGGCCCGTCACCTGATCATAGCGGGAGGAAGCGGTTGTCTAGCCATATGTGCGGTGCGGCGCAAGGGCCAAGAGCTGATTTTGATGCACGCGCAGCAAAATCACCCGTTTTGGGAGATGCCCTATGATCCTTGTTCAGTTTCCTGAGCCACCTCTGTGCGCCGTAGCATTGGTATCAATCAAAATAGAAGAATATCATCTTCAATTGATGTTATTCTCACATTGTAGCCTGAGACTTGGATGGTATCGCCATTGCCAAAGTCGAAAAGAACACCTGCCGCGTTATCGGTTCCAAAAGTGCTGACAACTTCCAAAGCTGTCAATCCGCCGCCCCAAAGGTCCTGATTTAACTTTAGGGAGTCAGAGTTATTTACAAATCCGATGACCGTGTCTGATCCATAGTTGGTGGAGAAAACGAATGTATCGGTTCCTCCGTTTCCGATCAGCAGGTCTGTACCTGTGCCGCCGTCAAGAACGTCATCGCCGCCACCGCCTGAGAGCGTATCATCGCCGCTTTGGCCTATCAGCGTGTCGTTCTCACTTTGCCCGAAGAGTTTATCGTTACCACCACCGCCAGACAGGACATCCGCGCCCGTCCCGCCGAACAAACGGTCTTCTCCAGTATCACCATTCAGGATGTCATTCCCGATAGTCCCATTAATGAAATCATCTCCGCCGCCACCGGAGATGGTATCATCGCCACTTTGACCGATGATTGTGTCGTTGCCGCTCTGACCGTTGAGACGATCATTGCCAGCACCGCCGAATAGCCTGTCAGCGCCGGAACCGCCGGACACGTGATCATCTCCGGCGTCACCGCGCAAGGCATCATCGCCAGAATCGCCGTTGAGTACATCATCACCGTTGCCGCCGGAGATCGTATCATTTCCGCTTTGGCCCTTGATGACGTCATTACCGTTCTGGCCAAGCAAGTGATCGTTTTCGGTGCCGCCAAACAGGAAATCGACGCCGTCTCCACCCCGGATCAGATCATTTCCTGCGTTGCCATGAAGAGAATCGTCACCGTTGCCGCCGTAGATGGAGTCATCGTCATTGCCGCCGAAGGCCAGGTTATTATCATTTCCGGTGTGGATCAGGTCGTTACCATCTTGGCCCCGGAGGGCATCATTTCCGTCATCGCCTGACAGTACGTCATTGCCCTCGCCACCTTCGAGCTCGTCATTTCCGGTACCACCGCTCAGGCTGTCATCGTCATCGCCGCCGAAAAGCGTATCATTCCCCTCCGCACCAAGCAGCGTATCATTTCCTAAATTGCCATGAATGACGTCATTTCCAAAACCGCCATCGACGTTGTCATCCCCTTCTTCCGCAAAAATTATATCGTTGTTACCACCACCATAAATGTCTTCGTGAAAAAACGTGCCGTATATTTCATTATCGCGGTAGGCTGTAATGTTGGTGGCAGGGCCTAGTTGGAAGAAAAGATTACCGATTATTGTTTGCCGCGCGTAGTGGTCTGCATCTCCATGTTCAGCAGCAATTTCGGCAAGCTGTTCGTAGACAGAGGGAAGATGATGATCGCTTGGCCTGCCGCTGCCGCCTCTGATAGCGCTTCCGCCTCCGCTAGCTACTGTCACGACGCCGCTCACAAACCGGCTTGTTTGCCCGTCCCCGTCGGGATCGTAGTCTATCCATATTCCTGTGCCACTGCTGCCACCCGAATACGATCCCGGCGCTGCGGACGCTCTAGAAGTTTCGGAGTTTTGCTCCTGCAAAACACCGGCAAACCTGTTGGGATAACCGGCTGTGTATGTGGTGACGGTGGTTGTGGGAATATCGGCCCGGGCAAACGGATCAAGACCGAAACGGGCATCACCGTTACGATCATATTGTACGTCGCCAGCATCCTGAAAAACGATCAAGGGGGTTTTAACGCCCGCGTTTCCATCTGTTTTTGCAACTGAAATATCTGCCGACTGCACGAAATCAACATCAGTTACCGTGCCGCCCGATCTTTCGATATCAAGCGATCTCGATTGCGTTACGCTATTGCCAACATTAAAAATCCCATGCCTAGAGGCGATATACACATCCGATGCAATTGAAACTGCGCTGACGCTGCGATAAGCGGCAACGGCTTGATGCCAAAATTCGTTGGAAGCGGGATCGACGGTTGAATAAGTTTTATAAGCCATTTGGTAACACCTCGATTTCACCCCGGTTGAAAAAATGCACCGTATGCGACGCTAAATTTTTTGTTTAGAAAAATCAAGTTACGCGTTTTGGTGTTATTTTAGAGCGTGATTTCTGGCGTGATCTTCGGGTAATCCGTGAATTTATGCGAACCCGAACCATATTGATCAATTTGAGGTGCGTTCGATTGTTATGGCAGCATCCATGAGGTGTTCAGGTCAGTGGAATCATCACGTTTTTCTTATATGCTTCGCGTTCCGCTAACCTGTCCCACCAGTTCCGCAGATTTGGAAAATCAGGACGCGCGAAGGTCATCGAATGCCAGCGATAGGCCGAGCTTCCCGCCGGGATATCGGCTACGCTAAGATTATCGCCCATGATGAATTTGCGGTTTGCGAGGTGTTGTTCCAGGATCGACCACATGCCCGCGCTGTCCGCAATCGCCGTCGCGATCTTCGCCGCATCGCGCTTGGCGGGATCGGTGCGAACCAACTGCCAGAACAGCGTTGTCATCGGCGGATGCAATGAAGTCAGAAACCAATCCATCCATTGCCCGGCGAGCGCCATTTGCGCTGAAGTCTGCAATTTCCAGGCGCCGGTTCCGTATGTATCGCAAAGATAGCGCACAATCGTATTGGATTCCCAAAGCACAAAATCACCGTCAATCATCACAGGAATTTTGCCGTTAGGGTTCATAGCGCGAAATGCCCCGGTATCATTTCCCCCGAAGGCGCCACCAACGTCCGTCCGTGTCACATCGATATTAAGCTCAGCGGCGCACCACATTACTTTTTGCACATTAACCGAGTTGTCACGCCCAAGAACTTTTATCATACTTATTGGTCCAAACTATTTACAGTTCCCGAGAGATGCCGGGTCAATTTGAAATATCCGCTTTCGCGCCGCATCAGTCCGCTTTGAGCGCGAAGCGGTCATTATGCGGCTTGCACGAGAGGTTCAGGTATAATAAACAATTCGTTAAGGCGACGAAAGTTGGTGGGCTTTGGATAGGTTTGATCGAAGAAGCCAACCGGCGATATTCGGAGAAATGCCAAGCCATTGAGCTATACTTGGCTGACTTGAGTGGGCTTATGTCCAGAACAGTGCGCAAGCAGGATCGGGTCATGCATGTTTTATTGATCTGAACAGATGAGGGGAGATTTTACAATGTCCCGTATGCAATAAAAGATAGAAATGCGCATTATTTCAACCAAAGCAGGCATCGATGTTGTCAAAGATCGGCTGGATTCCACAGTTAGAAAATAAAGTCGTTTTCCGTAAGGTCACTCAGCGCCAAGTTTGAGACAACGATATCATCATTTTCGCTCAGCTCGATAATTACGTGAGAACCGCTCTGCCGCATATGTCCTACAATGTCATCAAATGACGAAATCGAGGACGCATATCTAAAACTAATCGTGTCCACACCGTCCTCAAAATCCTTAATCCAGTCACGACCCGTCATTGTATCAGTGAACGCGAATATATCTGCGCCGTCCCCGCCATAAAGACGATCCACATCACGATCTACACCACCGTTCAGAATATCTTGGCCAGAGCCGCCTTTCAATTTATCCGAGCCGATATCCCCAAACAGATAATCGTTCCCAGCTTCGCCTCGAAGCTCATCGTCGTCGCCTCCACCGTAAAGACTATCATGGCCGTCTTCACCGCGTAGAAAATCCTCGCCAGTATGGCCATATAATTTATCATTCCCTGCTCCTCCGCGAAGAATATCGTCACCGCCATAGCCATAGGCTAGATCATCACCCCCTCGGAGGTTGAATTCATTATCTTCATGGGAACCGCGCAGGCGGTCATTGTTTTCAGTTGCACTAATATTTTCAACGCGATCAATATAATCAACGCCGTTATTAACTTGAGACATCAAATACTGCCTAATCCCACCATCTGAATCAATGTAATTTTCTGCTCCGCCGCCAAACACTGCACGGCCAGTATTACTAAAAAGCATTAAGTCTAATACAAGTCCTTCGCCATCGAGGGCCTTTTGAGATAGCCGATAATCAATCCAGTTTTTGCCACCCAAACCTCCATCAAAATGATCATTTCCACCCGCTTTGTAAAAATAATTATCTTGATGATTTCCATAGAAACTATCATCAAAAAAGCTTCCGAAAATTCTCTCAACATTCTCAAATTTGTCGCCATATGCTGACGATCCGAGACCGCCTCCAATTCCCGAATAACCGTTTCCATACGTGATAGTTATACCCGTAAGACTGTCGCGGTAATCAAGACGATCTATACCACCCCCACCATCAATGACATCTGATCCACCTTTGCTTATTATTCGGTCATCACCTACACCACCGACGAGAGTATCATTAAGTTCGGTTCCGATAAGCCAAGACATTGCGCTACTCCTTTGCGCCAAAAAACGCATTTGAACCAAAACATCATTTTTTGTGACGAGAAACAATCGCGGCTTGCAACTGCTCTCAAATAAAATTTACAATATACTGGAATTCTGGGAGCATCCGAATTTGGTTGACGTTTTGGGTTGGCTGGGCTCTGCTTCGGTGATGATCCGTTCGAATTTCCTGTCTGCTTAAGAGCGCCGTGAACTGGAGGCGTGCGTGCGTCGCCAGCGCGAGGATCACGGGATGATGCCATTGCACGTTCGAATTGGTGGATAGGTTGGCTTATTTCAGATTAGCCCACCTATGGCCCCTCGAAGTCCGCAATCGGCGATTCCCCACCATTGCTTCTCGCACCTGCAAAAGATTTTTCAAATTGACCAATACCCCCGACAGAAAAGCAGGCAAGACGCGTCAAAGTGCAAGGTTTCCCGGCTACAGTTGCTAAACACAATCTTCCATGAAAGCGCCCGGAAAGTCATCCGTGATGCCAAGACAGCGATGCGACGGGAATTTTCAGCCGTCCTTTTTGTTCAGAGTATAAACGTGGTCTTCGGTCGGGAAGCGGCGGGCGCGGACTTCTTCGGCGTAGAGGTCGGCGGCGTTTGCGATCATTTCTTCCATATTGCCGTAGCGTTTGACGAACGTGGGGACCCGGGGGAAGAGGCCGATCATATCCTCGAACACCAGTATTTGTCCGTCGCATTCTTTTGATGCGCCGATGCCGATGGTCGGGATGCTGATGGATTGAGTGATTTTTTCAGCCAGCGGCTCGGTCACGCCCTCGACAACCACAGAAAATGCACCCGCTTTTTCGACTTCGCGGGCGTCCTGAATGATGTATTCCCAGTCACGCTCGTCCCGTCCGGCGATCTTGAAACCGCCCATCATGTTCAGATTTTGCGGCATCAGGCCGATATGGGCCATGACGGGGATACCGCGACGGGTCATGTGCTGGATCGTGGGGGCCATCTCCGCCCCGCCCTCCAGCTTGACCGCCGCGCAGCCGGTTTCTTTTACGACGCGGGCGGCATTGCGGAAGGCGATTTCAGGGGATTCCTCAAAACTGCCGAACGGCATATCGACGACGACGAGAGATTTTTCAGCCCCGCGCATCACGCCCTGGCCGTGCATAATCATATGCTCCAGCGTGACGCCCAGCGTGTTGGGCATCCCGTGGATGACCATGCCCAGACTGTCACCGACCAGCAGCAGATCGCAACGTTGGTCGAGCAAATTGGCGACATGGGCCGTGTAGGCGGTCAGGCAGACCAGCGGCTCACCGCCTTTGCGGGCCATAAACCCCGGCACAGTCATGCGCTTGCGCGGTTTTGGCGACTGATCGGGATCGGTGACGGCGGATTTTTTGGAGATTGTACTCTGGGATGACATCGACTCGGACCTCGCCACGAATTCAGGTTGTGGCGAGATTAACGCAGCGGGGCGTGTCGGGGAAGCATTGACGCACTATGCGGGCGACGAACGTTTCTAGGTTCAGGACTCATAGCCAGAATATGATTGTAGCAGCGAGAGCGATGGCGCTTTTGAAAGTGTGAGCTGCATCGGTTGTATCTGGTTGCGACGCGCCTCCAGTCCTTGAGCCACGGCAATCGCTTGAAGAGGAAATCATGCTGTCCGCACGCAATGCGACATGAAATGACGCTTTGCAGATGCGGGACCCCCTGCGATTTACGATAAATTCGCTGCATAAGAAGGCCCCGCATCAAGTGCGGGGCGGCGAAAACTCTTTCAAGCGATCACCCTGGCCAGTGCCGCATGATCTTTGACAGGGCGATCACTGCCGCGTTTGCGCTTGGCGGTCTTTTCGCCGAATAACTGCGTCCGCACGTAACCGCTTAGAGACTTACCACCTGCCAGCTCTGATACCCGCGTTCTCCCAAATCGCCTTCACGATCTTGCGTGGCGGCTCGGTATCCGCCCAATGCGACTCCGTCATGCCCACCGCATGAAAGGGATGCGGTGTTTTTCCGATTGATATTTTGTACCGCGAAAAACTCTGTCAGCTTTCAGTTGCGCTTGACACATGTTCTTTAAATGTTCTATATGATGCTTAATTGGTATCTGAGAAGGACATTTTTAGCACCGCATGGACTGGACACTGGGCATAGACCGTCAGCGTGAAGCGCTGGTTCGGATGGTTGCCGCGTTGCTCGTTTTGGCCGGCGATGGCGGTGTGCTGCCGAGGCATGTGCGGACAGGGATTTGGCGGGTTTTGCGACCCGCTGAGGCCGCGTTCCGGCGGTTGGTCGTGGTGGTGAAGGTTGTTTTCAAGATTGAGGCGGGTGTGAGCGTGCCGCGTGGCGGGCCTGTGCCCGCGATTCCGAGCGTTTCGGGCGGTCTTGGCGCGCGGATTCCGGCATTTGCGCTGTTCGATGCGCGCAAATCGTTCAAGGCGCGCTCGTCTGTTCGGGGCCGGAAACCTGTGCCGCGCATCCGGTTTTTCGATGAGGTGCAGGTGTTTGAGCCTGTTGTCGTGATCTCGCCTGATGATGAGGTCAGCGCGGCGCATCTGATGCGGCGGTTGCGGGCTTTGCATCTGGCGCTGGGCGATGTGCCGAAACAGGCGCGGCGGTTGGCGCGGTGGGAGGCAAAAAGGCTGGCGGTCAGGGCTGAGACAGGCAAATACATTGCCCCGATGCGGCCCGGAAAACCGCCCGGTCACAGGGATCG